>CAYWJP010000010.1:0-23516 GCA_964458715.1 uncultured Bdellovibrionales bacterium
AATACTGGTACTTCATCAGCCGCCGGCGGCTCAGGAATAGTGATTGTGAGGTATCGATATCAATAATAGCAATTAACAATGAACCCCGGTTAAATAAGCTTTGCTTAATTTAATCTAGGATTAAATAATTTAACGGGGCAGGCCTCAATTAAAGAGTGCTTCTCAATTTCACGGGGTAAACCCCGGTTAAATAGAGCGAGTTCTAATTTCAGTTTTGCTAAAATAATTTAACGGGGTAAACAATTAATAATGAATGATAAAAAAGCACTTGAGAAGTGCTTTTTTTGGTGGAAAGATATTTGAGATATCTTTTTGGAGTAGAAGATAATAAAAGTATTGACGGTTGGCTTTATTTTGGTTATTATTGTTTGTATTATCAATCTTTTAATTGTGGGAGGTATTGCTCAATTTAATGAACCAATATCGCCATTACCACTAAATTATGAAAAGAAGTAAGAATTATGGTAAAGCCGTGGAGATTTTTGATTTGCAAAAAGTCTATTCGATTGATGAAGCATTAGACATTTTGGAAAAATTTCCCAAAGTTAAATTCGATGAAACTGTTGAAATTCACGTTAAAACAGAAATTAATCCTAAAAAAACTGATCAGCAAATTAGAACTACGGTAAGTTTACCTCATGGAAATGGTAAGGAAACTAAGGTAGCGGCTTTTACCGAGGGTAAGCAAGATGAAGCGAAGAAAGCAGGAGCTGATATTGTTGGGGGTGAAGAATTGATCGAACAAGTTATTAAAGATAAAGACATTGCTGTGGATGTAGTAGTAGCCACTCCAGACATGATGCCTAAATTAGCTAAAATTGCTAAAATTCTTGGGCCTAAAGGATTAATGCCAAATGTTAAATCTCAGACTGTTAATCCTCAAATTGGAAAAATTATTGGAGAAATTAAAAAAGGAAAAGCTAGTTTTAAGAACGATAATGGAGGTAATATTCATTTAGCGATTGGAAAAAGATCTTTTGATAAAAAAGCACTTAAAGAAAATTTTGAAGAATTTAAAAAAGTTCTTCATGCTAATAAGCCTGAAGCTATTAAAAAATCTTTTGTTAGGGGTATTTCTGTTTCGGCTACTATGACGCCTGGAATTAAAATTGCGCTTTAAGAGTTTTTCGTTTGGCACACTTCTTTGTTGAAATTTCCGCTTTTTGCTCAACGTATCATTTAATACGTTTCGCTCAATGCTCAATTTCGCCCCTGCCTACTTGCCTTAATTCGGCGAAGTGGGCCGGCAGGCAGGTCGAATTGCACTCAAACGAATAAACCCCTTGAATTATTCGAAAAACTTTTAAACTTTATAAACTTTCTAACTTTTAACTTATTCACATGTCTCAAGATACTTTAATAAAACTTCAATGCGAAGAGTGCAAAGAAATTAATTACTATTCTCATAAAAACGTTAAAAAAATTCAGGAAAAATTGGTGATTAAAAAGCATTGTCCGAGATGTAAGCGGCACACCATACACAACGAAAAAAAGAAAAAATAGCGAGATTAATTTTCGGCACATTTTCTCGTTTTGGGACTAAATTCAAATACCCTTTCTATTCAATATAAAATTTTTGGCTAAATTATCCAAAAATTTTCTTACATTGACTATGGCCAGTGCTTCAAAAATTGTTTGAATAATTTATTTCAAAAATTTTAAATTTTACTACGAAACTGTATTCGAACTTAATCCCTATTTCCGCCACTCGTTCGCCGTACCATTTAGTACGACTAGCTTGGTGCTCAAATTCGTCTCAAACTGCGCTCAAAAAGAAAACCTCTCGTTTGATAAACCCGTTCTTTTGCGGGTTTTTTGTTTATTAAACAGTTGATATTCTTGTTTACTTGTGGAATAATGAGGAAGAAGTTGGTAAAGTTAGAAAGTCCGTAAAGTTCATAAAGTTGAAAGGGGCAGGTTTTTATAATTTCACAAACTTTTAAATTTTACTAATTTGCTGACTTTTAAACTTTACAAACTTTAAAAACTTTTAAACTAAAGTCTATGTCTAAAGATATTTTGGAAAAAATAAAAATTGATTTTGATAAGGAAATTCAAGCGGTGGGATCTGATTTGGAAAAATTAGAAAAGCTTCGAATTAAATTTTTAAGTCGAAAAAGCGAACTCAATCAACTGCTGAAAGGGATTAAAGATTTGAGCTCAGAAGAGAAGAAAGAATTTGGTCCTTTGGCTAATCAAACTCGAAAAGAAATTGAGACTCAACTAACAGATTTAATTGAAGAAATTCAACAGAAAAAAGACTTAGAAAAAGAATGGATTGATGTAACTGCACCAGGGAAGAAAGAAGAGATTGGACATCTGAATTTATTGTCAAAGACTCAAAGAGAGATTGAAAATATTTTTACTTCAATGAGTTTTGAAATTGCTGATGGTCCAGAGGTTGAAAACGAATGGTATAATTTTGACTCTTTAAATATTCCCAAAAATCATCCGGCTCGAGATTTGTGGGATACTTTTTGGATGAAAAACAGAAATGAAAAAGAAGAAAAATTGTTACTTAGAACTCACACTTCTAATGCCCAAGTGCGTTATATGGAAAATAATAAACCTCCTTTTCAAATAATTGTTCCAGGAAAAGCTTATCGTTATGAATCTACTGACGCACATCACGAGCATTCTTTTTGCCAATTTGAAGCATTGGTAGTGGGAGATTCAGTGAATGTGGCTAATTTCAAAAGCATTGCTCAGGAATTTTTTAGTGCTTTTTTTGGAGAGAAAATGAAGATTAGATTACGACCAAGCTATTTTCCGTTTACTGAGCCTAGTTTCGAGTTTGATATTTCTTGTAAAGTCTGTCAGGGGAAAGGTTGTCCAACTTGTGGTCATACTGGTTGGTTGGAAATGGGCGGGTGTGGAATGGTAAACCAAAAAGTTTTTCAATCGGCTGGTTATGAAAAAAATAAATACCAAGGTTTTGCTTGGGGTTTTGGAGTTGAACGACTGGCAATGATGAAGTATAAAGTTGATGATATTAGAAATTTTAGAAGTGGAGACCTAAGATTCGTGAAACAATTTTGAGCTAGTGATTAGTGATTAGTGATTAGGAAATTAGTTAATTAGGGGTTGATTGGTTGTATATTTAAATATAGAGAATAATTTTCAAAAAAATTAAGTTAAATAAAAAGTACAATCGAAAACTTAGAGATATACAAATTAGCAGAACGGATTGAAGTGTTTTTGTATAAATTAGTTAAACGATTTCCTGGCGATGAAAGATATAGAATGGTTGATCAAATATGTAGGGCTTCAAACGCTATAACTTCAAATATTGCAGAAGGCTATGGAAGGTATCATTATAAGGAAAAAATTCGTTATCTCCATATTTCTCGAGGAGAGGCTTGGGAATTAAGACAATTAATAATCAGAGCTTACAAAAAGGATTTGATTAAAAAAGAAAAGTCAGATTTTTTAGAAGACAAAATTACAAATTTAATAAAAGGAATAAACGGGTATATCAGATATTTTAGGGGAAAACAAAAGCAAGATTAGTAAACTCCTAATTAACTAATCTTCCAATTAATTAACTAACTAAAACAATGAAGTTTTCATATAATTGGCTGAAAGAAGTTTCAAAGACAAAAAAAAGTGTCGAAGAATTAATCAATCTAGTGATGCTAAAAGGTTTTGAGCTAGATGAAAGAATTAATTTAGCTGCAAATTTTAAAAACTTCATAGTAGGGGAAGTTTTAGCAGTGAAAAATCATCCAGACGCTGATAGATTGAAAGTGGTTAGTTTAAATTTGGGAGAATTTGGCCAAGAAGTTCAAATTGTTTGTGGTGCATCAAATGTCGCAGTTGGACAAAAAGTTCCAGTAGCCTTGCCTGAGGCAATTTTACCGAATAGTAAAATTAAGATTAAAAAAGCTGAGATGCGAGGAGTGGAATCTAATGGAATGATTTGCGCTGAAGATGAGCTTGGTTTGGGAAAAGATCACGATGGGATTATGATCTTAGACGACAATTTAAAAGTAGGAGTTGATTTAGCCGAAGCTTTGAATTTGAAAGACGAAATTTTGGATTTTGATATTTTGCCTAATCGATCTCATGATTGTTTGAGTTATCAGGGGTTGGCTCGAGAAATTGCGGCGATGGAAAATCGGAAGATAGATTTTCCTTCCCAGCCAAAGGCGGGCACGGCAAAGGTGGTCACGGCAAAGGCGGATTTAAAAAATACTGATTATAAAAAAAAGGGCGAATTGTTGAACATTAAAATTGAAGAAAGAAAGCTTTGCCCTAGATATATGGGGGCAGTTTTAAAAAATATTAAATTGCGAAAATCTCCTGATTGGATGCAAGCTCGTTTAGTAGCTAGTGGAATGGAGCCAATTAATAATGTGGTGGATATCACCAATTATGTGATGTTGGAAACTGGAAGTCCACTGCACGCTTTTGATTTTGAGGAAGTGGCTGATAACGGGAAAGTTAACGTTGTAGTCCGAAAAGCTCAGAAAGAAGAGAAGTTGGAATTGCTTAGCGATGTTGATTTAGAGCTGCATGAAGACGATTTGATAATTGCTAATCAAAACAAAGCCACGGCTTTAGCTGGGATTAAAGGCGGTAAAAAATCTGGTATCAATTCCAATACTAATCAAATTGTTTTAGAAGCCGCTAATTTTGATTTACTGGGAATTAGAAAAGCTCGACAACGACATAGTTTGGCAACTGAGTCCCAAGCTCGGTTTGAGAAGGGAATTAGTCCCGTTTTAACTCAAGTGGCACTGGAGAGAGCGGTAGCGCTTTTGCAGGAGTATGCTGGAGCAGAGTTGATAGAAATAGTTGATTGTAATCACTTCGAAAATAAGAATCAAGTAGTTGAGCTTGATGTAAAAAGTATCGAGAGACTTTTAGGAGAAAAAGTTGATATTGACGAGGTTTTTACAATTTTGGAAAATTTAGATTTTGCAATTAATGATAAAGAAAAATCGCAAGTTAAAGTTATTGTTCCTTATTGGCGATTGGATATTGAGGGTCAGGCTGATTTTATTGAAGAAATTGGAAGAATCAAAGGTTATGGAAATATCAAGGAACAATATTTAATGACGGCTTCAAAACCTAGCAAACGGAATTTAGAAAGAGAGTTAGAATGGGAATTGAAAGATTGCTTAGTAGCCTTGGGTTTTGATGAGGTTATTAATTATTCTTTTTATGGTAATCAAGATGTTGAGATTGGAAAAATTTCTGGTGAGCATTTTGAATTAGAAAATCCCAATAGCAAAGGGCAAAATTTAATGCGAAAAAGTTTGTTGTCGGGGATTATTCAGGCTAGTAAATTAAATCAAAAAAACTTTGATGATTTTTGTTTGTTTGAAATTGGGAGAATTTATTTGCCAGAGAAAAATCCTGGCGAAGAAATGAAAATTGCAGGAGCTTGTTTTAATAGTTTATTAAAATTACCGGAATTATTTTATTTAACTAAAGAAAAAATTAAATCTTTGGTTCAAAAAATCGCTAATCAAGAAGTTGAATTTAAAGTCCTAGAAAAGCCAACGACTAATTTTTTACATTTAACCAGAAGAGCCGAGATTTTAGTGGGTGGTAAAAAAATCGGTGAGTTAGGAGAGATTAATCCGAAAGTAGCTAAAAATTATAAAACAAAAAAACAGTTTGTTGTTTTCGAATTAGATTTTAAGATCTTATTTAATCTTCAAGCTAATAAGAAATTATTTCAATCAATTCAAAAATTCCCATCAGTCGAAAGAGATTTAGCGATGTTTGTTGATAGTAAAACTGAAGTGGCCGAGGTAGAAAAAAATATTCAAAAAAGTGGAGGAGCGATGTTAAAAGAAATTAGACTTTTTGATATTTTTGAAGACGAGGAAAATAATAAAAAATCTTTTGCTTTTCATTTGAAATTTGTAAAAATTGATTCTACTTTGAAAGGTGAGGAGGTTGATGAGAAAATGAAGGAGATTATGAAAGCGTTAGAACAGTCAGGTTGCCAGATTAGGAAATAAACAATTAGAAACACTCAATACTCAATATCCAATATCCATTCAATATCTAAATATTTTAATAATCAATTTTTTAAATTGAATGTTGGATATTAATTAATTGAATGAGGGTTGGTTATTGTATGTTGAACATTTATCAATATGATCTTACCATCAACCGAGAAGGAAATTAAATTAGCCTCAGATGGTTGTGTTATTGTCGGTGTTGACGAAGTAGGGCGAGGACCGTTGGCTGGACCAGTAGTGGCAGCAGCAGCTTGGGTTGATCCTATTTATTTCAAAAAAGATTTTAGGCTACGAAACTGTATTCGAGATAGTAAAACCCTTTCTGAAAAACAACGGAATGAGGTTTTTGCTTTTTTAGAAAAAAGCAAAGGTTTTAAAATTGGAATTGGAGAAGTTACGCCTAAAACAATTGACAGAATAAATATTTTAAATGCGTCTTTATTGGCAATGCGTTTAGCTGTAGAAGAATTAGTTCCAAAAATTAAAAAAAGAAATGTTTTACTTTTAATTGATGGTAATAAGATAGTTCCAGGGTTAGACTATTCTCAGAAATATATTATTAAAGGTGATCAAAAAGTTTTTTCAATCGCAGTGGCTTCAATTTATGCTAAAGTTTATCGAGATAGTATGATGATAGAATATCATAAAAAATTTCCTGGTTACGGATTCGATGCCCATAAAGGTTATGGTACTGAAAGGCATATGAAAGCTCTTCAAGAAATTGGGTTTTGCGAGATTCATCGGCAGTCTTTTGGACCAGTTAGAGAATTAGTTAATCAGTGATTAGTTGATTAGGGGTCGGGAAAAAATATTACTATGCAAATCCTAGTTGACTAATCGCTAATCCCTACTCAACCAACACTTATTACTACCTAATTTAATTTTATGCAAAATATCGAGCTTCTCGCTCCGGCGGGGAATTTAGAAAAACTTAAAGTGGCTCTAATTTACGGTGCTGACGCGGTTTATTTTGGTTTGCCCGGTTTTTCTTTGCGTTCTAGGGCTAGCCAATTTAGTCGAAAAGAGATAACGGAAGGGGCTGAATTTTGTCGAAAAAATAATAAAAAATTTTATGTGGCTTTGAATATTTATGCTCACAATGTCCATATTGATAATTTGGGAATTCAATTGGAGTTTATTAAAAAAATAAAACCAGACGGAATTATTTTATCTGATCCGGGAATTTTAAGGATGGTCAAAAAAACTTTGCCCAAGATTGATGTTCATATTTCTACTCAAGCTAATGTTACCAATAAGGAAGCGGCCAAGTTTTGGCGAGACCAAGGAGCTAAGAGGATTATTTTAGCACGGGAAGTTTCCTTGAAAGAAATCAAAGAAATTAAAAAAGCTGTTCCGGATATTGAATTAGAATGTTTTGTCCATGGAGCAATGTGTATGGCTTATAGTGGCAGGTGTATTTTGTCAAAATGGATGTTGGGTCGAAGTGCTAATCTTGGAGACTGTGCTCAGCCTTGTCGCTGGAAATATCATCAAAATAAAAATCAAAAAAATGACAAATTGAAAGTAGCGGGAATTGTTGATGACAAGAATCGATTTGAAATTGATATTGAGGAAGACGGTCAAGGAACTTATTTATTTAATAGCAACGATATTTGTTTGATTGAAAATTTGGGAGAGCTTCAAGCGGCTGGAGTTGATTCTTTTAAAATTGAAGGTCGAACCAAAAGTGTTTATTATGTGGCAATGGTAGTCCGAGTTTATAAAAAAGTTTTAAGGGCTTTAGGCGATAACCTGGATTTACGAAAATTAAAACAATTAATTAAAGAACAAAAAATAGAATTAGAGGGATTGTCTAATCGAGGTTATTGGAAAGGTTTTATGTTTCAAGAGGAACCACCTCATTTATTTAATGAGGCCTCCAAGGAGGCAAGTTTGATGTTCGTGGGAATCGGTTTAATAGATTCAGTTTTGAAAAATTCTAAGATTAGAGAAGTCTTTGTGCATAATTCTTTTGAAAAAGGTGATTTAGTCGAGGTTGTAACGCCTAACGAAATTTATAAAAATAAGATTATCAGAATTCAAGTTGAACCTGGTGATGATTTAGAATCTGCGCATGGAGGACAGGATAAAATTTTCAAAATTAAATTTGATAAAAAAATCAAAGGATTTTTTATTTTAAGAAAAAAGATTTAAAAATCTTTTAATTCTTTGTGTTTATTCCGATAATGAGTTATTATAATAGTAGTAATTGATTTTGATCATTTAATAGTAAAGAGACTCATAATTCATGAAATTAGATAAATTTCAGAAAGCAAAAGTCGTTTTAGGGTTAAGTTTATTTGCCTTATTATTTGCGATTTTGTTTATTCCTAGTATTATCGATCATGGATTTGGTTGGGCTTCAGAGGATATTGTTGAAACTCTATTTTTGGTCTTGAGTTTTTTAGCGGCAATTTATGTTTTTTGGCATTATGATTATGTGGTTCAAAAACGAGAACAAGAAACTTTTAATTTGTCTTCAAAATTGCGTAGTAAAGAAAAAGAATTAATAGAAACTTTTCAATATTTAGGTAAAGTTAATGTTCATTTTTCAGTTATTAGAGATTTTTTAGAAAGAATAAAGAAACCAATTCCAACTAATAAAAAAGAGCTCAAAGAAGCTTTACGAGAATTGTTAGAGATTGCTTGTAGCGCTACGGGAAGTGAAATGGCTTGGTTAAAAATAATTGATACTAAAAAAAGAAGAATATTGATAGAGCAGAAAGAGGGTTATAATTTTGAAGAGGAAGATAAAAACAAAGAAGTAACTGTTAAAAATTTATTGGATATTTATAGCGAAGGAATAGACTCTAAAGTTAATCATAATGAGATATTTTATTCCAAGTCAGATAATCCTAAGATTAAAGCTTTTTTGATATTGCCTTCTAAGGAAGAACCGATAGCTTCAGGCGATGATTTTTTGAAAGCGGTAGTAAATCAGTGCGAAATCTTATTTTTATTATTTGATTCACAATATTATAGTTCTAAGAATAAAAAAAATGATAAAAAATAATTCAGAGAAAATGACTAAGGGAATAATTTTAGCAGGAGGAACTGCCACTAGGTTGCTTCCTTTAACTGCAACAACTAGCAAGCAACTTCTGCCAGTTTATGATCGTCAAATGATTTTTTATCCACTCAACACTTTGGTAAAAGCAGGAGTAAAGGAAATTTTAATAATTGTGGCTCCTGAGCATTCTGGTCAATTTCTCAATCTTTTGGGATCAATTTTTGAAAAACTAGATGTACATTTAGAATTTATTGTACAAACAGTTCCTCGGGGGTTAGCGGATGCTTTTATTTTGGGAGAAGAATTTATTGATGACGATAATATCGCTATGATTTTAGGGGATAATATTTTTGAAGATAATATTAGTGATTCTATCAAGAGCTTTGAAAAGGGTGGCTTAATTTTTGTCAAAGAAGTTCCAGATCCTGAAAGGTTTGGAGTAGCCGAATTTGATGAAAATGGAAAAGTCATTAGTATTGAAGAAAAACCAGAAAATCCGAAAAGTAATTTCAGTGTCACCGGGGCTTATGTTTACGATTCTAGGGTAATAAAAATTGCCAAATCTCTTAAATCCTCAGAACGAGGGGAAATTGAAATTACCGATATAAATAAAAAGTATTTAAAAATGGGTGAATTAAAAGTTGAAAAAATTAAAGGCGCTTGGTTGGATGCAGGGACTTTCGATTCCTTGTTGGAAGCTGGAAATGTCGTTCGAGAGAGAGGCGTTAATAAGAATTTTGATCCTATCACTGAAGCAGCTATCACCGAATTTAATAAAAATTTAAAAGATATCGCCAAAAAGAAACTATTTTAAAAATAAATTGTTTTGGGATTAATATTTAATTGACTAGATATGAGAATTCGAAAAGCTATTGTAGCTGTGGCAGGTTCCGGAACTAGATTATTGCCAGCCACAAAATCAATGCCTAAAGAAATGCTTCCGATTGTTGACAAACCAATTATTCAATTGGTAGTGGAAGAATTAGTAGAAGCGGGAATAGAAGATATTATTTTGGTTACTAAATGGGACAAAAAACCACTCGAAGACCATTTTGATCATAGTTGGGCGCTTGAACATGATCTTAGAAAATCAGGTAAGAAAGAAAAGTTTAACGAAATTGTTAAAATTTCGGAAATGGCGAATTTTATTTACGTACGACAGAAGGGACCTTATGGTAACGGAACACCAGTTTTGTCTGCGGCTAGTTTGGTTAAAGATGAACCCTTTATTTTTGTTTGGGGAGATGATTTAGTTAAATCCAAAACCTCCTTTACTAAGCAAATGGTGAACGATTATTATGAAACTGGTCATCTTATGATTGGAGTTCAAGAAGTTCCTCGAGATCAAGTGGATCGATATGGCATTGTTGGTTTAGAGGAAGGGACTATGAAAATAAAAGATATTGTAGAAAAACCATCGATCGAATCTGCTCCATCAAATTTAGCTGATTTCGGAAGAATGATTTTAAATCAAGATATTATTGATGTTTTAAGAGACACTGAACTTGGCAAAGGAGATGAACTCTGGATTGTCGATGCTATTAAGCGTTATATTCAAAATGGTGGAGACTTTTATGCCAAGAAAATTGAAAATGGCGAATGGATGACCACAGGAGATCCCTTAAATTATTTAAAAGCCATTTTAGCCCATGCTGTTGATCGACCAGATTTAAAAGATTTTCTTAAAGATTATTTAAATAAAATAAAGTAGTTTAAAAGTTTATAAAGTGCAAAGTTCATAAAGTTATTTTTTAAAAACTCTTTATAAACTTTTTGACTTTATGGATTAAAATAAAACAAAAATGAAAAAAACAATTGTTCAAAGAGTTAGAGACGAATCTAAGCAGTACGGAGTTCCTTTTTGGAGGCTGCCTGATTTTTTGATTTTAATGATGGCTTTTGTCAATATAATTGGAATGTTTTTTACTTATTATTTGGCTTTAAATTTTGTTGATGATCCTAGGACGGCTGTTGTTTTTGTGGCTATTGAATCGGTTATAATTTTGATTATTGGAAGTATTGTGGCTGAATCTTCCAGAAAAATAATTGTTAATTATAAGTTAAAAGAAGAATTTATTGATTTAGTTTCTCACCAAATTCGAAGTCCAATAACTAATGTTAAATGGAATTTGGAACTTTTAACTCAGGGAAGATTAACTCAGAAGCAAAGTAAATATGTAGAAAGATTAGCAGGATCAATCGAAAATATGGTTAGTTTAGTTAATGATTTTGTTTATTTATCAAGATTGGAACAAAGCAAGAAGGAACTGACTTTTCGGGAAGTTAATATAAATAAAACGATTAGAGAGCTATTAAAAGAAATGAAAATATTTGCTTCATCTAGAGGCATTAAGCTTAATTTAATCGATAACAGTAAAGTTAATTGTGCTAAGACTGACCAAAAAAAGATTAAGATTGTTCTTAATAATATCATCGAAAATGCTTTAAAATATAGTCATGAAAAAGGCAAAGTTGAGATTGAAATTTATAATAAAAATTCGAATTTAATTATAAAAATTAAAGACGAGGGTTATGGCATCAGTCGTGAATCTCAAGCCTTTATTTTTGATAAATTTTATCGAGCTTTAGATGCCAAAAAATTATTAGCCGAGGGAACTGGCGTAGGTCTTTATGTTTCTAAAATTCTATTGAAAGAAATGAAGGGAGAGATTTGGTTTGAATCCGAGAAAGACAAGGGCAGTACTTTTTTTATCAGCCTACCAATTTGTTAATAAGGGACTGTTTCCGACCACTCTTTTTGCTGCTTGTTTCGTTGAAGTTTGCCGAGGCGGACAATTTTACATTTTTGACTTAAGAGCTCACTTCCAACTATTATTTTCACTAAGGTCTTAAATTCTTTAAAAATTTTATTACATCAACTAAGTCCTTAAAAATTGTTTTGGCTTAGCTATGGTTAATACCTCAAAAATTTTTAAATAATTTACCCTAAAACTAATAAATTTCGTTTAAAAACTGTAATTAGAAACAGTCCAAAAATTAGAAAATTTCGTGATAAAAAGGTAATTAAAAACAATCTCATGAAATGTTTTTATAAATAAAAAAATAAAATGAAAAAAAATAAAATACTTTTCGTAGAAGATGAAAAAGCCTTAAGGGAGACTTTGCAGGAGGCTCTTGAAGCCAATGATTTCGAGATTCAACTAGCTGTTAACGGAGAAGAAGCTTTAAATTTATTAAAAAATAATCGGTACGATTTAATTCTTTTGGATATTATTTTACCCAAGAAAAATGGTTTCGAAGTCTTGAAAGAATTGCAGAAAATAAATCCGTCTACTCCCGTGATTTTATTGACTAATTTAAGCGGACCTAATAATGTTCAAAAAGCTCTTGATTTAGGAGCACGAAATTATTTAGTTAAATCTGAGTATCGGCTGGATGAAATAGTTGATAGAGTTAAAGAACTTATCGAATAATTTAAAAAAATGCATGTTGAATCAAGTCAATTAAAAAACTTTCTGGAGGATTCAGAATTTATTGATAATAAAAAATTAGAGCTTGTTTTTGAGGAAGCAGAGAATAAAAAAATTTATCTCGGTGATTTGCTATTAAAAAAAGAACTAATTTCTGAAATGAACCTCAAGAGAATGCATGCCTATATATTAGGCATTCCTTTTGTGGATCTAGAAAAAAAAGAAATTTCAAAAAAAGTTTTGCATATTATTTCTGAGTCAGTAGCTAAAAAAAATAATGTAATTATTTTTAATAAAGATGGGGATAAATTAAGAGTGGCCATGTTGGATCCTGGGAATATTCAGATCATTGATTATCTTAAGAAAAAAACTGGGTTTGAAATTATACCTTGTTTAACCACTGAACAGAGTATTAAAGAAGCCCTTAAGCAATATAAGAAGAGCTTGCAAGCTGAGTTTGGGGAAATAATTAATGATGAAGTTACCGAGGAAGCCGATCAAATAGAACTCAAAAAAATAGCCGAAGATTTACCAATTATTAAGATTGTAGATACTCTTCTTGAGCATGCTATTTTAGAGTCAGCTTCGGATATTCATATTGAACCTGATGAAAAAGAAGTGCGAGCTCGTTACAGAGTAGATGGAATTTTACACGATGCGATGACCTTACCTAAACAAGTGATGTTTGGAATTGTAGCTAGAATTAAAGTTTTATCAAATTTGAAATTAGATGAACATCGAGTTCCTCAAGATGGTCGTTTTAAAATAGAGGTTGATGATAAGAAAATTTCTTTTCGAGTTTCAATTATTCCTGTTTTTTCTGGAGAAAAAGTAGTGATGAGAGTTTTAGATGATTCTTCCAAGGGTTTGACTTTAGAAAAAATTGGCTTAACTAACGAATCTTTAGAACGAGTTCAGCGAGCTATTAGCCAACCTAACGGAATTTTTTTGGTAACTGGACCGACTGGAAGTGGTAAAACTACTACCCTGTATACAATATTAGGAATGCTTAATACTCCTGAGGTAAATGTTTCTACGATTGAGGATCCAATTGAATATCAGATGTCACGAGTCAACCAAACTCAAGTGAAAACTAAAGTCGGGATGACTTTTGCTGCTGGATTGAGATCTTTATTGCGTCAAGATCCAGATATAATAATGGTGGGTGAAATAAGAGACAGTGAAACTATGCAGATATCTTTGAACGCTGCCATGACTGGTCATTTGGTTTTGTCTACTTTGCATACTAATTCCGCCGCCGCCGCAATTTCTAGAATGGTTGATATGAAGGCAGAAGCGTTTTTAATTGCCTCTACTGTCAATACTATAGTGGCGCAACGTTTGGTTAGAAAAATTTGTCCTGAATGTCGAGAAGCGCATAAATTAGAAAAAAAAGAAATTGAAGAATTGGCTAAAAAAATTGATTTTGATTTAGTATTAGAAGCTTTAAAAAGAAATAAAAAAAATCTTCCCAAAGAAGTGGGACAAATAACTTCAATTGAAGATTTGAAATTTTTCAAGGGTACTGGCTGTAAAGCTTGTAATAATGAGGGCTATAAAGGACGATTGGGTATTTATGAAGTGTTAGAAGTAAGCGAGAATATTCAGAAGATGATTAGTCAAAATGCCATTGCTTCTGATATTGAGAATAAAGCTATAGAAGAAGGAATGAATACTATGATAGCGGACGGTTTTATGAAAATAGTGACTGGTGAAACTACTCTGGAAGAAGTCCTGAGAGTTACTAAGGAATGAGCAATTAATAATAAATAAATTTTGAATTTTGAATCAAATTAGAATGAACTAATTTCGAATGAATTAATTTTAAAATCTGGATTTTCGCCGAAATTTACTCTCAGGGTGCTGGGGGCGAGGATGACCCCAGTTAAATATTGCTACGCAATTTAACGGGGCAGGCAATTTGAATGATTTGATTTTTAAAGAAAAATTATCTCGATTTATTTTCAACGGGAAAGAGCGGAGAAAAATATAAGTAAGTAAAATTTTAATATGCCAAATTTTAAATATTTAGCTAAAAACAAAAAAGGAAAAGAAAGAGAAAGCTCTATGCAGGCGAATAGCGAAAAAGAAGTCGCTGAAAAGATTAAAGAGGACGGTTTTTGGCCAGTTTACATTGAAGAGATCAAAAAAAAGACTATTAAGAAAAAACTTTTTTCTGGAGTTAGGGCAATTCCATTAAAAGAAAAGATGATTTTTTGTCGTCATTTGGGAGTAATGATTTCTTCTGGTTTGTCTATGTCTAGAGCTTTAGATATTTTGAGCGAACAGGAGCGGAATAAGGGTTTTAAAAAAGTAATTTCTGCTTTAGGAACAGATGTAAAAAAGGGAATATCATTGGCAGATGCCATGGTAAAACATCCGCAAGCTTTTAATAAGGTTTTTACTTCTATGATAAAGGTAGGCGAAGCAGGCGGTTCGCTAGAAGATATTTTGAATATTTTATCTTCTCAATTAGAAAAAGATCATAAATTGATTTCAAAAATTAAGGGTGCCTTAATTTATCCTGCTATAATAATCATAGTTATGATTACTATTGCAATTTTAATGATGATGTTTGTAATTCCTAAAATTACGAATGTTTTTGAAGAGTTTAATGCTGAATTGCCTTTTCTTACCCGGGCTGTAGTAGCTATAAGTGATTTTATGGCTAACAATATTTTATTAACTTTTGGCGTTATTTTTGTATTAGTAGGGGGAATAAGTTTTTTTTATAAAAGCGAGGTTGGCAAAAGAATTTTTCACAAAATCTTTCTTAAAGTGCCAGTTATTAGCGCATTAGTTATAAAGTTGAATAGTGCTAGATTTGCTAGAATTTTAAGCTCACTTTTAGAGAGCGGAGTATCTTTGGTGGAGGCTTTGAAGATAACCTCAGATACTTTGGGAAATTATTATTTTAAAATTAGCATAAAACAAGCGGCTGAAGACGTGCAAAAAGGAGTGGCTTTATCCGATATTTTAACTAAAAATAAAACACCTTTTCCTTTTCTGGTAATAAAAATGTTGAAAGTCGGAGAAGACACTGGTAAAACCCCAGATATTCTAAAAAGATTAGCTGATTTTTACGAAGAGGAAGTTGATCAAATTACGCAGAACCTATCGGCAGTAATTGAACCAGTTTTAATGGTTTGTGTCGGGATGGCAGTGGCTCTTTTCGCAATTGCCATAATTAAGCCAATTTATTCTCTAATGGAATTAGTTTAAAGTTAGAGATAATAAAAGTATTCATGAGATTATTTAATAAAAAAAACAATTTTAAGCAACGAGGAGCTACTTTGATTGAGGTCTTAGTTAGTATTTCGATAGTCAGTTTTTTAACACTGACTATTTATTTGGCTTTAACTAGTGCGGTTTCTAATATGGGTGAATCCAAACAAAGAATTGGAGCGATAGCCATAGCTAATGAAAAGATGGAAATTATTAGAAATTTAGATTATGAAGAAGTTGGGACAGTGGGTGGAATAATTAATGGTCCAATGCTGGCATCTGAAACAGTTACTCGGAATGGTTTCGACTATAGTGTCTACATCGACATTAGATATATAGATGATTCTTTAGATGGAACTGGATTGGACGATTTGATTAATACTGATTATAAACTAGTTCAAATAACGACTGAATGGGAACATCAGGGAAAAACTGATTCAGTAGAATTTGTTTCTAATTTTGTTCCGAATGGAGTCGAGACCAACATGGGAGGGGGAACTTTAGTTTTAAATACTATGACTTCTGGGGGAAATCCAGTTGCTAATGTAAATATTCACTTAGAAAGTATCGAAGACAGTCCAATCGTTGATTATTCCACTAGTACTGATAATGCGGGTAGTTTAGTTTTGCAGGGAGTGCCAAGTCAAACTTATAGAATTAGTTTATCAAAAAATGATTATGAGAATGTAAGAACTTACCCTAATCCTCCGGAGTCCAGTTTTACTCCGATTAATATTGATTTTTATGTTAGTGAGGGAGCTTTAAATTCTAAAAATTTTTTTATTGATTTAGCTTCCGATTTGACTTTTAAGGCCATTGATAATGTTGATGAATCTGGGATATCTGGTGTTGATATTGAATTAATAGGAGGAAAAGAGATCGGAAGTGATCCTGAAACCTATAATTTAGAAGACACTTCTTCTACGAATTCTAGCGGTGAAGTTAATTATGATAATATTAGTGCTGGTTTCTACCAAATTGTTAATTATGAAGATTTAGGAACGGGAAACTATGTTTTTGTTGGTTCCAGATCTGAGATAGCTTTTAATCTAGAAGCAGAAGATGACTTAGAAATAGAATTGTTTTTTGGAGATGAAACAGCTCCATCTTTATATGCAACTGTTTTAGATGACGTTACTGAAGAGCCAATTAGTGGGGCGGGGATTGGTTTAATAGGTCCTTCTGATTTTGATCAAGGAAGTGAAACTCGAGGAGACGGAACCGCCTTTTTCCCCCTAAAGGTTGATCCGGCAGTTTTGATGGAAAACGAAGAGTATTCAATTGAAGTTAGAATGAATGGCTATGATGACTACACTGGTACTGTTGATATTAATGACCTGACTACTAAAAATATCAGACTAACTCCACAATAATGAAATCATTTTTTTCTAAAAAAAATAAAGGAATGACTTTGATCGAGGTAATTACCGCTTCGGCTATTTTAGTTCTAATAAGTGGAGTGGTAACGATAGCAATGGTTAGAACTTTCGCTGTTAATAAAAGAACTATTGAACAAGGATTGAATAATAGTATTTTGCAAATTTCGATTAGTAATTTTACTAAAAATATTAGGGAGGCTCGTCAATCTGAAGCTGGCGGATATTTAATTCTTTCGGGAGACGATTTTAATCTCAGATTTTTTTCTGATATTGATGATGATTTAGTAGCGGAAAAAATTCATTATTTTCTAGAAGATGGTTCTTTCAAATTGGGAATTTCTAATCCTAGCGGTTTTCCCGCTGTATATCCAAGTGACGATGAAGAGGTCAAAATTATTGGGGGAAACATTATGAACGGGAGTGATGAACCAATTTTTTATTATTATGATGGAGACAATTTGAGCGATTTAGAAAATAATCCAATGGTTGTTCCTATTGTTCCAGATGAAGTCAGTTTGGTTAAACTGCATTTAATCACCAATGTTAATCCCGATCAAAATCCAAAAAATATGGAACTAGAAACTCTAGTTAGACCAAGGAACATAGATTATTAGTCGAAAATTACATATTCGGCAAATTTCTTTGTTTCGCCGGAGGCGGACAGGCGCTATTTTCATTGTTTAATTCGCTTATCGCAAAAACAAACTCCGCTCGTTGCTTGGTTTTCCCTCGCCCGTCTAGCTCTCGCTTGCCGAGGCAGAAATTTTGCTCAAACGTGTAATTTCAATTAAATGGTTGATTTCGGGGATTTTCAAATATGAGTTTGCTGCAATTCTTAAATCTTACTTTTTGCGAGGTTGACAAAATTGATATTAAATTTTATTATAAGGGTGTTCTTTATTGAGTGAGGAAATGGTAAATCCTCAGTTTAAGAACTCAGCCAAATTTATATAAGTGCCTCAAATTGGGGAAGTCGGGTGGAACCGCGGGAAATCTCGCTCCGGCAATTCAAACTTTTTTTACTAATTTTTGGATTGTTAGAGCGAGATTTTTAAGTTAGTTTGTAAAGTTTGAAAGTAGAAAGTTTATAAAGTCAAAAAACTTTATAAAAAATTATTATTTTTAACTTTTAACTAGACAATATGTCAAAAAAAGATTTAGAAAAATTGATGCAGAATATTGTATCTTTGAGCAAAAGGAGAGGGTTTATTTTTCCTTCTTCGGAAATTTATGGAGGGTTCGCGGCAGTTTATGATTATGGATCATACGGAGTAGAATTGGCTAATAACATTAAAGCTGCTTGGTGGAAAGCGATGGTTCAAAAAAATGATAATATTGTTGGTCTAGATTCCAGTATTTTTATGCATCCAAAAGTTTGGGAAGCCTCTGGTCACGTAGGTGGTTTTTCTGATCCGTTAGCAGAATGCAAAGAGTGTCATTTCAGAGCTAGAGTGGATCATATTTTAGAAGAAGCTGGAGTTTTTGCTGATGAAAAAATGAGCGAAGCAGAGATTAATAAACTCTTAGTTGATAACAAAGAAAAAGTTAAATGTCCTAAATGTAGTAAGAGTAATTTCTCAGAAGTTAAGAATTTCAATTTGTTAGTTCAGTCAAATTTGGGAAATTTCACTGGCGATTGGGACAAAAAACCAACTTATCTTAGAGGAGAAACTTGCCAAGGAATTTATGTGAATTTTAAAAATGTTTTAGACTCTACTCGAGTTAAAGTTCCTTTCGGAATTGCTCAAATTGGTAAAGCTTTTAGAAATGAAATTACTGCTCGACAATTTATTTTTCGAAAACGAGAGTTTGAGCAGATGGAAATGCAAATGTTTGTTCATCCTAATAAATCGATGGAAGTTTATGAAGATTGGCGAGCGAAACGTTTTCAATATTATATTGATTTAGGGTTGAAAAAGGAAAATTTAAAATGGCATGAGCATGAAAATTTAATTTTTTATGCTAAAGCGGCTTGGGACATTGAATATAAATTTCCTTTTGGTTTTAAAGAATTGGAAGGAGTACATGCTCGAGGTGATTATGATTTAACTCAACATTCTAAATTTTCCGGAAAAGACTTAAGTTATTTAGATCCAAAAACTAATGAAAAATATATTCCGCACATAATAGAAACTTCAGTGGGAGTTGATCGAACTTTTCTAGCAGTTTTGACTGAAGCTTATACCGAAGAGAAGTTGGAAGACGGTAGTGAGCGAGTAGTTTTAAAATTCCCTAAAAAATTAGCTCCAGTAAAAGTAGCGGTTTTTCCATTATTAAAAAATAAACCAGAATTAGTGGAGAAGGCTCGGGGAATTTACAATAATTTGAGTGATAATTTTATGTGTGAATTTGATGATAATGGAAATATCGGAAAACGTTATCGAAGACAAGATGAAATCGGAACTCCTTATTGTTTGACAGTTGATTTTGATTCTTTGGAAGATGAGAGCGTGACAGTGCGAGATCGAGATACGATGAAGCAAACTAGAATATCTATTAAAAATCTAGAGGAATTTTTAAAAGAGAATTTTTAGTAAATTTCAAAGCTCACTCGCCGTGGCGAGCCAAATTATTTCAAGTCAAGCTCGAATTAAAAAAATTTAAACCTGCCTGTTGACTGGCAAGTTAAAAATAAAAAATTTTTGGTTTTTTTAAACTCTTTACTATTTTTTCTAAAATGTTATTATTTAAGCAATAAAAAATATAAATATAAATATAAATATAAATAATAACAAAAATTAAATGGAAATAGTAAAACTTATTAATAGCGCTATTACAGGATTAAGCGTTATTTGCATGATTATATCGATACCAATCGCTGTTGTTTTATTCATCTTAGCTGCCTTAAAAAATGGACAGGAGTTAAAAAAAGCGTTAAAGAAAAAAGGATATTTATTTTTGTTAATTCCCCCTTTGGTTTTAATCTTAAGTTTAACCGTATATCTAATAATTGTAGAAATGCTTAATTTATAATAATATTTAGTAAAAACAAATTTATATTAAAAACCGTTAGCTCTCGCTAACGGTTTTTTATAAATTCAAAATTAGTGGATAGTATTATCGCTGTTAACTTCTTTCCAATCAAAATTCCAAGGGTCGGTTTTTCGGTCAGGGGAAATATCTTTATGTCCAAGGACGTATTTGATTTTGTATTGATCTTCAAGATAATCAATTAGGTTGTTTAAGCCCGAGTATTGCTTGCTGGTGTAGTCGTCGTTTTTGGTATTCATCATTTCAATTCCGATAGAGAAATTATTAACCCCGGTTCTTCCGTCGGGCATTTTGCTAACCCCGGCGTGGTAAGCGATATTTTTTTCATCGACGAGGCGATAAACTTTTCCTTTTCGGTCAATTAAAAAATGGGGAGCAACGCTGTATTGTTTGTATTCAGCGATTAGTCCATTGAGGTCATAAGGGTCAGAGCCAAGAGCATCGTAGGAGGAATGAACGACGATGGTGTCGATGGTTCGACCGCTAGAAGAGGAGTAGCCCCAAGAAGTTTTTTTATTAATAATGAAATTGTCAGTGGCTTTTACTTCCGGAATTTTTTTTTCAGTTGTGGTTTTTTCTGTCTCTTCTTTAGTTACAATTTTTTCTTTTGGTTCTGCTTTTTTGTCAGATAAATTATCTTTGAGGTTTTCGACGGTGTCATTTATTCCAGATATTTTCGTTTTTTCGCCGGATAAATTTTTGGTGGGATTGGGGACGATTTCGATGGGTCCCGAAGAAAAAGTAGATAAAAAAAGACGCCAAGCTAGTAAGCTGAGGATTAAAATTAGGATTAAGAGAATCAGTTTGCGTTTCATAGGGGTAGTTTAGCATAATTTGTTTTTTTTGTCTTTTGAATCAGGGATTCTCCCTCCCTTCGAATAGGGATTCGAGGGTCAACTCACTAAACTCATACTTCGCTTCCAGCTCGTATTCGTTAAGTGGTTCCTCCCCGGAACTCAGCCCACTCTCTATAATTCTTCGCTAGCTCAGAATCTCGGGCTTCCGTTCGTTCGAATCTCTATCCCCGAAAAACAAAAGAAAGACAGGGATTCTCCCTCGCTCCGACTCGGGCACCTGGGAGCTGCGCACCAAGAGCTCACCAGTTCGCTCTTTCTTGCTCCCTTCGAATCCCTAACCTCACAAAAAAGAAACATAAAAAACACCTTGAAAGGCGTTTTTATGTTTCTTTGTTCGGGGACAGGGATTCGAACCCCGACTGCCAGGATCAAAACCTGGTGTCCTACCATTAGACGATCCCCGAGTGTAATGTATAAATACTATTTTTTAAAATACTTTAGTGTTTTTGAAATTTTATTTTTCAAAACCTCTTTTCCGTAGCCACTTTTATAGAATTTTTCTTGTTGAGTGGCTTCTGACTTATTTAAAAATGCTTCATAATAAATCAATTTAAAAGGTGCATTATGGGATGTGTAAGTTCCTCCTTTTTTATGATTATGCTCAGTAATTCTTCTTTTCAAGTTTCCAGTATATCCAATGTATAATCTATTATTTTTGATACTAATTATGCAATAAGTGTACCACATGGTATAAATTTAATTTGTGTCCCCACCTCTTCGGTGGGTCGCCGAGGAGGCGACTACCATTAGACGATCCCCGAAGATATAAATTATAAAATTAAAAATTAAAAATTGTCTAGGTCACTCCGTGACCTTGCCTCCCATCATTTGTAACGCATCATTGAGAACATCTTTGCCATTAGAAGAATTACCATTCAATCCTAAATCCTCCATTTGGTCTTCAGTTACAATCTCAACCTTGATTTTACACTGGGTTAGTTTATCAACTATTTCAGCAATTGTCAATTTATTCCGATGCTCGTTTAATCGGTTTTTGTGGAAAGAATAATTAGTTTTGATGTAAAAAATATTTTCAATGATTCCCGCTGGTGCACAACTTTTTAAGCAAGCGTGAATAGAAGAGCTTCTTGGTTTAATATTTTCTAAGATAGTAGTCCAATTGTTTAAAATAAGCGAGAAGAGCTTTAGATCAGTTTTATTTTCTTGATGAGTCGAAGGTTTTTCAGCAGTTATTTTTTCAGTTTTAACTGAAAGATCAGCGATAGGAGCTTCTTGAGCGATTACTTTGCTTTTAGACTTTGTTTTTTTGATAATTGGATTTTCTTTAGATACAGCCTTTTTAATTTTAGTTATCTTAGTCGAGGTTGATTTTTGAATTGATGGAACAGTCGTTGATTGAATAATAGTTGGAGCAGTGTTTGGGTTGTCCTTATTTTTATATAAATGAAATTCAATTATGGCTAATTCTAGCGGTAGTTGAGGAATTGGATTATTTTTGGAATCAACTAGGCTTTTTTGAAATAAATTGATGGCCAAAATTAAATCTTGAGTATCATTTTCGGAAGCAAGATTTTCTAATTTTTTGGAATTTTCTGGAGAAAAAATTGATTTTTTGCTATTAATGGCGGGATTAATTTTATGGATTATTAATCTTCGTAAAATTGATAAAATCGTTTTATTAAAATTCACTAAATAAATTCCTTCATTTTGAAGTTCCTCAATTTGTTTCAGAGTCGATTTAACATTGTCGACTAAAAGTTTTTCGATAAATTCAATGATGTGATTTTGGGAAGATGTTCCTAAAATTTGGCTGACTTCCTCGCCGGTTATTTTTTTATCTTCTAATGAGATGATTTGGTTCAAAATAGACTCGGCGTCTCGCATTCCTCCTTCAGCTTCAGCGGAAATAATCTCTAAGGCTAAGTCATCAATAGTAACTTTTTCTTTTTTGGCAATTTGTTTTAGTCTTTCGATGATTTGTTCTTGAGTTAGTCGATTGAAATTAAATCTTTGACATCTGGAAATTATTGTTTCAGGGATTTTGTGGAGTTCGGTGGTAGCTAATATGAAAATGGCATGAGCTGGTGGTTCTTCCAAGGTCTTTAGTAGGGCGTTAAACGCTCCGATAGAGAGCATATGAACTTCATCGATAATATAGACTTTATATTTTAGTAAAGAAGGCGTAAGATTGATGTTTTCTTTTAGCTGTCGGATATTATCTACTCCAGTGTGAGAAGCGGCATCAATTTCATTGATGTCAATAGTTTTATTTTCCATAATTGCCAAACAATTTTGGCATTTATTGCAAGGTTCAACAGAAATCTTGCCGGTTTTTTTAACTGGATTGAGGCAGTTGACAGTTTTGGAAAAAATTCTAGCCAAGGTGGTTTTCCCGATTCCCCGGGATCCAGTGAAAAGATAGGCTTGTCCAATTCGATTATTTTTTATGGTATTGCATAAAGTTTGGACAATGTGAGATTGACCGGATATTTCAGAGAAAAGGATTGGGCGATGTTTTCTGTATAGAGTAGACATTGTTTATATTAGATTGTTATTTCATTAGTTTATTATAAGTAGAGAAAAAAGAGAAGTAAAGACGAAAATTTTATTAATTATTTAACGGGGTAAACAATTAACAATTAACCCCGGTTAAATAATTTTAAACTTTGTTTAAAATTAGGCAA
>CAYWJP010000011.1:0-23327 GCA_964458715.1 uncultured Bdellovibrionales bacterium
GTCAAAAAACCTTTATTTTTATTTATAACCCAGAAATTAAATAAAATCAAATTTTATAATTTTGGAGTTTTAGTTTTTCCTGGCAATTACAAGAGCTTGAATAACTTTGGGTTTTAATTTTCTTAATTGCTTTCCACATTCGAAAAGAGTGCTACCAGTAGTGCAGATGTCGTCGACTAATAATATTCGGCGATTTTTTATTTTGTCGATTGCCTTTAAGTTGACTTGAAAAGCATTTTCAATATTTTTTTGACGCTCTTCGGATTTTTTAAGGTTAGCTTGGGGGTTGGTATATTTAATTCGAGTTAAAATTTCGGTGTTGATTTCAATAGGGAAGCCAGGGAGAAGATTTCGGGATAAATTTTGGGCTAATAATTCGGCCTGGTTAAATCCTCGCCAGCGAAGCCTTAAGGGATGGAGAGGAATAGGGATAATTAAGTCGGGAATTATCAGTTTATTTTTTCGATAAGTTTCAACTAATAATCTAGCCAGCGGATCAGAAAGTTCATCGATGAATCGATATTTAAAAGAATGAACCAATTTTGAAATTAATGGATTGTCGAAGCTAGTAGCAGTAGTGAGATTATCAAGAGGAGGTTTGGTGGGTTTGCAATAACGACAAACTTCACCAGATTCGGTGAGGGATTTTTGACAAATAGGACAGACTTGGAAGGAATTGATTTTAATTAAACCCAAGCAACTTAGGCATAAAAACGTTCCTTCTTTTTGGCAGTGAAGGCATTTTTTGGGGAGGATGATGTCCAAAATTTGAGTCTCTAGGTTTTTGAGGAATTGATTAATTTTTAACATGATTCAAAAAAGATATAAATTACTCAAAATTATTGCCTACCGGCAGGCAAGCAAATTGTTCCAAACTATTCCAAGTTAAATTCAAATGTCAAATGACTGAAAATTCAAAATTTTTTGACATTTAGACTTTAAATTTTAAAATTGACTTGGAGTAGTTCGTAGTATTTTGAGTTTTGAGCTTTATTTTATGATTATCTTTTTGTTTTCGACTTTTAGTTTAATCTCTTTTGGATTCTTTTTAATAATTTCTTGAGCGACTAGAGGTTCAATTATTTTTTCAATTTGTTTTTTAATTAAGCGAGCGCCTTGTTGAGGGCTTTCGCTTTCTTGAGCAATTAAATTTTGAACTGGTTGGCTGAAAGTTAATTTAGTTTTTCTTTCTTGCAATCTTTTGACTAATTTTTGCAGTTCGTTTTTGGCGATTTTTTTAAGATCATCTTTATTGAGATAGTCAAAAATTAAAACGTTATCAAGTCGATTAAGAAGTTCTTTGGAAAGGTTTTGGGAAATTTCTTTTTGGATGGCTTGTCTGGTCAATTTTTTTTGTTTTAAAAGCGAATCATTCTCAGCGTCGAAGCCAATTCTAGATAATTGGTTTAATTCTGAAGTTCCGATATTAGAAGTAAGAATGACAATAGTATTTTTAAAATTGATTAATCGGCCTTTGGAGTCGGTTATTTTACCTTCATCTAAAATTTGTAATAAGATATTTAAAATACTTTGGTCAGCTTTTTCAATTTCGTCGAAAAGTACCACACTATAAGGATTTTGACGAATTTTTTCGATTAGGCTTTTGTCTTCATCATAACCGATGTAACCAGCAGGAGCGCCAAGCAATTTCGAAATTGCGTGTTTTTCCATAAATTCACTCATGTTGATTTGAATCAGGTTGTTGGATTGAAGAGGCGATAATGATTCGGCTAGGATTTTAGCGGTTAAAGTTTTTCCAACGCCAGAAGCACCGATAAAAAGGAACGATCCAAGAGGTTGATCGGGATCGGAAATACCGCTTGATCGTCGTAATAAAGTGTTATAAATTTCTTTGACCACCTTGATTTGTCCGATAATTTTTTTCTGAAGAGCAGTTTTGACTTTGAGCGGAAGATTATGATTTTTTTCGGATAAAAGTTCAATGGGAATTTTAACTGATTCGGCTAAAGTTTCAATAATATCTTGAGATTCAAGTTTGATAGGATTACTTTTTTCGGCTTTTTGAATTTCAGCTTTAATTTTTTGAATTTCTTTTTTAACAGTTTGTTCTTTATCGCGGAATAAAATAGCTTCTTCATAGCGATCAGAGATTACCAGAGATTCTTTTTCGGTAGTAATTTTTTGCAGAATTTCTTTTCTTTGATTGAGTTTTTTGTAAGCTTTGATATTAGTGGAAGTTGTTCTTCTTTTAGCTGAACTTTCGTCAATTAAATCGATAGCGCTGTCTGGCAAAAATTTATTAGGAAAATATCTTTTAGCTAAACTAGCTGTTAGCTTAATAGTTTCTAGCGCAATGGTAATATTATGATATTTTTCATAAAGAGATTTGATGCCAGTTAGAATTTTTTCTGTTTCTTGAATGGTAGGTTCGTTGACAAAGATGGTTTGAAATCTTCTTTCTAAAGCAGCGTCCTTCTCGATACTTTTTCGGTATTCTTCTGTGGTAGTAGCGCCAATTATCTGTAAATCACCTCTGGATAGAGCCGGTTTTAAAAGATTGGCAGCGTCCATTCCTCCTATGGCATTGCCGGCTCCAACTAAGGTATGAATTTCGTCAACGAATAAAATGATATTTTTGTTGGCAGTGGCTTCTTTGACAACTTGTTTTAAACGAGCTTCAAATTCTCCTCGAAAATTAGTTCCAGCAATCATTAGTCCAATATCAAGATTAATTATTTTCTTATTATTCAAATAATAGGGCGCTTTCCCTCGGTTAATTTTTTGAGCTAAGCCTTCCACAATGGCAGTTTTTCCGACGCCTGCTTCTCCGACTAAAACCGGATTATTTTTATTTTTTCGGCCTAAAATATTGGAAATTCTTTTAAGTTCGTTTTCTCGACCGACTAAAATATGATCTTCCTTAAGGGCTATCTGATTAAGGTCAATTCCAAACTCTTTTAAAGAAGATCTACGATTAGAAGGTTGTTGAGAAGAAAAGAAATTTTCAATAATTGACTGCATTTCGTTGACAAACCTAGGATTATTGTCTTTAAAGGCTGAATCATCTAAATCTTTGCTGGCAGATAGAACGGTATTTTTGTTGAAATATTTATCAAGAAAAGTCAGCTCTTTTTTAATTAAAAAAGATAAGAGAGCATGGAAAATATGTTCGGTTCCAACATAAGGAGTTCGAGAGACAGAGGCTATTTGGAAAGCCTTAATTAAAACATTTTCAACGGAAAATTTGATTGGTAGTTTTTTAATTTCTTGATTGACTGGGATTTTAACATTCTTTTTTAGGAGACTATGCATAATAAACTCTCCCAAACTTCCTTTTTTTTGAGATAAAGTTTTAATTAAGAAAAGACCATTTATTTTAGAAAAGTTTTTTAGATTGGAAATGGCCTTGGTTCGATTAATTACAAAGCGGGCATTTTTTGTGAGTTTGTCTTGTTTGAAATTTTTCATAATGATTTAAAATAAATAATGTTTTACATGTGATTGAAAAACTAGTATAATTATTTTGAGATTAGACGGGCATTTATTTATTGGAGATTATCAACTATTGATATATATTAATAGTTGATGTATATTAGTAATTGATGAAGCTAGTCTAAAATGAAAATAAAAATTAAACGAAAATAAAAGTGGAGATGGAGCAAAAACTTCAATCTTATCTAAGTAATATTGCCAGTTATTTCAAAAAAAGCAAGAGTCATTCTATTGGGATTGATCTTGGGGGCAATAATTTGAAGATGGTTGAATTAGAAAAAAAAGGAGGAAAGATCAGGCTAAAGAACTATGCTCTGGTAAAAATGGAGAAAAATTTATCCAGAGAAGATTTGCGCATTTTTTCAGGAAGAATTGTGTCCAAAATTTTAAATGAGATGGATATTAGAAAAAAAGAAGTGAATATTGCTATTCCTTCTTACTCTTCTTTGATTACTTTGATTGAGATATCTGCTCAAACAGAAGAAGAGATAAAGCATGAAGTTGAATATGAAGCAACTAAATATATACCAGTTGATTTAAGTGAA
The DNA here is from genome assembly GCA_964458715.1 of uncultured Bdellovibrionales bacterium. GTDB lineage: Bacteria > Patescibacteriota > Minisyncoccia > Moranbacterales > DUUL01 > UBA2773. Next base: position 3,999 of record CAYWJP010000011.1, read on the forward strand.
GTAATCTTTGATTGGCAGGTTATTGAATCGGATTTAACAATAAAAAAAGAAATAAAAGTAGCTAAAAATGAAAATATAATTATAGAAACTAATCAAAAAAAAGGCGATTCTAAATTAACAAAAGTTTTATTGATTTCGGTAATGAAAAATATTAGTAATAACTTTCAGGAATCTTTTAATAATAACGGTTTGTCGATAGGTTCAATTGAGGTGGATTGTTTTTCTACTCAGAGAGCCTTGATTTCTGGGAAAAAAAATAATTACTTAATATTGGACATTGGAGGAGGTGTAACAAATGTTATCGGAATTTATAAAGGACAGCTTTTATTTAATCGAAATATTGATTTAGCTGGAGATAGAATTACTAACCTAATTGCCGAGAGCCTTAACGTTAGCAAGAAAAGAGCCGAAAAAATGAAAGTCGATCAAGGTTTTGAATCTAGCTCTAAGGTGGTTGTTAAAAATATTTTAGAACCAGTTTTTGATTCTATTATTGAACAGGCTCAAAAAAATTTAATGGAATTTGATGAATTTAAAAAAAATGGTGTTGATAAGGTAATTTTGTCTGGAGGAACTTCTGAGCTAAAAGGTGTCAGGAAATACATTCAGAGTAAAATGAAGACAGAAGTTGTTTTTGGTAATCCTTGGTCTAAAATCGAATATCCAAAAGAGATTGAGAAAAAAATATTAGGTACCAGCCCATTTTTCAGCGTAGCAGTAGGGTTAGCTTTAATCGGGATGGAAGAGTAATTTTTTATTCTAAAAAATTAAAATATAATTCTAAAATAAATGAAAAATATAAATTTAAAAAATAAAGATTTACTTAAGAGGCAGTGGTTCAGCAATAGTCTCTCTACAAATCTCGGTTTTGCTATTCTAGGCGCCTCTCTCTTTGTGTATGGAGTGTTTTTTCTGTTAAATTATTTAGCAGTTAATAAAGAACAAAAGATAAAAGAAGAAGTAGCCCTTATTGAAGAAAATTTAGCCGGAGAGGAATTTATCGGTATGTATGATTTTAATATGAAAGCATTGGATTTGAAGTCTAAAATTAGCAAACAAGGACTTTTAACGCAAACTAAAAATATAGTTACCATTTCAGACAATACTCTTCCTTCGGTTAGTTTCGTGAGTTTGCAAGTTGAAGATAAGGATAGCTATTCTAATTATATTGCTAAGGTAGCTGTTTCTAGCTATGAAGAGCTTGCTAAACAAGTTGAGACTTATAAGCAAATGGAGAATGTTTTTGATTTTTTTCTAAAATCAAGTAGGGAAACTGATGAAGGATTAATTGCTGATTTTAGTTTTAGCTTGGGAGAATATTTTAATATGGAAGAAATTTCAAGTGAGCAAGTAGAAAATTTTTAACGGTTTAAGATGTAATAATATAAAAATGAAATTAAAATTATTGTTTTTTCCATTATCTATAGTTATCGCCTTGCTCTTTTTTGTTTATTTCACAAAACCAATTTGGAATGATTATTCTCAAAATAATAAAAGTATTGAGGCAGAAGAAACCAATCTAAAAATAATAGGGGGAAATAAGGATAATCTGAGTGAGGTTGTAGTTGTCTATAATCAGGTGAATGCTGATGAAAAGCTCTTACTGAATAACTCTATTCCAGAGAGTATTAAAGAAGAAGGATTTTTAAAAGAGTTGAATGACGTAGCTGTGACTTCTGGAATAAAAATTTCGGAAATTGCCTTGATTCAAATGGATGAATCAAAAAGTAACGAAGATTTAGAAAGCGATAATAATATCAAGGAAATTGAAGCCTCGATATCTTTAGACGGAAATTATTTTGGTCTTAAGAAAGCTCTTTATTTGATAGAGAATTTAAATCGCTTTGTTCGGATTAATAGCTTTTCAATTAAAAAAAATGAAATAGCTAATAATTTAAATTTGAATTTAGAAGTGGTTTTGTTTTATAAAAAAAGTATTGATAAATCAAAACTTAATACAAGCAGCCATTATTTGAATAGTTTGTTGAAAAATGGACTAGAAATAGAAATTGTTGAAAATTATATGTTATACAGAGAGAAAGTAGTTGATTTCAGTTTTATTGAAAGTGAAAATAAAGGAAAAGATAATTTGTTTGATGTTTTAGGAGGGACCGATTTGGAAATTGTTGATATTGAAAAAGAAATTACTGCAGAAGAGGAAGCTGTGATTGATTCCGAAATAAATCAGGATCAATCCGAAGAGAATGATCCAGTAGAGTAAGTTTTAGTTCCGGAAATGGAGATTTAAAAGAAGCGTTAGTTTAATTATTATTATAGAATATTGGATAATATTATCTTAGAAAAAGGCAATAATAGTTTAGCGGATTGGGATAAACTTAAGATTCCTAGCGACCTAATTTCCTCAATACCTCTTGATTCAGCAGTCAAATATCAGTTTGTTCCTTTTAAAGAAGAAAATGGTGTTTTGAGCGTGGCCATGATTGATTTTGAAGACAATGATTCTCGGAATGCTTTACGTTTTTATGCGAATAAACAAAAAAAACCAATTAAAGTACAAGTTGTTTCTGCTGATGTTTTTGCTTTGATTCTTAATAAATTAAAAAATCCAGAGATAGAAATTAGTAAAGCAGTGGAAAGTTTCAAGAAAGAAAGTGAGGCCAGTAGGCAGAAACGAATAGGCAAAGTTCCTAAATCTGGAGATGGTCAATTGAATGTAATTCAAGATGCTCCAGTGGCCAAGATGGTCGAAGTGATAATTAGAAATGCCATTGAAGGCGGTTCTAGCGATATTCATATCGAACCGTTGGAGGAAAAAGTGCGAATAAGATATCGAGTGGATGGGGTTTTGCACAGTAGTTTATTTTTACCTAAAAATATCGGTCCAGCCATAGTTTCGAGAGTTAAAATATTATCTAATCTAAAGATTGATGAGAAAAGAAAGCCTCAAGATGGTCGATTTAGAATTAAAAATGAAGATGAATTTATTGATTTTCGAGTTTCAACTTTTCCGGTCTCTCAGGGAGAAAAGGTGGTAATGCGTATTTTAGATAAAGATGATAGCTTGATTGATTTGAAAACCTTGGGTTTTATGGGAAGAGACTTGGAAAAAATTAATAAGGTCATTACTGAACCCTATGGAATTATTCTAATTACTGGTCCAACGGGATCGGGTAAATCTACAACTCTATATTCTTTATTAAAAATGCTTAATAAGGAAGGTACGAATATTGTTACCTTGGAAGATCCAGTGGAATATGTCTTAGAAGGAATTAATCAGTCTCAGGTTCAGCCGGAAATTGATTATACCTTTGCTTCTGGTTTGCGAAGTATTTTGCGACAAGATCCTGATATAGTGATGGTTGGAGAAATTAGAGATTCCGAAACTGCTGAATTAGCAGTTCACGCTGCCTTAACTGGTCATTTAGTACTATCAACATTACATACCAATACAGCCGTCGGAGCGGTATCTCGATTGATGGATATGGGTATAAAATCTTTTCTTCTATCCTCTGCTTTAAAAATTACTATTGGACAAAGATTGGTCAGAAAAATTTGTAAAAAATGTAAAAAAGAAAGGAAAGATATTCCGCAAGAAGTAAAAAAAATGTTTAAAGAAGAATTGAAAAGCTTGCCAGAAGAAATTATTGAGGAATATTTAGGCTATAATCCCATAAAAGAACCTGATAAAATTAAGCTTTTTGAAGGGCAAGGTTGTCGTGAATGTGGTGATACAGGGATGAAAGGACGAATTTTAATTTCAGAAATTTTTGAGATTAATAAAAAGATTTCTCAAATGATTAGTGATAATGCTGATGAGTATGAGTTGTTATCTGCTTCTCAACTAGATGGTTTTACTACTATGAAACAGGATGGTATAATAAAAGCATTACAAGGAGCTACTACTATTGAAGAAATTCAAAGGGTTACGGATGATGATAGCGGAAAGGAAGCCATATCGGCTAAAGGAGAATAGCAGATTATGAATTAAGATTTAAAGATGCAAAAAAATAAAACTAAAATTTTGCTAGTTGAAGATGATAAATTTATTTCGGAAATTTATTGTAGAAAATTAAGTGAAAATGATTTCGAAGTAGAATTAGCCCAGAATGGAATGGAAGCTGTTCAATTTTTTAAAAATTTTAGACCAGATTTGGTTTTATTGGATGTAATGTTGCCCCAAAAAAGCGGTTGGGAAGTTTTAAGAGAAATAAAAGCCATAAAAGGAATTAATTCTAGGATCATTATGTTGACTAATTTAGGTGAGAGGGAAAAAATCAAAAAAGCGTTAGAAATGGGAGCTGAAGATTATTTGATTAAATCATCCCTAACTCCTTCTGAACTAGTAGAATTGATTAAAAATAAAATATAATAAAAATAAAGATGAGTCAAGCCTCTTTCAAACAAAAATTTTATGGATTTTTAGGTTATTTAGTTGATCAAGGTGGTTCAGATCTTCACCTTTCTACTGGTAATTATCCACTTATTAGGCTGAACAATTCGTTGGTTAAAATTGAAAATGAAGAAGTTATTTCTGATTCTAATTTGGAGAGTATAGCTAAGGAAATTTTAAGTACTGAACAATTAGAAAGGCTTGAAATAAGAAGACAAGTCGATTTTTCCTTGGAAATGGAAGGGGGATTTCGTTTCCGGGGTAATTTATTTTTTTGTCGAGGAGTATTAAGTCTTTGTTTGCGAGCTATTTCCAAGGAAATCAAGAAATTAACTGATTTGAATCTACCTGATGAATTATATGAATTTGTTGAAAAACCTCAAGGGTTATTTTTAGTTGTTGGACCCAATGGTCATGGTAAAAGTACTACTTTAGCGTCTTTAATTCAGTATGTTAATGAAAAATATTCAAAACATATCGTTACTATTGAGGATCCAATCGAATATGTTTATACAAACAAAAAAAGCTTAATTGAACAACGAGAACTTTACACGGATACCTCAACTTTTGTAGGAGCTTTGGAGGCTTGTTTTAGAGAAGATGTAGATATAATTTTAGTAGGAGAATTAAGAAGCATAGAAACTATTTCTACGGCTGTTACGGCGGCTGAAACTGGTCATGTGGTATTGGCTACTTTACATACCAACGATTCTATTCAGACCATCGATAGACTTATAGACGTATTTCCGCCTGCTCAACAAAACCAAATCAGACAACAGTTAGCGAATGTTCTAACAGGGGTTGTTTCTCAGCGTTTAGTTAATAAAATTGGGGGTGGAAGAATACCGGCTATAGAGGTTTTGAAGAATACAAATGCAGTAAGCAATTTAATCCGACAAGATCAAACTCATCAATTGAAATCATTTTTGGAAACATCAAGAGAAGTAGAAATGTTTACTCTGGAGTATTATTTATCTGAATTAGTCAAAAAAGGATTGGTGGAATGGGATGAAGCTCAGAAATATGTTTTAGATGTTGATAATTTGAAGGCCTTAGTAAAAAATAGTTAACAAAATTTAAATGAAATTTAAATATATTGCTTTTGATTTACAAAACAAAAAACAAAAAGGATATGTTCAAGCTCCTAACAAGAGAGAGGCTATTGGAGTTTTAAAGAAAAGCAAGCTAAAGATTATTAGCTTGAATTCAGAGGAAATTAGTTTTTTTCAGGAAAAAATTGCTAGTTTTTGGGAAGGAATTTCAGCTAAGGAATTTGTTATTTTTTCTAGACAACTAGCAATTCTCATTGATTCCAATGTTCCCTTATTGCAAGCTTTAAGAGCGATAGCGGTTCAAACCGATAACAATTCCTTCTCTGTCAAAATTCAACAGATTATAGCTGATATAGAGGGAGGTTCATCGATGTCAGAAGCCTTATCTAAACATCCCGGTGCCTTTTCTAAGTTTTATGTAAATATGATTAAGGCCGGTGAAGTCTCGGGTAATTTGCAAAAAGCTTTAAATGATTTAGCCGATAATATTGAAAAAAACTATGATTTAAGCAATAAGCTTAAGAGCGCTATGTATTATCCTGCTTTTATTTTTTCGGCTATGATAGTGGTTGGTTTTTTAATGATGGCTTTTGTGATGCCTAAACTGTTAGGTATTTTAAAAGAAACTGATGTAGTTTTACCTCTTCAAACCAGAATTTTAATCTGGCTTAGTGATTTTTTCGCTGCTTATTGGTGGGCAATCGGTCCGGCAATTATTGGTGTGGTGATAGCTTTAGTTTATTATGTAAAAACTGAAGATGGACGGAGAGAGTATGATCAGTTGATTTTAAAAGTTCCGATTTTTAGTAAAATTTTAAAAAATATTTATATCGCCAGATTTTCAGAAAATTTAACTAGCTTATTAAGAAGTGGTTTAACTATCAATGTGGCTTTGATGATAACCTCAGATGTTATCGGCAACGAAGTCTATCGAGAAGCCATCAGAGAAGTTGTCAAGGAAATTAAAAAAGGAGATAAAATTGGCGATGCTTTTGAGCGCTATGGAATTTTCCCTCCAATTGTAATTCAGATGATTAAAGTGGGAGAAAGCACGGGTAGAATAGATTATACTTTATCAAGAATAACCGAATTTTATACTAAAGAGGCAGATACGATGGTAAAAAACTTTTCCTCTTTGATAGAACCAATTATAATGGTAATATTAGCAATAGGAGTTGGAATTTTAGTTTCGGCGATACTACTCCCCATCTACCAAGTCTCAACCTCCATTAAATAGTTGGATTGCATATTTGGTTCATTTCTTTGTCAAACCCTCCGCTACTATTCGATGTACCATTCAGTACATCTCATACGTTGCTCGGATTTTCCTCGAATTGAACTCAAATCTTCAATCCTTGAGTTCTAATCTGGGAATTGTACCTAATTTTACAAACCTAGGTCATTTAATAAAAAAAAGGTAAAAAATAGAGATAATAAATATTAATAAAAAATAATATGAAAAAAATGGAAAGAGAGGTGAAAATATGAATAAAATGAATAAAAAGGGTTTCACATTAGTAGAATTGCTGTTAGTAATTGCCATTATTGGTATTTTAGCGGCGGTGTTATTTGTATCTCTTGGAAAGCAACGAGAAAGAGCCCGAATGACTACTTTCAAGGAGAATATGCGAGGTTTAGTAACTGCCGCAACGGCTTGCCATGATGCTGGTGGAACAATTTTGGCTGTTCAAGGAGCGGCGGTATGTAATCCGGCCAACACTATTGGAAATATTCCTACTATTGGGGATTGTGACGGTAGCGGAAGCATTGCAGCAGGTACTTTTACTATTACTAATGCTCTCGCTGATAATTGGGTTTATGCGGCTACTTGTACAACCACAGACGCCGGAAGCGATTGCGAGGCTTCTTGCACAATGGATGGATGTGTTTTTACTGGTTGTGAATAAAATTTTTGTTGCTAGATTTTTGGGAGCATTTTCAAGAATCTAGTATTGAATTTTTATTAAAGTTTTAATATGAAGAAAGTAATAAATAGTCAAGCCATGGCTACCGGCAGGCAGGGATTTACTCTAATAGAACTTTTACTGGTAATAAGTATTATGGGTATTTTAGCAGCAGTTATTTTTATTTCGTTAGGAAGTCAGAGACAAAAAGCGAAATTGAATGCGGTTTTACAAACTGCTAATGGGGCTCATGCGATTAGCCAGGAGTGTTATTTTAGGTTGGGGGCGGTGAATTTACCTAATGATGCCACTAGCCCTAGTAACGAAATTTGTAATTTTTCAAAAACAACCTGGATGGAAATAACAGTTGATGAATGCGAATACGATTTAACAGGAGGTCCGACTCTTGATCATTATTATACTATTACTTGCGCTGATTATGGAAAGCAAATTCAGTGTGGTATTCGAGCTAGCGAAAATTGTGAAATTCAAGATATTTAAGAATTCATGATAAATAATTTTTTAATTTTAAATAAAAAGAAATGGAAAAAAATGATTTCAATAAATTTAGAGGGTTTACTTTGATCGAAATGTTACTGGTAGTGGCGATTATTGGTATTTTAGCAGGAGCAGTTTATGCAATGATTGGTAATAGTGATAATGCTAACACTAAATCAGCTTTGTCAACGGCTAAGTCAATTATGCCCTATGCTCAAGAATGTATGTTTAAAGGAAGCGATCTTGGCAGCCCTTCCAATAATCACACGGGAGGAGGTTCTTTATGCCCTGACTCTGAAACTACTTGGCCTGGAATTGGACCAACTCTTTGTGATTACGGAACTATAACAGCTGATACCTGGGTTATTGATTGTTCTTTTAGCGGTAATCCTACCGCAATTACTTGTGACGCAGCTGCTGGAACTTGCACGGTAACTCCATAAATATTCTAAATAAAAATTAGTGATTGCTTAAGATCTTATTTTTTAGTAAATAAGTAAAATTTTGTAAATCACGGCGGAATTTTAGATAATTGCTTAGATGATTAATTAAACTTAAATAATAATGAAAAATAATAATTTTAAAAAAACAAGAGGATTTACATTGATTGAAATGTTGCTGGCTATTTCAATTTTAGTAGTCTTGAGTGGGGCTATTTTAGTGTCCATTTCTTCTCAGCGGGATAAAGCTCGAGTGACTAGAATGTTGAGTGAAATGTCGGCTACTATCCAACCGATTTATATGTGCTTAGGGAGTGGAGAGACTGTTTCCGCACCTTCTAGCGGAGGAAATATTTGTAGTGGTCAGTCTGCTTATGGATCGTGGCCAATTGTCCCCAGCTATTTCACTGGGTATAATAGTACAGGAAGTTTTACTGCTGACACTTGGACTTTCAGCGCTCAACAATCTGGGAGCGGGACGGTGGTCTATTGCAGTGCGGCTTTAAATGGTTGCGAAATACAATGATGAACATTCTTTTCTACATATTTATATTTGTTTTCGGAATTTGCCTCGGAAGCTTTGCTAATGTTTTGATTGATCGAATTCAAATCGGAAAATCATTAAGAGGTCGTTCCGAGTGTGATTATTGTGGCTATCAATTGAGTTGGTTAGATAATATTCCGATTTTTAGTTTTCTCTTATTAAGAGGGAAATGCAAAAAATGTCAGAAAAATCTTTCTTGGCAATATCCATTAATGGAATTAGGAACTGGTTTGATTTTTATTTTAACTTTTTGGTTAATTCAAAATAATCAGATATTCCAGATAAGCGATTTGGGTTTTGGTCCTTATTTAAGTCTGTTTTATTATATTTCTATCGCATATATTTTATGGACAATTTTTATTTGGGATTTAAGGTATATGATAATTCCTGACTTTCTAGTTTTAATCGGAACAATAGCAACGATTTTTTATAAAACTGTCTCTTGGAATTGTTATTTTAGTTTAGAATGTCCTTTGATTTCAGCCTTGTTGGGAGGGTTAATTATTAGCGTATTTTTTGGATTTATTTTTTATGTTTCCAAGGGAAAATGGATTGGTGGTGGTGATGTTAAGCTGGGTTTTTGGTTGGGTTTGCTGGTAGGATTTAAGATGACTTATTTTTTTATCCTTTTCGCTTATGTTTCTGGATCAATCGTAGCAATATTTTTACTTTTGTTTTTCAGCAAGAAAATGAAATCTCAAATACCTTTCGGACCGTTTTTAATAATCAGTGTTTATTTTATTATTTTTTATCAGAATTTAATTTTAGATATTTGGCATAGTTTATTAAGTTGAAAAAATGTTTTTTAAAAAAATAAAAAATAAAAAAGCCATGCTTATTCGTCTTGATTCGGTGAAGCGGGCTGGTAGAAAGGGATTTACTTTGATTGAAATTATAATGGGTATGAGCATTATGATTTTTTTGTCAGCGACTATGTTTCAAATAGTGAGCGTTTCTGAAACTAAACAGGGTTTAATAATGGCGGGTGATAAAGTTAAGACTGGTCTCAGAACAGCTCAATCTTACTCTCTATCTACTCCGCAGGAATCAACTCAAAGAACTATATGCGGGTATGGTTTTTATACCGCTGGAGGGTCGTCAACTATACAAATATATTATTTATATAATAACAATTTTAAGTCGAATCCAAAAGCTTGTGATACTGCTTCTAGTTTGGATTTTAGTCCCCCGAGTTCTTTGAGTAAAGAGAACGATGATACAATCGATTTAGGTGTCGGTTATTCAATAACTGCCAATGACATTTTTTTCAAAACTCCCTACGGAGAAGTTTTTTTGAATCATAATGAATTAACGGGAAATCAAACAGGGACTTTTACTATTTCAAAAGGTACGAGGTCGATGATTGTCACAATAAATGCCAGTGGCAAAATTAGCTATAATTAAACCTAAATATGATATTTTTGTTTTCGAAAAAAGATAAATCGATAAAATGTGTTCAGGGATTTACCTTGGTAGAGATTATTTTAGTGATGTTTCTAGTGTCTTTCGCTTTTACCGGAATTTATACTCTATTAGCCAAAACGGCTCAACATGAAAAAGATAATCGTTACGCGGTTATTGCTTCTAATTTAGCTCAGGAAGGAGTTGAGATAATTAGGAACAGGCGAGACGAAAATCTACTAAACGAAGTAGCTATGAATGTTGATTTATCAGCAGGAATTTGTTGTCCTTATTGGGAAGGAAACACTGCTAATTGTGATAATGACAGGACAGAAGAAGTAGAGATTGTTGGGGATGCTTATAGAAATTGTGTTATTAGCGGATGTACCGGAGAAGATACAATCTTCAAACGTGATTGTGATATTATTACTTCTGGATCTGAAGAAATGGAAATCAGCTGCGAAGTGAGTTGGGATAGTCCTTCTTTGGGAATACTTAGGAGCGTTATTGTGGAGAGTTATCTAACTAATTGGCAAGAAAATATTTAAGCTTATTTTTTAAAAATGAGATCAACTAATTTTAAAAAACAAAAAAATAAAGGCTTTACTCTTATTGAATTAGCAATTTCAAGCGCTATTTTGACGGTTATTTTTGGCGGAATGACTATTTTTGGAATTAATATAATTCGATCATATCAGAGGGCTCAGGCTCTTAAGAATACAATAGAAGATGCTAGATATGCGATTGAAATTCTCAATAAAACTATTCGAACTAGTAACAATGTTGATGGTTCGAACGCTGCGAACGGAGGGGATGAGATTTTTATTATTGATAACTATACCAAACAAGGCTATTGCTATAAGTTTAATAGTAACAAATTGCAAAGAAAGATTGGAGTTAGCAGTTGTGCTGATGGTAGCGTCGCATTTACTGATATTGTGGGTAGCGATAGTTTTAATGATATTGAAGTGACTGGGTATTTCAAAATTAAACCAACAGATAGAGTTGCATCAGTGCCAGATAAAAAAAGAGGTTTTGTAAGAACCTGGATTGAATTAACCTATCCAGCTTCGGCTCAGGATAATTTTGAGGATGATGTTTTTCGACTTCAATCTTCGGTGTCGCTCAGAGACTATGGCTATAATTCCCCGTAGTATTTTCAAGAAATTTAGTTCGAAGGAGATTCAAGAACAACTTGAAAAAAATTAAATAAAAATTTATTCTAAAATCGTGTTTAAAAAATTATTGAAAAATCAAAAAGGGACGGCTTTAGTTTTTACGATGATTTTAATAACTAATGCAGTAATAATTTCTGCCTCAATAGTTTTAATTTCGGTAATGCAAGAAAAGACTAGCGCAAAAAATAAACTTACTCCAGCGGCTTATCAAAAAGCGGATGGAGGAGCGGAATATATCTTGAAGGAAATTAATCATATTTTAACAAGTTCGAGTGATACTATCGGCGATTTATGTACCGGAGGTGTTGATAGTGGAAAATGTACAATCAGTGGCTTGACTGGAGTCAGCGCTTATTTTTTGGGTGGACCTTCAGACGCAGATGAAGATGTTCTAAGCAGCAGTGATTCCATTGAGGACATTAATTATGTTAAAGTTGTCGGTCAAGTAGGTGATGGGATTAATCGAGTTTCTCGATCGCTTAAGACTACTTTGTTTGTAAATCCTTAGTAACTGTTCAAGATCTCATTTTTTAACAAACGAGTGAAATTTTATAAATTATGATGAGATCTTAGACAGTTACTTGGTTTTGGATAATTTTTTTTTAAAACAGTTTTATTTTGATTTATGAAAAAATAGTGTATAGTTAATGTACAGAATATATGAAGATTAAATATAATATAAAAATAAAAAAATGGAAAGAGAGGTGAAAACATGAAAAAAATGAATAAAAAAGGGTTTACTCTGATTGAGCTTTTGGTAGTAGTAGCCATTATTGCTGTTTTAGCTGGAATCGTTTTGGTAAGTTTAAATAGTGCTCGAGAACGAACCCGAAAAGCTTCTCTCCAATCAACCGTAGCTTCTGTTATGCCGGTAGTAGCAATGTGCATAAATGACGGAGGAAATATCATAGCTCCAACTAGTGTCACTGCTGGAGGCGGTCAGATTTGTAGTTTGACTGATATAGATGAAGCTTGGCCAGGCTTAGCTCACATTACTGGAGTAACCTATCAATACATAACAACTGCGGTTACCGCCGTTGCTGTTGACGCCACTACTGTAATAACAGCTGGAATTGAAGCAGCTCCTGTTGTTAGTTGTAATGTTTCGACTGGTAGTTGTGTCTTCCCGTAATTTATTGGTGGAATTTATCAAAAAACCTTCTTTTGAAGGTTTTTTGTTTTGTTCTTAAATAGACGCTCTCTTGACGATTAAATTCTTTTTGGATAGAATATTTTAAAGCTTGCTTCGGGAAATTAGTGAACTTTTTAGAACTTTAAAAGTAATCAATCGAAGAGACTGTTTTTTGGCTCACTTTTTAATATAAAGGTAGGCTGACGGATTGTCTCATTAAAACTAGAAAGGCAGGTGAAATAAATGACAAATGAAGATTTTGAAAGCCAAGAGGAACTTGGTTTGGGAGGGAAAGTTAAGAACTGGGTTCAAGATAATATTCGAATTATAATTTCAGTTCTGATTGTTGTAGTAATCGCTGGTGGAATTTATTCTTACTCTAATCGGAGTCAGGATTCAATTTTTGAGGATGAATTAGCCTTAGAAGATGAATTTATGATAAATCAAGATCTTGAAGAAGAGAAAGATTCAACGAAAGTTCAAGATATTGATACGAAAGAAGAGGCAGCAGAGGTTAAAATTAACGAAGAAGCTGCCGAGTTAGAAACAAAAACCATCAGTCAAGAAACAGGAGAGGCTTTTGTGGAAACAGCTGTTACCGGAGACAGTCAGACAACTTTAGCGAGAAAAGCTTTGGCTAGTTACTTGGAGAAAAACAATGATTCTGAATTGACTGCTGAACATAAAATCTACATCGAAGATTATTTAAGAAAGAATGTAAATCATGTAGGAGGTGTGGCAATCGGAAATCAAATGAGTTTTTCTAAGAATTTGATTAAAAATTCTATTGAAAAATCAAAAACACTTAATGCTGGTCAACTTAAGAATTTAGAAAAATATTCAGCTCGAGTTTCTAGCTTAAAGTAAATTTAAAATAATTTTGTTCCTTACGATTTGATTTTATATAAAACAAAACGCGAAACCCTGATAATACTCAGGGTTTTGTGTTTGGGTAAGCCCGTAAAGTCAAAAAGTCTGCCTGCCGGCAGGTAGGTCCATAAAGTTGGAAAGTTAATAGAGTCAGAAACTTTATGGACTTTTTAACTAAATCGATGCTTTGCATTAGTCCGCTTTACATTTATTTAAATAGGGGTATAATGAGTAGCAATTCGATCAAATAATAACTATAAATAAATCTAATTTTATTTTAAATGAAACAAATTTCTATCAGAGGAGCTCGAGAAAATAATTTGAAAAATATTAACATTGATATTCCTAAAGATAAAATTATTGTAGTTTCGGGCGTATCTGGTAGTGGAAAAAGTTCGTTTGCTTTTGATACAGTTTATTCCGAGGGCTATCGACGTTATATGGAAAATTTATCTAGCCATGCTCATTATTTTTTGAATACCGTGAAAAAACCGGCTGTAGATTCGATTGAAAATCTTTGTCCAGCTATATCAATTGGACAACGGGTTAATGTTCAAAATTCTAGATCAACTATCGGAACTGCTACTGGAATTTATGACTTATTCAGGGTTTTTTATGCTGAATACGGAAAACCTTTTTGTCCTAATTGTCATAAAGAATTAAAAAGAAATAACCCTGATGAAATAATTAAAAAAATTAGTCGACTAGAAAATAAAAGCTTAGTTTTGGTCGCTTATCCATTTTCTGTCAGCGTTGATGAAACGGAAAGGGATTTAAAAAATATAAAAAACTTGGGTCATTCAAAAATAGTCAGAGAAGGAAAGATAGTTTATCTTAAAGACTTAACTCTCCAAGATATAGCTGGGCAGACTATTGAGATTCTAGTAGATAAAGTTTTTATAGAAAAGGTTAGATTAGACAAGGAACGAATTTTAGATTCAGTACAAACAGCTTTGAAAAAATCTAGTAATGAAACAGCCATTGTCTATTTGAATAAAGATCGAGTATTCTTTTGTCAAAAATTCAAATGTGATAATTGTGATTACTCGTTAGAAAACTTTAATAAGAAAAATTTTTCTTTTAATTTAGCAGAAGGAGCTTGTGAATGTTGTCAGGGATTGGGTGAGGTTTTGCAAGTGGATTTAGATAAAGTTATTCCTAATAAAAAATTATCTATAGCAGAAGGAGCGATTGAACCTTGGGTGCGCTTAAGAGGAAGATTAAGCGAAAATAATATTTATAATTATAAACTTAAATTCCTTCAAGATGAATTAAAAATTTCTTTAATTAAGCCAATCAGAGAAATTTCAGTAGAAAAAATTGAAAAAATTGTTTGGGGATTTACTACTACTGATGGAAATCGAGAATTCAAAGGCGTAGCCAATGAGTTATTGGAAAAAATTAAAAAATTTGATACTGCTAATTTTACTAAAAATGAAATTGAAAAATATTTTACGCTCGAAAGATGCCAGGAATGTCAGGGCAAAAGGCTCAAAAAAGAATTTTTAAATATTAAAATAGATGGCAAAGGAATTGATCAAATAGTTAAAATGGAAATTACTGATCTAGTTATTTTTCTTGAAAAATTATCAGAAAAATATCAAAAAAATGGTAATGAATTTTTGAGTGAATTTTTCAAAGAAACTATTAATAGACTTAATCCATTGGAAAAAGTGGGAGTAGGTTATCTCAATTTAGATCGACCTTGTAAAACTTTGTCAGGTGGAGAATATCAACGAATCAGAATTGCCGCTCAACTTTACAGTGGCCTGGGTAGTGTGCTCTACGTTTTGGATGAGCCGACAGTGGGTCTTCATAGCCGAGATACCAAAAAATTAATTAATATTTTTAGAGATTTAAAAGAAAAAGGAAATACTTTATTGGTAGTTGAACATGATAAAGAAGTGATTGAAGCGGCTGATTACATTGTTGATTTTGGATCCAAGGCTGGAGATGAAGGCGGACAAGTAGTTTTTAAAGGAACTTATCCCGAATTACTTAAATCAGGATGTGAAACTGCTAACTTTATTAACAAAGAAAAGAAATTTGAAACTAACGCCAGCAAGGTTGTATTAGAAGATGGTTTGTTTATTAAAAATGCTAGACAGAATAATCTTAAAAATATTAACCTTAAAATTCCCTTGAATTGCATCACAGTTTTTGCTGGGGTTTCTGGAAGTGGAAAAAGTTCTTTGGTGAATGATGTTATTTCCGTAGGAATGCGAAAAGGAGAATTGCAGGGAAGGTGTGATGAGATTATAGGGCAAGACCGAGTTCGAAAAATTGTGATGGTTAATCAAGCTCCAATTGGGAGATCTCCACGTTCTAATCCGGCTACTTATACTGGAATTTTTAGTTATATTCGAAAGTTATTCGCTGAAACTAAAGGAGCCAAAGAAAGAGGTTATCGATCGAATCATTTTTCTTTTAATACTCGAGGGGGACGCTGTGAACATTGTCAGGGAGACGGAGTGGTCAAAATTGATATGCCATTTTTGGATAATACTTACTCGATTTGTCCTAAATGTAATGGTAAACGCTATAAAGATGATATTCTTAAAATTGAATATCATGGAGTTAATATTGCGGATGTTTTAGAAATGACCGTTGAATACGCTTATCATTTTTTTAATTCGATTTATCCGATTAAAAATAAATTAGAACTTTTGAAGAGTGTTGGTTTGGGGTATTTAAGATTAGGACAAAATTCCAATAGTTTATCTGGAGGAGAAGCACAAAGAATTAAATTGGCTTCGGAACTAGTTCGCAAATCTCGTGGAAATTGTTTATATATTTTGGATGAGCCAACAGTGGGATTGCATTTTAGCGATATTAAAAAACTTTTTGAGGTTTTAAATAACTTAGTAAAAAAAGGCAATTCCGTTTTTGTAATTGAACATAATATGGATGTGATTCAAATTGCCGATTGGGTTATTGAGTTAGGACCAGGTGGAGGTAAGAATGGTGGAAAAGTCATTTTTGAAGGAACACCCGAAGAACTTAAAAAAGCAGACACAGAAACGGGGAAGATACTTGCAAAAAATTAGTATTTTTTGTGACAATGTCAAAATCCAAATTGCTTCAAATTATTTCAAATGAAACTTAAATGATAAAAAATTTTATAATTTAAGCATTTGACATTAGGATTTAATTTGAGTAATTTGACTCGCCGTGGCGAGTGAGCTTTGAAATAATTCTTGATGGAATTAAATGGAAACAAAAGATAAAAAAAAATTAATTAAGCAAATTTATTTCACAGTGTTATATTTGAATTGCCTTAATTGTCCTCCTACTACTTTTGAGGTTTGGCGACATTTTTTAGATATTTTTCAAAAATCTCAAGCAGTTTCTTTTAGGGAAATTTTAATTTTGCTGGAGACGCTAGAAGAAAAAGAAAGAATAGTTAATCGAAAAAGTTTTTGGATAGTAAAAAATAGGGAATTTTTAGCTAGTCAAAGAATTGTTCGACAAAAAAATTCTTTTAATAAAATTAGAAATCTTCGAAATCGGGTGAACATTATTAAATACCTACCTTTTATCAGAGGAGTTTTTGTGGCGGGAACTTTGGCTTTTCGAACTTCTGCTCAAAAAAGTGATTGGGATGTTTTGATTATTTTAAAAAAGAATCGAATTTGGCTGGGACGATTGATTTTAACCATCGTATTATTTATTACTGGTCAAAAAAGAAGAAAGTTTAAAATAAAAGACCGTTTTTGTTTAAATCACTTTTTAACTGATAATAATCTGATTCCGCAGAGTCGGAATGAATACACGGCTTGCGAATATGGTTTCGTGTTGCCTATTTTGGGTGAAAAATTATTTCATGATTTTATGCGTTTAAATTGGAATTGGCTAAGAAGATTTTCTCCAAATTTTGAAGTTGGAGATAACTTCGAAGGAGGTTTCTTGGTTGATGACAAAAAGTCAAAAAAGATGGGTTACTTATTTGAAATATCTTTAGAAGTTTTTGGTATAGCCGAATTTCTTAACCGAGTTTGTAAAAAATGGATGATTCGGCGAATTGAAAAAAATCCAGAAACTTTCAAAGAAGGGGCGGTGGTAATTTATAATGATGGCGAATTGGCTTTTTGGCCAGATTTTAAAAAACTCAACAGTATAATTAAGATTTGAAGTTAGATTGGATGTTTAAACCAAAAATTACAAGGATTAGAATTTGGAGTGCAGTTCGAGGAAAAGCCGAGCAATGCAAAGAAGTGTATTTAAAGATACACGGAGTGAATCGCGGAGGCTTTGACAAAGAAATGCACCAAATGTCTAATGCTTGTTTATTTCGAGGGTTTTTGTACTGCTTCTTAGGAGCAGTATTTTTTGAATTAATTTTATCCGCCAGCTGGCGAATGGAAATTTGGTGGAGTTATTTGTTTTTAATCGGAAATTTAATCTTATTTTTATTTGGTTATAAGAAAAGAAAAATTCTCTTTCTATTTTTTTGCCTTTTAGGCATATTTTTGGGTTGGTGGTTAACTGGTTCGGAGTTGAGTCGAATTTACGAGCGACCAGATCAGGAATTATCGGGTTATGGTTATATTTTTTCTGAACCAAAGTTTAGTGCTGAATATCAGCAGTTAATAATTTGCCCAATTCAGGCGATTGGAAAAGATCAGAAAAACAAGCCAGTTTTAGTTGAACCGGATTGTCGAGAGAAGGTTATTGTTTTTGATGATTTATACGCTAAATATTCTTTTGGGCAAATTGTTAAAATTGAATGTCAGTTGAAAAATCCCGATAATAAGCATCTTAAATTTAATTACATTAAATTTTTAGCTAAGGATAGTATTTATCAAATTTGTCAAAGTGCCAAAATAGAGAAAATTGATGAGAGCAAATATCAATTGGCCGGATTTTATCGGTTCAAAACCTTTGGCTATCGTTTAATTTTTAAGTTGAAAAATAAATTAGAAGAAAAAGTTAATAATAGTTTTTCCTTTCCTGAATCGGCTTATTTAGCCGGTTTATTATTAGGCGGGGAAGATCGTTTACCAGAAAATATTCAAGAAAGTTTTCGTCGAACCGGAACTACCCACACTATTGCGGTATCAGGTTTTAATATTACTATTTTAGCTAGTTTTTTTATGGGATTGGGAATTTTAATTGGTTTTTATCGTCAAAAAGCCTTTTGGCTAGCCATGATTGGAATAATTTTCTTTGTTTTGATGATCGGAAGTCCTAGTTCGGCCGTGCGAGCGGCTATTATGGGTATTTTGATTCTTTGGGCGTCTAAAAAAGGTAGATTGGCCGATTCGGTGCAGATGATAATTTTAGCGGGAGTTTTGATGATTGCTGTTTCGCCGTTAATAATGCTTTATGATGTTGGATTTCAATTGTCTTTTATGGCTTCACTTTCCATAGTTTTGATTTACGGGCCACTTTCTGAGAAGTTTAAGGTAAAAAATGACTTTTTGGAGCTAAAATCAATTCTTTTAGTGACAATATCAGCTCAAGTCGGGGTTTTGGGCATTTTGCTCTATACTTTTGAGACTTTTTCCCCGATTTCTTTACTGGCTAATTTGCTGATTTTGCCTCTAGTGCCATTGATGATGTTGACTGGTTTTTTGACTTTGTTAATAGCAATACTTAGCCCATTGTTAGCGAGTTTCGTAGCTTTACCAACTCAACTAGCTTTAAATCTGGAAATCACCGTTATTGAACAGCTATCGAGAATCTCTTGGGCTAGCTTGGAAATTGGGGATATCGGGGTGCTTGGGTTAATTATCTATTATTTATTGTTTGCTGGTTTTGTGGTGTTTTTGAGGGAAAAGATTAAATAATTTAATTTTCAATAAACCAATTTTCAATTTTCAATAAATTTTCAATTTAAAAATTTACAATGACAAGCTGCGCTTGTTTGGTTTTGAAAATTGAAAATTAAGTCATGGAACATTGATTGAAAATTGTAAATTGTGAATTGAAAATTGGATTCTGACTAGAATCCCGTGTT
>CAYWJP010000012.1:0-21303 GCA_964458715.1 uncultured Bdellovibrionales bacterium
AATAGTTTACCCAGTGCAGTCGACTTCTCTTTCTATTTTTAAAAAAATATGCTAAATTAGAAACTCAGTGTTTCATATTCTAAATTTGTTTTTATATGTCAAAAAGCGATGTAACCGTCAAGTTCAAAGACGTTTCCTTTGAGTACAGCTGGGACAAGCCCATTTTAAATGAGGCTTCTTTTTCGTTGCGAAAAGGCTCTAAATTCACTCTGATGGGACAAAATGGAGCTGGTAAAAGCACTCTGCTTAATATTATTACTGGTGCTCTACATCCCAATGACGGAAAAATTTATCTAGACCCCGATATGACTATCGCTTATGCTCAGCAAGTCATTCCTCGAGATCAGGTAGAACTAACCTTGCGAGAATTTTTTGAAAAATGTTTCTCCGAAAAAATTTATGACATCAATCAAAAAATCGAAAATGTTTTAGAAATTGTCAACCTCAAAGCTGATTATGACAAAAAAATAAAATCATTTTCTGGCGGACAACAAGCCCGGCTTTTGATGGCTTCAGCTCTTATTCAAAACCCTGATCTTTTAATTTTAGATGAACCAACCAACAATCTTGACCAAGAAGGAATTGACCATTTAACGGGATTTTTAATCGGCTACGAAAAAACTTGTATTGTCATTTCTCATGACGCCAATTTTTTAAATTGTTTTACTGACGGAGTGCTTTATCTAGATATCTTTACTCGAAAAATTCACCAATACGTTGGAGATTATTATACCGTAGTCGAAGAAATCGAAGAACAAATTCGCAGAGACGAACGAAAAAATGCTCAATACGAAAAAGAAATTTTAATTAATAAAGAAAAATCCAACTTCTTCGCTCACAAAGGAGGAAAACTAAGACTAGTAGCTAAAAAAATGCGACTAAAGGCAGATGAAATGGAAGCTTCCAAGGTTAATGTTCGACGAGAAGATTCGGCTATCCGCGCTTTTGACATTCCCGCTCAAGAAGGTTTAAGCGGCGAAGTAATTAATATTTCCTCGCTAACTGTAATGAAAAACCAAGAACCGATTGAAAAACAAGTTCGGATTTCTCTTAGCAAAAATCGACATCTTTTGCTATCCGGTCCCAACGGTATTGGAAAAACCACTTTGCTAGAGTCTCTATCCGATGGAAACGCTAAAGGCGCCACCATTTCTGAAGGAGTCAAAATCGGCTATTATCGCCAAGACTTTTCTAATCTTGATTTTGAAAAAACTGTTTTTGATACTTTGCTAGAAGCCATGGTTGAGAAAAAAGAAGAACGCCTTCGAAGCGTGGCGGCTGGTTTTCTGCTAACTCGAGAAATGGTTTATTCTAAAATCGCTTCTCTTTCTGAAGGACAAAAAGGTCTAGTGGCTTTTGCTCGTTTGATGCTAGAAGAACCAGGTTTGCTTATTCTAGATGAACCAACTAACCACATCAACTTCCGGCACCTCCCTGTCATTGCCAAAGCCCTGAACAACTACAAAGGAGTTATGATTTTGGTCAGCCACGTTCCCGAATTCATCGAACAAATCCGAATCGACGATTACCTCGACCTCGCCAATTAATTCAAACTTGACAAATCCAAAAATCGTTCTAGAATGTTATTAGTACTTGTGGCAATTGATATGTCTACCAAACATATGTTTTAGTAATAAAATTTGAGATTAAAACCTCAACTAAGCCTAAAAAAACAGAAAGAGTTCTGGTTAAAATTAAACTAGAAAATCTAAGTGGAACCGCGGGTTAAAACCTCGTCTTAGAAATTATTCAATTTTTTGAATATATTTTAAGATGAGGTTTTTTTATTTAAAAATTAAGATTTAGGATTTATTTAAAAATTAGAAAATTACAAAATTAAAAATTAATATTATTTTATGAAAGATAACCAAAAACAAGAAAAATTAAACCTTCTCCGCCACAGCACTGCTCACATTCTCGCTGCCGCTGTTTTAAAATTTTTCCCTGAAGCCAAGTTCGCCATTGGACCTCATATTGATAATGGTTTTTATTACGATTTCGAACTTCCTCGAACTTTAATTCCCGAGGATCTTCCGTTATTAGAAGAAGAAATGAAAAAAATTATAAAAGCCAACTTCCTTTTCGAAAAAAGCTCCATTCCAGCCGAAGAAGCTTTGGAAAAATTCGAAGAGCTAGACCAACAATTTAAAGTTGAACTAATTGCTGATTTAATAAAAGAAGGAAATAAAGAAGTTAATATTTATAAATTAGATGGATTTGTTGATTTATGTTCCGGACCTCATATTGAATCTTCCGGAAAAATTGATCCTCAAGCCTTCAAATTAACTACAATTTCTGGAGCTTATTGGAAAGGTGATGAGAAAAGAGAAAGCTTGCAAAGAATTTATGGAACAGTTTTTGAAAACAAAGCCAACCTTAAAAAACATTTATTTGAATTAGCTGAAGCTCAGAAAAGAAATCATCGAAAAATTGGAAAAGAGTTAGAATTATTTGCTAACATTCCTGAAATTGGAAAAGGTTTACCAGTTTGGCTTCCCAAAGGATACGCAATGAGAAGAGTCTTAGAAGATTATATGCTTAAACTAGAAAGAAGTTATGGCTACGAACATATCTTAACTCCCCATATTAATAAAAAGGAATTGTTTGAAACTTCAGGACATTTAGGATTTTACAAAGAATCAATGTATAGTCCGCTTGAAATTGATAATGAAATTTTTTATTTAAAACCTATGAATTGCCCAGCAGCAATGATGGTTTACAAAATGAAACCAAAAAGTTATCGGGAACTTCCTATAAAAATGGGTGAATTGGGAACTGTTTATCGTTACGAAAAATCAGGAGAACTTCATGGATTACAAAGAGTTAGAGGATTTACTCAAAATGACGCTCATATTTTTTGTGCTTCAAATCAACTTAAGGATGAACTCGTAGAAGTTTTAGATATGCTATTGATATTCTTCAAGGATCTTGGTTTCAAAAATTATAAATTTCGATTATCACTTTCGGATGACAGTAAAAATAAATATGTTGGAAAAAAATCTGATTGGGAAAAAGCTGAAAAAATAATGCGTAAAGTTTTGATAGACTCAAAAGTCGATTTTTATGAAGAAAAAGGAGAAGCTGCTTTTTATGGACCTAAACTGGATGTTCAAGCCATCAATGTTTTTGGAAAAGAAGATTCTATTTCAACTATTCAAATAGATTTTAATTTGCCAGAAAGATTTAACATAAAGTTTATTAATAAAGACGGGGGAAAAGAACAGCCTTTTGTTATTCATAGAGCTCTTGTTGGTTCTTTTGAAAGATTTTTTTCTTTTTTAATAGAATATTATGCTGGTAAATTTCCAGTATGGATTGCTCCGATTCAAGTAGGACTTTTACCTGTTTCTGAAAAATTTGATGATTATGCAAAATCAATCTTCAAAGAAATTAAAAAAGAAGAAATTAGAATAGAAATGTTTAACTCAGATGATTCACTGGGGAAAAGAATTGCTGAAAGTACTAAATTAAAAATTCCTTATATTTTGATTATGGGAGAAAAAGAAGAAAAAGACAAAACGGTTACAATCAGGAAGCGAGATCAGAAAGAGCAAGTGACTCTAAAAATCGAAGAATTCATCAAGATGCTTAAACAAGAAATTGAAGAAAAGAAATAATCGGACAAAATTTATGGGCGAACAGATGCTTCTGCTCGCCCATTGAATAATAAATTATTCTTTTTTCTCTCAACTTTTTTTAACAAAGTAGATCATACCAGGAACATCGCCGGCAGCTATTAAAATCTGATTTGATATTTGGCTTATTAATCTGTCTGTCTCATTTTTATCCGGAAAGCCAGAACACGCCAATGTCAGATCATCAAAACCATCGAGTATCTTGGTTTGAATTTTAACTGCTTCCTCTTCTGACAATTCCTTTACTGAAATTTCAACTAAAACAATCTTTTTCGCCATTTTTCATGCCCTCCTTGAAAAGATTAATGATTTATTCCCTTAAATAGCTATTATGGAATACTACATCAAAACTTTCGGTTGTCAAATGAATTTTTCCGATTCGGAAAGAATGGCAACTTTTTTTGAAGAAAATAACTTTACTTTAGCTGACAAAATTGATCAGGCTGATTTGGTAATTTTCAATACTTGCGGAGTACGTCAAATGTCAGAGCACAAAGTCTATGGTCACGTTCACAATGTCTTCAAAAAAGAACAAGGTGAATTCCGAAAGAAGAGGGGATGCCCTGGGATAAATCAAAGAAAAAAAATTGTTGTTATTACTGGTTGTTTAGCTCACCGTGAAGAATTCCGAAAAAGATTAGAGAACAAAGCTGATCTTTTTGTCGCCATCAAAGATTTTCCAAAGATATTAGAGTTAATTAAAAAAAATAAAAAAGCACAAAAAAAATATCAGGAAATTGCCGAAAACAATGATTATTTGAAAATTGAGGCAAAGTATGAGAAGAAAGATTCGGCTTTTGTTCCAATTATGACTGGATGCAACAACTTTTGCACTTATTGTATTGTTCCCTATGCCCGAGGAAGAGAATGGTCTCGACCTTTCAAAGAAGTTAAAGCTGAAATAAAGAAACTAGCCGAAAAAAAATATAGAACAATCACACTGCTTGGACAAAACGTTAATTCCTACAAAGACAATAAAATTTCCTTTCCACAGCTCTTAGAAACTCTTGCTCAAAAATTCCCCACTATCAATTTCAAATTCCTAACCTCTCACCCCAAAGATTATTCCGATGAACTAATTGACGTTATTGCTCAAAACAAAAACATCTCACGCCAAATCCATTTACCCATTCAAGCCGGAAGTGACAAAATCCTAAAAGCCATGAACCGCCCTTACACTCAAAAACATTACTTAAACTTAATTAAAAAAACCCGAGAAAAAATCCCCACCGCCAAATTCTCCACTGACATCATCGTTGGCTTTCCTGGTGAAACTGAAAAAGATTTTCAAGAAACTGTCAAAGTTTTCAAAGAAGTCGGTTTTTCCGAAGCCTTCATTAACAAATATTCCCCTCGCCCCGGCACCGTTTCATTCAAACTCAAGGATTCAATTTCCCTTGATGAAAAAAAACGAAGAGAACAGATTCTCAAAAAGTATTTTTGAGAATTAATTTTGAATTTTGAATTTTGCACCCAAAGGGCATTATAAATTTCGATTCAATTTTGAATGATTTAATTTTCAACCCGCCTACCGACAGGCAGGTTTTTAAATTTAAATTTACTAAAAACAACTCGGGTTGAATCATTTTTAAATATTTTAAAAACCCAATCAAATTTTCTTTGACTGGGTTTCTATTTTTTTTAAAAGCTAATCAGTTGATCTCTTATCGCAGATTTGCCCTTTCACATCCGTTAATAAAACGCAAAAGAATCGCCTCTCCATTTTCATCAAACTCCACATCGATGAAAGACTTTCGCACTCTTTTGGTCTGTTCAAGAGTAAACCCCCAACTTTCATTTTTACCTTTTTCTGAGATGGTCGGCTTAACAGCATGTTCACGATCACTGGCCTGAATCATATAGCCAATAATGTCAGTTGCCGTAATTCGGACTGAATTTTTCCATTGTTGTTCACTGGCCAATTTTACCAAAGCTTCCTCAAATTCCTTTTTCACCCCTTGATCCCAAACTGCCTGACAATAACGTAAGGCGGTCAAAACTCTAAGAAGCCTATCATAAAAAGAAGAAACTCCGTCCAATCCTGGAAAACCATCAGTTCCCGAGTTTTTAATGAAGTCTTTACAGTTAAAATTTTCATTTGAAGATCCCCTGATAACAGTCAAGACAAATTCCAAATTCCGATAAAACCAAACCGGCAATAGATTTCCATTGCTATATTTAATTTTAGTCGCCAGATTCTCCATACCCCCCCCTAAATATATAAAATTAATAAAAATGTACTGATGAAATAGTACCTCAGCATACATTAAAATTAGTCAAAAATCAACCCATCACCCCAAAACCGTGCAATTCTTGGTGTAATAACCGCCTTTCCGCCAAAAAAAGCTCGTCACGCGAGCTGTTTTTTTGACTTATCTAGCTTCTGCTTTTTTATTTTAAAATTGAAAATTTATTGTAAATTGGTTTATCATAAATTGTAAATTGGAATCATATTAATAAATTAACACCACAATCTCTCCTTTTATTTTATCAGGATTTTCTTGATAATGTTTCTTGATGTCGGCGATTGATCCTCTTTTTATTTCTTCAAAAATTTTAGTGAGTTCTCTTCCTAGTATGACACGCTTAGAAACTCCAAGTTCTTCAAAAAGTGCTTCTATTAAATCCAAATTTTTCATCAAACGATAGGGGGATTCATAATACATAGTGGGATAAGGTGAGACTAAGACTTCTCGGAAGAATTTTTCTCGGCCTTTTTTGTTGGGTGGAAAACCCATAAAAGTAAATCTGGTCATATTAATTCCCGCTACAGAAACCAAAGCGCTCAAAGCATTAGCACCGGGAATAGGAGTTATTTTTATATTATCTTTAAAAAAATCTAAAGCTCTTTCAATCAAAAGATTTCCCGGATCAGAAATTCCTGGAGTTCCAGCATCAGTCACCAAAGCAACTTTTTCAACTTCCCTCATCGACTCTAAAATTTTCTGAATTTGCCCTTCATTACTTTGTTGGTGATAAGCTTTTAGCGGTTTGACGATTTCATACTTATTTAACAAGACTTTAGTCTTTCTGGTGTCCTCACAGAGGATAAAATCAGCCTCTTTGAGAGTTTCTACCGCTCTAAAGGTTATATCGCCCAAATTACCAATCGGCGTGGCGACTATAAATAAATTTAGCATAATTTTATTTATTATAAATATTCAATATTCAATACTCAATATCCATTCAATATCCAATTTTTTAATACTCAATAACTATTTTTGTCCCTTACTGGTATTTATGGATTTACTAAAAATTAATAATAGTTCGTGGGCTTCTTTCCAATGAATTCTATTTTCTTTTTTAATCTCTGGGTGAGCCTTAGACAAAAGTCTTAGCCAATGCTTAGTTTCTTTAATTTCTTTCTTGGCAATGCACATTTTATGTCTAAAATCTTTTTTGCTCTCGGCTTCACTGGCTTCACAATAATTTGCTCCGATTGAACCACTAGATCCAATCAATTGATCAATAATCCTTCTATTGAAAGGAGTGACTGATAGCTTCTTACAGGTTATTATAACATTTTCAGCAAAAACAACACATCTTTCTTCTAAATTAAATTTATTCATTTAAATATTTAATATTGAATGAATGTTGGTTATTAATTATTGAGTATTTAAATCCCTATTAATTTATATTTCCATCTTCTTTTATCTGTCCTAGGCTAACCGAAAAAACTTTTGAATATCCGCCAGAGTCCATAGTAATTCCATACAAAATATCGGCGATTCTCATAACTTCTCGACTATGAGTAGCCAGAATAAACTGAGTTTTGTGAGAGAGTTTTTTCAAAATTTTGCTAAACCGCTCAGCATTGGCTTCATCCAAATTAGCCTCTATTTCATCTAGAAAAGCAAAAGGAGGAGGATTATGAGAAATTAAAGCGAATAACAAAGCAATGGAGGTTAAAGTTCGCTCTCCACCGGAAAGCATATTTAAATTATTAATTCGTTTACCAGGAGGATTGACTTTAATATCGATTCCATATTCAATCACTTCCTCTGTTTCTTCTTCGCTTTCATCTGCAAGTTCATCCACTAATTTTCTTTTTTCAATTTTAATTTTTTCTAATTTAGCCGTTCCTCCAGAGAACATCAATTTAAAATAAATCGTAAATTCTTTGTTAATAGCCAAAAAAGCCTGGTTCAATCTTTTTTTAATAGTCCTATCCATCTCAAAAATTACACTTCCTAAATCAGTCAAAGTTAACTTCAAATCTTTAGACTCTTTTTCAAGAAAATCATACTTCTCTTGAAGCTCTTTATATTCAGCTACTACGGTAACATCAATTTCTTTGACTTGCTCTAACTGCCAATTGAGTCTTTCGATAATCATTCTTAAATTTTCAGCACTTTCTCGACAAGAGACCTTTCTAAAATCATCGATTTTGCTCTTGAAGATATTCGGAATATCTTTTTCAACCTCTTCCCGTTCTTGCTCTAATTTAACTTTCTCTAGCTTCAAATGCTGATTATATTTGTCAGCTTTTTCTATCTCAAATTGCTCTCTTCTTAGCTGATCCTTAAGTTCTACTCGCGCTTCTTGTTTTTGCCGATTTTCTTGATTAATTTTTTCAATTTCTTGTTTTTTTTCGGTTATTTTTCGCCGACATTCATCGATTTCGACTAAATTTAATTCGGCTATTTTTTTAATTTGGTTTAACTCCTTAAGCATTTCCTGTTTTTTACTTTCAATTTCTTTTCCTGCTCCTGTCTCCCCGGCAGGTAAATTCTTTTTAATAGTTTCACCCGCTTGAATATCTTTAACTAATTCTTTTATTTGATTTATTAAATTGGCCGTTATTGGTTTTCCTTTTAATTGATCTAACTCTTTTTTAAAATTATCTAGTTTGGATAAAATATAAATTTTATCAACCGCAATAATTTCTTCTTTGTCTAGTTGTTCAATTTTTTCCTGCAATGATTTTAATTCAATTTCTTTTTTAAAACCAATTCGTTCTAATTCATAGCGCTGCTCTTCTAAAATTTTATTTTCTTTTTCTATGACTTTAATTTTTTTATGCTGAATTTCTAGCGAAACCTCATTACTTTCCTCAAGTTTCTTTTGAATTTCTTTTATTAACTCTTGTCCAATCGACATTTGACTTTTAATTCCATTTATTTCTAAATCATTTTTTTGTTGTTTTTTTTCAATTTCATTTAATCTAACAGCGAAATATTGCTGCCTCTTCCTAGCTAATTCCTCTCGAGTTTTCTGACTTTTTTCAATCTTTCGACTTTGACTTTTAAGAATTCTCAATTCTGGTTCAATTTCTCGCATCAAAGAAGCCGCTTTTTCAAGATTATTTTTAGTCTTCTTTATTCTTTTGACACTTTTATTTTTTTTAAGCTGAAATTCTTTAACTCCGGCAGCGTCTTCCAAAAAACCCATTCGATCTTGTGGACTAGCCAAAAGAATCTGATCGGTCATTCCCTGATTAACAATTGTATAACTACCGTGTCCAACTCCAGCTTTAGAAAGTAAATCAATCAAATCAAATAAAGCCACTTTACTATTATTAATCAAATAGTGATTTTCTCCATCTCGATAAACTTTTCTAGTAATTATCACTTGATCATAATCAATGTCAAATTGTTTGCTAGTATTATCAAAAAAAACTGAAACCTGGGCACACCCTAATTGAGCTTTAACAGCAGAACCCGCAAAAATAACATCTTCTTTTTTATTGCCACGCAAATTTTTAATTGATTTTTCTCCAATTACCCATCGCAAAGCATCAGAAACATTTGATTTCCCGCTACCGTTTGGACCAACCACACAAGTGATTCCATTTGAAGAATTATTTTCATCCGAAAAATCCAAAATTGTTTTTTTGGCAAAAGACTTGAAACCTGATATTTCTATTTTTTCTACAAACATGGAATTAATTTCAAATTTTGAATTTTGAATTTTGAATCAATTTTGAATTTTGAATTTTATAATTTTTAAAAAATATCATTTAGGGTTTGAAATTTTGAATGCAATTCGAGGCGAAATTGAGGATTTCGGCGAAGCTCACTAAATGGTGCGGCGAACCGGAACCGGAAATTTCAACGAAGAAGTGCACCAAAATTAAAACCCTCTCGTTATTTCCAGTCTTTAGCGATAAGACCATTCTGAGCTGCGTTACGCTGAGCTTCCTGCTTCGACTCTCCCTCTCCCTCCGCTACTTTCTCTTCTTTCAAATAAACCGCTATCAAAAATTTCTTGTCGTGATCTGGCCCCCATTCTTTTACTAATTCATAATGAGGAGTAACCTGTTCAATTTCTTGGGCTTTTTCTTGAAAATAACTTTTAGGATCAAGATAGGTTTTGTGCTTAATAATTTCCGAGAGTTTGGAAATAATATAGGTATTAATAAATTTATCCACTTCTGCAAAACCCTTGTCTAAATAAATGCTTCCAATCAAGGCCTCCATGGCATTGGCTAAAATATAATTTCGAGCCTTTCCAGTGTCTTTTTTTTCTCCCTTAGACATTAAAATAAAATCGTCTAAATTAATTTCCTTAGCGATTGAAGCTAACATTTCTCCATTAACTAGAGCAGCTCGCCAACTAGTTAAATCGCCCTCTTGATTATCATGATTTTTAAAAAGATAATCAGTAACTGACAATTCTAAAACTGCGTCTCCTAAAAATTCTAATCTTTCATTATGAGGCAATTCATACTGTCGGTTTTCATTTAAATAAGACCGATGAGTTAGTGCTTCTCGTAAATGATTAAAGTCCTTAAAAGATAAGTTTAATTTTTTTGTCAAATCTTTTAGTCCTTGATTTTCCATAAAACTAACTTTAATAATAAAACTAGACAAATTACTTGCCTTGCAATTATGTTAGCACATTTTTACTTATTTGGAATATCTTTTTAGTATTTTTCGTTATTTATTGACAATAGCCCTTTATTTTATTAGAATATAATGAAAATTAAAATATTTTGGAGGGCAGGTATCTATGAAAAATAAAAATGATGGGGATAAGATTATTCAAATTAGAACAAATGCTTCTGACAGAAAAAATTTAGAAAAAGCGATGAAAGTCGTTGGAGCAACAACAATGTCAGCAGGATATAGGTCATCAGCTGGCTTAGTTGCCAAATTACAAAAATACTTAAACAAAGACGGAAGCTTAACTGTCTTTCAAAATGAACAAAAGACTACATTATTATTTTTCTAATAAGCAAAAACCCCGGATCAACAGATCCGGGGTTCAATCTATTCAGAACTTTTAGACTTTGAAGGTTTTTCGATCACAAAATTCGGCAGTTTTGCCAACGTTCCACTGCTGAACCGGTCGAATATAACCAACTATTCTAGAATAAACTTCTGTTCCCACTCGCTGATTAGTGCAGTTCTCACATCGATAGGCTTTTTCTTTCTTCCAAAAGCTGACATTAGCGTCACCCACTTGAATTTTTTCTCCACATTCCACACAACAAGTATCTTTTGGTATTGATTTTGTCATTTTTTTTCAAACTATTACCTGGGATTAATGCCAGAAAATAATCTTTTATTAATTTTTATTTTATATTAAATTTTTTAATTTGTTTCAATGTTCTTGGCCATGCAGATTTAGGATTTGAAATTTTGAGAGTAGTTCGCGAAGAATCCGAGCACCGAGCGAGGCGTATTAAATAATACAGCGAGCGAGTGGCACAGGAATCGACAAAGAAATGCTCCAAAATTAAAATCCTTCTAGACCTTAAATTCTTTTCGGTCTGAAAATTCTGCCGACTTGCCTACATTCCACTGTTGAACTGGTCTAATATACCCCACAATCCTCGAATAAACCTCACAATCTTGTTCTATCAAACACTTCGGACATTGCTTATGTTCTCCATTTAAATATCCATGAATTGGACAAACACTGAAAGTCGGAGAAAGCGTAAAATAAGGCATTTTATAACCATGCGCAATCTTCTTAACAAAAGATTTTACAGTCTTAATATCGTGAATTCGTTCTCCCAAAAAAGTGTGAAAAACTGTTCCTCCTGTATATTTAGTCTGTAAATTATCCTGAAGATCCATCGCTTCATAGGCATCATCAGAAAAACCAACGGGTAGCTGAGAAGAATTGGTGTAATAAGGAGCAGGATTATCATTATTAGCGTCACAATTAGCAAAAATCATTTTAGGAAATCGTTTTTTATCTTTAAGGGCCAACCGATAACTAGTTCCCTCGGCAGGAGTAGCTTCTAGATTATACAAACTACCAGTTTCTTTTTGATAATCTACCATTTTTTCTCGCATAAAATCTAGGATTTCTTCGGCCAATTTAACCCCTTTCTTAGTAGTAATATCAACTCCAATTAAGTTTAACAAAGCTTCATTCATTCCGATTGTTCCAATAGTAGAAAAATGATTTCCCCAATAAGTTCCTCTTCTTTTATAGATATCTTTTAGATAGAATTTAGAATATGGATAAAGTCCTGATTGAGTAAATCCTTCGATAGTTTTTCTCTTAATTTCCAAACTTTCCTTAGCAATATCCATTAATTTACCTAGTCGTTTTAAGAAATCTTTTTTGTCTTTAGCCAGATAACCAATTCGAGGTAGATTAATAGTCACTACTCCGATTGAACCTGTTAATGGAGCAGCACCAAACAATCCTCCCATTCGTTTATGTAATTCTCGATTATCCAATCGAAGCCGACAACACATTGACCGAGCATCTTCAGGATCCATATCGGAATTTACAAAATTAGCAAAATAAGGAATTCCATATTTAGCCGTCATTTGCCAAACTTTGTCTAGATTTTTATCATCCCAATCAAAGTTTTTAGTAATATTGTAAGTTGGAATAGGAAAAGTAAAAACTCGTCCAGTAGCATCTCCTTCGCTCATCACTTCTGCAAAAGCCTGGTTAATCATATTCATTTCATTTTTGAATTCCCCGTAAGTTTCTTTTTGTGGTTTTCCACCAATGATAATGTTCTGGTCTTTGAACATTTTTGGACAATTCAAGTCCATAGTGATGTTAGTGAATGGAGTTTGAAATCCCACCCGAGTTGGAACATTTAAATTAAAAACAAATTCCTGCATCGCCTGTTTAACCGCTTTATAATCTAATTTGTCATATTTTACAAAAGGAGCCAGTAAGGTATCGAAATTGGACACTGCTTGAGCCCCAGCCGTTTCTCCCTGCGTAGTGCAAAAGAAGTTCACTAACTGCCCCAAAGCTGGTCGTAGATGCTTAGGTGGTTTACAAGAGACTTTTCCTGATACTCCGGTAAAGCCTTGAGTTAATAAATCTTGTAAATCCCAACCGCAACAATAAGAAGCAATTTTATCTAAATCGTGAATATGCAAATCCCCTCCTTCATGAGTTCGTTTAATTGATTTAGGATAAACTCTTTCTACCCAATACTTGCTACTAACAATTGAGGAAATATAGTTATTTAATCCCTGCAAAGAATAAGCCATATTGGAATTTTCTTTAACTTGCCAATCTATTTCTCCTAGGTATTTATCTACTAAATCGACTGCTTCATCTAAGGATTTTTCCGTGTTTCGCAATTTGCTTCGTTGGTCTCGATAAAGAATATAGGCTTTGGCAGTTTTTTCAAAATCCAAAATCATCAAAACCTGCTCAATTACATCTTGAACTTCTTCGATATTAGGAATATATCCCGGTCGAGCTTTTTTTGACAGCATTTTAACCGCTTTTTTGGTAACATTATCGGCTGCTTTTAAACTTCCCTCACCAACTTCCTTAAAAGCTTTATATACTGCTTCTTTGATTTTCTTTTTATCAAAATCAACAATGGAACCGTTTCGTTTGATAATTTTTTCAATAGTTTTCTTTTTTCTAGATGATAGCTTGATTTTTTTTGTCCCCGTTTTGTTTTGTTTTTTCATTTTTCTTTGGTCCCCTGTTAAATTTTTAATTAATACCTCAAACACATTTTTAAATACTAATTGTTTTTTTCCATCTTGTGAAGCTCTTTTATGAATCGGCCTCCACTGCCAAAAGATTTAAACACTGAAGCGAATCTCAAATAAGCCACTTCATCTCTTTTTTTCAAATTTTCTAAAATAGCGTTTCCTATCTTTTTAGAAGTAATCTCTGTTTTTCCTCCACAATTTATTTCTGCCTCAACTTCATCGACCAATTGTCTTAATTCTTCCCCTTCAATTCTTTTATTGGTCGCCAGCCTAATACTTTCTTCCATTTTTTCTCGATTATAGGCCTCTTTTCCTCCATCCCGCTTGATTACTATTCGACCTAGAACTTCGACTTGTTCATAGGTAGAAAATCGAGCCTGACATTTTTCACACTCCCTTCTTCGCCGAATTGTTTTATTTTCGTTGGTATCTCTTGAGTCAATTACTCTGGTTTCAATGTGATTGCAAAAAGGACACTTCATATTTTTAATTTTCTATTAATTTTTTATTTTCTGGCTAAAAACACTATATGTTGTGTTTAATTTAGTAGCGACTATACTAGTTTAATTTCTATTAAAAATATTGTCAAGAGAAAAAAGACCTCAATTTAAAGTTTATAAAGTTAAAAAGTTTGTAAAGTTATTTTTTAAACTACATAGTTTAATAATAAGCGATCAGTCATCAGTCATCTGCAATCAATTTGCTAAAAACTGATTGCCTGTGACTAATTATTAGTGACTTTTATTTTACTTGTAAATCCTTGAATATTCGATTAAGATAGAAGTGCTAAGATTTAACTAAATAAAAAAATTAATAGCAATGTTAAATTTTATTGGTATGGTGCCATTTTCCCCAGCCGTAATTCCGGAGATTAATAAAAAAAATCTTTTGTTAACCAAAAAAACCGTAGCTGGATTAGAAAAATTTTCCGAAGAATTAGCCAGGCTTAAACCTGATACAATTTTTTTTATTTCTCCTCGAGGACCGATGCGTTATGATAAATTCACTATTAATCTTGAAAAAAATTTAAAAGGCAGTTTTGGCAAATTCGGGGTTGTTGATCAAGAAGATTATTTTTACACAGGAAACTATTCCCTGGCAAAATACATTCTCAAAAAATTACGAGCACAAGATTTTCCCATAGAAGCCACCCAAGAAGAAAATATTGATTACGGCACTTTAGTCCCGTTATCTTTTTTAAATAAAAAATTTAAGAAAAAGCCTAAAATTATCACTTTAACTTTTTCCTATTTAAGTTGGGAAACTCACTTTGAATTGGGAAAATTACTTAGTAAAATTTTAGCTGATACCGAAGAAAACATCGCCTTCATAGTAAACGGTGATTTATCCCAAAGACTTTCCAACAACTCCCCAGAAAAATTTTCGCCCTATGGCATAAAATTTGATCAGACTTTAATTAAATTATTAAAGAATTCTGAAATTGAAAAAATTCTGAAATTAAATCCGGATTTCTGCAAAGAAGCTGGTGAACTGGGATTAAAGTCAATTATTATTGCGCTCGGAATTCTTAATAAAACTCGCAATAAATTTTCTCAAATATCCTATGAAGCACCTTTTGGAGGAGGATATTTAGTAGGAAGATGGACAATGAGATAACTTAATTAATTCCAAAATTCGAAGTATTTCAAATTACTCAAATCAAATTCCAATGTCAAATGACTAAAATCTAAAAATTTTTGACATTTAGATTTTAGTTTTCATTTGGAATATTTTGAAATAATTTGGGCTTTGGAATTTATAATATAAATATGAAATATTTTTATTACCAAATCATCCCTCTCACTCGTATCTCAATCGATCATGAGCCCTATTTTACTTATAAATCCAAAGAGGAAATTCCCTTTGGATCTTTAGTAATGATTCCATTTGGTCGAAAAAAAATAAAAGGGATTGTTTTGGAAAAACAAAAAAAACCGACCTTTAGAACTCGAGAAGTTTTGCGAATCAAAACAATTTCCTTACTTGATAAAAAACAACTAAAACTAGCTCAAAAAATTTCAGATTACTACCTCACTTCCATCGGAGTAGTTTTAAAATTTTTCACTTTTAACATTACCAAAAATATTCCAGCTCTTCCTGAAAATGAATTTTCTAAAAAAAGCGAAATTAAACTAACTCAATCTCAAAAAGAAGTTCTAAAAAAAATTACTCGAAATTATAAAAAGAAGATCTTAGTTTTTGGCCCAGCTTCTTCGGGGAAAACAGAAATTGCCATGGCGATGATTAAAAAAAGTCTTAAGCACAAAAAACAGTCTTTGGTTTTGTTGCCAGAAATATTTTTATCTTATCAAGAAATTTATCGTTATCAAAAAAGGTTTTTTGATAAAAAAGTTGCCCTGCTTCATTCACAATTAAAACCTTCTGAAATTTCAGTTATTTGGAAGCAGGCTAAATCAGGAGAATTAGATATTTTAATTTCCACTAAAACCGGCTGTTTTATACCCTTTAAAAAACTAGGAACAATTATCGTCGACGAAGAACAAGATATTTCTCATAAAAACTGGAACCAAAATCCTAAATATCACGTTGAAAAAGTTACTAGTTGGTTAGCTCAAATTAATAAAGCGCAACTAATCTTCCTTTCTGCCACTCCTTCTATAAAAAACTACTGGAAAAGTCAAAATAATCAAAATAATTGGGCACTGGCTGAGCTACCAACTCTTAAAACTGACAAAATTAAGGTGGCTAAGCCTAAAATTAAAATTGTTGATCTTTGGCAAAAAACTTATCAAAGAAGCGGGGATATTCTATTTTGTAATGAGCTTTTAAACGATATAAAAACCACTTTAAATAAAAATAAAATTTGTTTAATTTTAGTTCCCTATCATGGGAAAAGTCAGGCTGTTTTTTGTGAAAGTTGCAAGAGTGCTTTAAAATGTCCTAAATGCGAAACTTCTTTAATTCATATTAAAGACACCTATCAATGTCTTCATTGTAATTATAAAATTTCCAGTTTAACTAGCTGTCCCACCTGCAAAAGTTACAAACTTAAAAATATTGGATTTGGCACTGAGTCTGTAGCTTCGGAAATAAAAAAAAGGTTTCCTAGCTCCAGAGTGAGTTTAGTGACAAAAAATAGTTTTGAGAAGAATAAATCACGGGAAATTTTATTCAAGAAAATTCAAGAAAATAAAATTGATTTTCTAGTTGGTAATCAAACCATAGCTAAAGGTTTCGATTTTCCCAATATCAATTTAGTCGCTGTTTTAAACGCTCAAAGATGGACCGGCAAGGCTGACTTCAAATTCGATGAAAGATGGTTAGGTGGATTTTTCCAAGTTGGGGGACGTCTCAATCGACCTCACAGTGATCAACAAGGAATTTTTTATATTCAAAGTTTTAAAACTAATTTAGAAATTCTAGACAATCTCAAGAAATGGAACTGGAGCAAATTTGTCAAAAAAGAATTGATTAACAGAAAAGCTTTAGGTTATCCTCCTTTTAATAAATTATATCGATTAAGTTTTAAAGACTCTAATAAAGAAAAAGTTGAAAAAATTACAAATAAAGTATATACTCAACTACAAGAACGTTTTAATAAAAACGGAATTATTATTTTTGAACCATTTTATAGCTTTATCCAAAAAAAAGGCATATTTTGGAATAAGCACATCTTAATAAAAATCGAAAAAAATCAAAACTTTTTAAATTTGAATAAAGAATTACGAAAACTTTCTGTTTCGTGGAGCATCGACCCCGATCCAGAAAATATTTTTTAAATTCTAAGCTTTGTAGGCCTTATAAACTTTCAACTTTAAAAACTAAACTTTATGAAAATATTAGAATATCCCAACGAGATTTTACGAAAAAAATCAATAGAAGTAAAAAATCCAACCAGCGTTAAAACTAAACAGCTAATTTTAGATATGATTCAAACTCTTCGCGCTAATAATGGCTTAGGATTAGCGGCTCCTCAAATTGGGAAAAATTTGAGAATTTGCATAATCGAAATCGAGAATGAACTTTTTGTTTTAATTAATCCAGAAATTAAAAATCTGTCCAAAGACGAATTACTTTCTGAAGAAGGTTGCTTATCTTTCCCTAATAAATTTTTAAACATTCCCAGACGTAAAAGAGTAAAAGTCAAAGCCACTGATTTAAACGGAAAAAAACAACTAATTAGAGCTAAAGGACTTTTAGCTAGAGCTATTCAACATGAAATTGATCACTTAAATGGAGTCTTAATCGTCGACAGAGTTGTGGATGACGAACAAATTAATTAATTTCTCACCGACATGAAATTAGAAGACGCTCGAATTATCTTTATGGGAACTTCTTTTTTTGCTGAGAAAATTTTAGAAAATCTAGTCGAAAATGAAATAAAAATCGAATTAGTTGTTACTCAGCCCGATAAAAAATCCGGCCGAAAAAAAAAGCTAAAATCATCCGAGGTTAAAGTATTTGCCCAAAAAAATAACTTAAAACTAGAACAATTTATTAAATTAGATAGGATTGCTCTAAAAAAAATCAAAGCGATTAAACCAGATCTAGTTATCATCGCCGCTTACGGAATGATAATTCCAGCTAATTTTTTAGCAATACCGAAATACGGTTTTATTAATATTCACACTTCTCTCTTGCCCAAACTTCGAGGTGCTTCTCCCATTCAAACCGCTTTATCCCAAGGAATCGACAAAACCGGGATAACCATAATGAAAATTGATAAAGGCTTAGATTCTGGTAATATTATTTCTCAAAAAGAAATTCTTATAGAAAATTCGGACAAATACTCTGATTTAGAGAAAAAACTAATAGCGGTTTCTAGCGATATCTTAACGAAGACTTTAAGCTCTTATTTGGAAAACCTCAAAACAATTTCTCAAGATGATAGCCAGGCCACCTTTACTAAAATAATTAAAAAACAGAACGGTCAAATTAACTGGAATTTAAACGCCAAAGATATTTGGAATAATTTTCGGGCTTACTATAATTGGCCTCAAATCTATACTTTTGATTCTAACGGTAAAAAGCTAATTCTAACCGAAATCTCGCTGAGTCAAAAAAATGAAAAAGAAAAACAACCAGGAGAAGTTTATCGGCGAAAAGATCAAATTCTAATTAAAACCAAACGAGGCTCAATTATTTTGAAAAAGGTCAAACTAGAAGGCAAAAATGAATTGGCTATTAAAGATTTTATTAATGGTAATCCGAATTTAACAGGAAGTCTTTTAAAATCTAACATCCACTAAAACATTGAAAAACTTATTTAATAAAAACAAAAAAATGGAGAAAAAAGATTATTCGGTTTTAATAGCTTCACTAGTAACAATTGGATTGTTGGTAGTAATGACAGCGATTTTCTTTTTAGTTAAAAGTAGATCAGAAAACAATGATTCTTTTTTGAAAGCCGAAGAGAAAAAAATTGAAGATTTAAATCTAGACATTACTTATATCAAACCCAAAGAAGTTTTTGAAGCTATTGGAAAAGAAAACTCTCTAATTGTTGATACTCGGGATAAACAAGAATATATAGAGAATCACATTGAATCATCAGTAAACATTCCGGTCCAAGAACTTTTAGAAAACCAGAGTTTATTGAGCAAAGATTTAAATATTATTCTAGTAGAAAAACGAGAAACTATTGATGGCAAAAAAATTGCTGATCAGCTCAAGAAGAATGGTTTTAAATTAAACTACCTTCAAGGAGGACTTTATGGTTACGTTGGCGTTGGTTATGATTTAATCTCTTATGGAGATACTAATTCAGCTCAAGACCGAGCCAAGGTAAATTTAATTAACTTAACTGCCCTAGGAATAAAACTTCAAGCAGGCGAAAGATTTATCTATTTAGACGTCCGTAATAAAAATGATTATGATAAAGATCATTTTGAAAACTCCATAAACATTATGTTAGAAGATTTAGAAAAAAATAAAAAAGATATCCCTATCGGAAAACTTTTAATTATCGATGAAAACCCAACTCGAAGTTTTCAGGCTGCTGTTCGATTAAGTGATATGAATTTTCTCACTGCTTATTATCTAACCAACAAATACAGCGAATTTAAAGAAGCAGTTAAAAATCAAACATTATTGCAATAATGTTTTATCTGAATTACAAAATCCAAATTATTCTAAATTGCTCAAATCAAATCCAAAAAATAAATTCTAAATATCAAAAATTCGCCGACTAAAGCCGGCGAATTATTTTAATTATTTTAAGTTTGAGCTTGATTTGGAACAATTTGAAACAATTTGGATTTTGACATTTACAATTAGTATTCTCTTTGCTCTATTTCAAGGATTCTGTTATATTTGGTAACTCTCTCCGTTCTCGCCGGCGCTCCTGACTTAATATACTCCGCTTCAGTTGCCACTGCTAAATCTGCAATAAAATCATCGGCAGTTTCTCCGCTTCGATGGGATACGGCAATTTTAAAATCATTCTCTCGCGCCAAATTAATCGTATCAATTGTTTCTGATAAAGAACCAATCTGATTTACCTTGATTAAAACCGCGTTACAAGCGTCTTTATCAATCGCCTCTTGTAAAATCTTAGCGTTAGTCACTAATAAATCATCCCCGATTATTGGCAATCTAAATTTATTTTCCTCGGTAAACCTCACCCAACCCTCCCAATCAAATTCACTCATTGGATCTTCAATCACTCTCATATTATATTTCTCAATCCAGTTCTGATACATTTCTTGAATTTTTTGACTATCAAAAGATTCTTTATCCAATTTCAATTCATAACGTTTAATCTCTTTATTATAAAATTCGCTAGCAGCAGCGTCAATTCCAGTCCCAACTTTATTGCCTGAATAGCCTGCTTTTTTAATGGCTTCTTGGATAAGCTTCAAGGCCATTTCGTTGTTTTTTAAACGAGGAGCGAATCCTCCTTCATCTCCCACGGCCGTTCTATAATTTTTATCAGCTAAGATTTTTTTCAAATTTTGGTAAACTTCTGCTCCGGCTCTGAATCTATCGGTAAAATTGTTAAAACCATATGGCACTACCATAAATTCTTGAATATCCAATCTACTATCGGCGTGTCCACCACCATTAATCAAATTCATCATTGGAATTGGAAATTTATAGTCAATATTATCTTCTAAATCGTAAACATCCCGCAAATATTTCCAAAGAGGTTTTTTCTTTTTAATAGCTGCTATTCGAGCCACTGCTAAAGAAACTGCTAAAATTGCATTCGCTCCCAAACGAGATTTATTTTCCGTGCCGTCTAATTCAATCATAATTTGATCGATCTCTCTTTGATCAAAAATCGACATCTTTTTGATAGCCGGAAAAATTTCTTTCTCAATATTTTCGCAAACAGTTAATACTCCTTTGCCTAAAAATCGCTTTTTATCTCCGTCTCGAAGCTCCAAGGCCTCCTTAGTTCCAGTTGACGCTCCTGAAGGCACCGCTGCTTTAGCCGAAGTTCCGTCCATCAATGTTATCTTAACTTCCACAGTCGGATTACCCCTGGAATCTAAAATTTCCAAAGCTTCTAGTTTTTTTATTTGCATCGTGTATTTTTGTTATATTTTTTTAAAACCTCATAAATTTATTCTACAAGATAACTAGTTAATTTCAAGTGAATTTTAATTAACTTTGTTTTGTAATATTTTTTTAGTAATTATTTAAATAGCTATTTTAATAGCTATTTAAATATACATTGAATTAAAGAAAATGGTGTTGACTATTTAGGCATAAAAACCTATAATAACTTTTATGTTATGCCTTACGGGCGCATAGCTCAGTTGGTAGAGCAACGGCCTTTTAAGCCGATGGTCGGGGGTTCAAATCCCTCTGCGCCCACAAAA
>CAYWJP010000013.1:0-17963 GCA_964458715.1 uncultured Bdellovibrionales bacterium
AATGGAGAAAATGGAAGAGTGTAGAAGTGTAAACTTGACGCTGCAATGCTACATTAATTGACGGAAGAAATTAGTTAGTTTATAATATTATTTCAGTTATTTGACATCAATGTAATTTTTGGGAGGAAATTTTATGGCAAATTTATGGATTAATTGTGGAGATTTTGTTGTATTGATGGAAGGAGTAATGCCTCTTTCAGTTGGAGAGCACTTTAATGTTCCCTCAGACAAAGGAAACACAGAAGAAAAAGGGATAGTCGTTAAATCTGTAGTTAAATCTCAACAAAAGGGTATTGACTTTGAGGTTGAGGCGGATGTTGTTTCTCGTCCATGCTGAGATTGTTTAATTTCAAATTTGTTTCATTAAAAATGTTTATTATCTAATTGACAATTTTGCTTGTTTCCGTTTGATTGCTGTTTTGAAGCAATGGAATGGTAGGGCTAAAATGAACAAGAATTGAAGGGCATCAGTGTAATATCGCTGATGTCCTTTTTCTTTGGTCTATTTTTTCGGAGATTTCCCAGAGGTTTGACTTCTGGAAAAAATAGAGATTAGTTTGAAATATTTTCGATAATAGGGTATGATTTTGTTGTAAAGGCAAGAGGGTTATTTCTAATTATCATTTTTATTGCAATTTTCTATTTTAGGCTGAATTTTTTTCAAATTTTTTTGAATTAGCACAAGTTAGTTCTTCGAAAATTATTTAAAAAATTTAGCCTAAAATAATAAATTTCATAACAAAACGATAATTAGAAATAACCCCTTAAAATAAAAATAAATGACAATACAAAAAGCTCTTCTTCGCTATGAACCGAGAAAGAAAAATATCTTGCCGGTTATTAAGGCTATTAATGAAGATTTTGGCTGGATTTCAGAAGAGGCGATTGGAAAAATTGCTAGATATTTTGAAGTTAGCGAATCCCATATTTTTAGTGTGGCTAGTTTTTATGATGAAATTAATTTAGAAAAGCCAGCTTTTTTGACAATGGAAGTTTGCGACGGAGTCAATTGTCAAACTAAAAATGCTGATAAAATTATTCAAAGTGTCGAAAGTTTTTTTAAGATTAAAGATGGGGATTCTAATCGGAAATTTAGTTTAAAGAGAATGAGTTGTGTGGGCCAGTGTTTAGAGGGGCCAATAATTAAGCTAAATAAAACCATTTATACCAAAGTTACGGCTGATAAAGCGATTAAATTAATTCAAGAATATTTAGGAAATTAAGGGATTATAAAATGAAAATTTTAACTGAAAATTGGATTGTCGAAAGGAGCTTGAATTTTCAGGATTATTTAAAGGTGGGCGGATATGAGTCTTTGAAAAAAGTTTTGAAGAAAAACAAGCCAACAGAAATAATAAAGGAATTAAGAAAATCTAACTTACAGGGACGAGGAGGCGCTGGTTTTTCGATTAGTTCGAAATGGGAAGCGGTCGTTAATAAAAAAGAAAAACAAAAATATTTTATTTGCAATTTAGATGAATCTGAGCCGGGCAATTTCAAAGACAGAAGCTTAGCCGAGAAAAATCCTCATCAAATTTTAGAAGGAATAATAATTGGCTCTTTTGCAGTTGGTGCTAGCAAGGCTTTCTTATATATTAATGGAATATTCAAAGAAGCTGGGCAAAAAATTGAACAAGCTATCCAGGATTGTTATCAAAATAATTTATTGGGAAAAAATATTTTAAGCTCGGAGTTTAATTTAAAATTAGAGGTTTTTTATGGCGCGGGTGCCTATGTTTGTGGAGAAGAGTCAGCTTTAATAAATTCGCTAGAAGGTAAGCGAGGAGAGCCTCAGCTTAAACCTCCTTATCCTAGCGATTATGGATTATTCGGAAAACCGACGGTAGTTAATAATGCTGAAACTCTAGCTAATGTTGCTTGGATTATTAAAAATGGTGGAGAGAAATTTGCTAAAATTGGTAAACCTGATTCTCCTGGAACTAAACTATTTTCCATTGATGGAGTAGTCAACAGGCCTGGATTATATGAGTTACCAATGAATAATAATATTGAGCAATTGATTCAAGTTGCGGGTGGAGTAAAAAGTGGATTTGAATTACAAATGGTTCAAATCGGAGGGAGTTCTGGGCGAATTGTGCCTAGAAATTTGATGACTGAAATTCCTAGTTATTCTAGAGAAGCAGAAATTCCAGTGGGCTCGGGTTCAGTTTTAGCAATTTCGAATGTGGATGATTTAAAGAAGGTTTTATTGAGTTGGATTAATTTTTTTCAGCGAGAATCTTGCGGAAAATGTGTACCTTGTCGGGAAGGAACTTTTAGATTAAAAGGAATAATTGAAAGATTAAATAATGGTAATTTTGATCAAAATGATAAACATGATTTATTTAAATTAATTTGGATTTTAGATAATACCACTTTTTGTCCGTTGGGAAAATTTTCGGTAGTGGCGTTAAAAGACGTAATCAAGTACAAGTTATTAAAGGAATTAAAATAAATTTTTATCAAATAAAAGTAATTTCAAATTTAAACAATTCAATATTTTGCAAATAAAAATAGACGACAAAACTTATCAAGTCAAAAAAGGACAAACCATTCTGGAGGTTTGTCGTGAGAATAGAATTTTTATACCTACTTTGTGTCAACATGATGACCTAGGTCCGTCAGAAGGAGTTTGTCGAATGTGCTTGGTTAAGACTAATAAGCATTGTGGTTTGGTGACTTCTTGTCAAACTAAAGTTGAGGAAGGGCTGGAGGTCATTACGGAAGATTTTGATATTGAAAAAGCTCGGAGGTATAATTTGGAATTACTTTGGGTTGATCATTTTGGAAAATGTAAAACTTGTGTTAGTAATGGCAATTGTGAATTACAGACTTTAGCTGGAAAATTAGGAATAGATGTGGATGATTTTGTTCCAGAAGTGAAAAATTTTTCTAGTAATGAACAGTTGAGAATTTTAAAAGAAACTTTGAAAAATAGAATAGTTGATGATAAAAACCCTTCTATTCACAGAGATAATCAATATTGTATTGAATGTCGCCGATGCATTAAGACTTGTCAGTTGCTTCAAACTGTGGATTCTTACGAAACTAATTATCGTGGTATTAAAACTAGCGTTGGTACTCCTGGCGAAATTCCCTTGGATTGTATTTTTTGTGGTCAATGTGTCACTCATTGTCCAACTGCAGCTATTACCGAAAAAGATAATATTAAGGAATTAGATGAAATTTTACTAGATAGTCAAAAAATTAAAATTTTTCAAGTAGCGCCGTCGGTTCGATTTACCATTGGAGAAGCTTTTGGATTGAAAACAGGAACTCTAGTGGAGGGTAAGATAATTACGGCTTTAAGAATGTTGGGTGCAGATTTAGTTTTTGATACTTCTTTTTCGGCTGATTTAACTATTGTTGAAGAGGCCAATGAATTGGTCGGTAAAATTAAGCAAAAAATAAATGGGGAGAAGGTTAATTTTCCAATGTTTACTAGCTGTTGCCCTTCTTGGGTTTTGTATATTGAAAAATATTATCCAGAACTAATCCCTAATTTATCTAGCTGTCGTTCTCCACAGGGAATGTTAAGCTCAATAATCAAAACTTATTATGCGGATAGTAAAAAGATTAAACCAGAAAATATTGTAAATATTTCAGTTATGCCTTGTACTTCAAAAAAATATGAGGCTCGGAGAAAAGAACTCGGGGACGGCAAAAATTTAGACACTGATTTGGTTATTACAGCTAATGAATTCATTCGAATGGTTAAGCAAAACGGAATTGACTTTTTGAATTTAAAAGATGGCAATTTTGATAAAACTTTAGGGATGTCTTCTGGCGCAGGAGTAATCTTTGGTT
Organism: uncultured Bdellovibrionales bacterium; assembly: GCA_964458715.1. Lineage (GTDB taxonomy): Bacteria > Patescibacteriota > Minisyncoccia > Moranbacterales > DUUL01 > UBA2773. Next base: position 3,808 of record CAYWJP010000013.1, read on the forward strand.
CAACCGGAGGAGTAATGGAAGCAGCCTTGAGAACAGCCTATGAACAAATAACTTGTGAAGAATTGAAGAGTTTAGATTTTAAAGAAGTTAGAGGGATTAAGGGAATTAAAACCACTGAGATAACGATTCCTAAATCCCGATGTTTATTACGGGAAGTTAAAATTAAAGTAGCAGTGGCTCATGAAATTCGCTATGCTAAGCAGATAGTAGAATCAATCATCGCTGGTGAATGCGATTTTGATTTTGTGGAAGTAATGGCTTGTCCTAGCGGTTGTTTGGGTGGAGGAGGGCAACCATATCCAGTTAATGAAAAAATTCGGTCTCAAAGACGAAAAGCAATTTATGAGCGAGATAAAAATCTACCAATTCGAAAATCTCATGAAAATCCAGAAATTAAAAAATTATATGAAGATTTTCTTAGGGAGCCGGGAGGACCTTTATCAGAAAAATTATTGCATACCGAATATTTTAATAAAAAAAGAATTTTTTAAAATGTTGAAAATTTTTAAAAATATCGAAGGGGTTAAAGTTTTTATGTCAGAAAAAAAAGATGGGAATATGAAATTGTTTTCGGCTGACTTTGATATTAATCGTGGAAAATATTTAAAGAAAAATAATTTAGATTATGAAAAATTAATTTCGGCTAAATTAGAACATGGTGGAAATATTAAAATTATTAAAAATAGTAGAGAAAAATTTATTGATTATACAGACGGATTATTGACTGATAATTCTGAAATTATTTTAAGTGTTACTTCGGCTGATTGTTTGCCGATTTTTTTATTTGATCCCATTAATAAAGTAGTGGGAATTTTACATTGCGGTTGGAGAAGCGTTGCTAAAGGTATTATTGAGAATGCTTTGGAAAAAATGATAAATGATTTTAAAAGTAAACCAGAAAATATTTTAGTGGGGATTGGACCAGGAATTCAAAAATGTCATTTTGAAGTTAGGGATGATTTAACAAAAAATTTTTCAAATTGTAAAAGATTTATTGCAAATAGAAATAACAAAGAATATTTTGATTTAACTGGCTTAAGTAAAGAAAAATTTATTTTGAATAAAATTAAATTAGATAACATAGAAATTGATAATCGTTGCAGTTATTGCGAAGACAACCTTTGGTCTTATCGTCGAGATGGGGAAGATAAAAGAGAAATAAGATCAGGAATCGCAGGAATTGCAATCAATAATTAAAAATTAAGTTGTTGTAAATTTAAGTGGAGATTATTTTTTTAAAAGGTTGTTTAGTGATCAAAAAAAAGGTATTATTGACTTAAATACCGATAATTATTTTTTTAAAAAATGTTCAATTTCAACAGAATTAAAGGAGATCATCTTTTTCGGGATATTGATGAAGATATTCGAGATCAAGTAATTAAGAGTATTATCGAAGCTTCAACGCCTAGAAAGAGTTTTTTTATTATGGTAGCAGTCGCCTCTTTTATTTGTACTGCTGGATTATTAATGAACAGTGTGGCTTTGATTATTGGAGCGATGTTGATTGCTCCGATGTTATCAGCTCTTCTGTCAATATCTTTAGGTGTTGTTACTCGGAATTTTAAATTGTTTTATCGTTCAGTTTTAGTGGTTTTCAAAGCAATTTTGCTTTTGTTTATAGCTGCTTTCGGAATTTCAATGTTTTTTAAAACATCTCAAGATTTTTCTTATGAATTTTTACTGAAAACTAATTTTCAACTAGAAATTTTTGTGGTTGCATTGATTGTAGGTTTTGCCGCTTCATTATCTTTTGTAAGAAAAGAGCTTTCTCAATATGTTACTGGCACGGCTATTGCAGTAACTTTGATCCCTCCAGTTTCAGTCAGTGCTATCGCCTTGAGAATGGGCTATACCGAGCAATTTGTTAGCGCTATCTGGATATTTTTTATTAATTTAATTGGAATTATAATATCTTCGATGCTAGTTTTTATTGTTACTAAATTTCATCATTCTAAGAGAATGGTTCGAAAAGAATTGGCCAGAGAAGAAAAATTTTTAGATAAAATGACTAGAAGAGAAAAAATTAAAAAATGGATTAGGGAGGGTTTAACTTTAATAAAAATTTTTTCCAAAAAATAAACAGTAATAGATTTAAGAAATGAATAATTATTATATAACAACGACTCTACCTTATGTCAATTCTAATCCCCACATTGGATTTGCTTCGGAAATTATTCGGGCGGATGTTTTGGCTCGTTTTAACCGAGATGTTTTAGGTCGAGAAGTTTTTTTCAATACCGGCACAGATGAACATGGACAGAAAATTTATGATCAAGCTCAGGAAAGAAAAATGTCTGCTCAAGAATTTTGTGACTTACAAGTTAAAGATTTTAAAGATTTAAAAAAAAGTTTAAACTTAAGCCTCAATAATTTTATTAGAACTACTGACGAGAATCATATAAAAGCAGCTCAGGAATTTTGGAAAATTTGTGAAAAAAATGGAGATATTTACAAAGCAAAATATAAAATTAAATATTGCGTTGGCTGTGAATTAGAAAAAACTGATTCTGAGTTGAATAATAAGGGACGATGTTCGCTTCATCCCAATAAAGATTTGCAGATAGTCGAAGAAGAAAATTATTTTTTCAAATTTTCTAATTATCAACAAGCTCTTTTGGATTTTTATGAAAAAAATCCCAACTTTGTTGAGCCCAACAAAAGATTTGGGGAAATTAAAAAATTTGTGGAAAAAGATTTAAAAGATTTTAGTATCTCTCGATTAAAAATTAAAATGCCTTGGGGAGTTCCTGTACCTGGAGATGACAATCAAGTTATGTATGTTTGGTTTGACGCATTGGTGAATTATATTTCAGTTCTGGGTTGGCCTTTGAATCAGGACAATTTTGATAAGTGGTGGCCAGGGAATCAAATCGCCGGTAAAGATAATCTCAGACAACAATCCGCAATGTGGCAAGCGATGTTAATGTCGGCGGGATTACCTAACTCTCGAAAAATTTATATTAATGGATTTATAATATCCGATGGCCAAAAAATGAGTAAAAGTTTAGGCAACGTAATTTCTCCATTGGAAATGGTTAAAAAATTTGGAATAGATGGAACTCGATATTTATTAATGGGATCGGCTAGTTTTGGAGAAGACGTTGATTTGACTTGGGAGAGAATGATTGAAAGATATAATAATGATTTAGCTAATGGTTTGGGAAATGTTTTTTCTCGAGTGGTTAAATTAAGTCAGAAAATAGAGTTGAGTGATCAGGAAATTGCTGATTATATTGATAGTAATATTGATTTAAATCTTGAAAAATATCAAGAATATTTTGAACAAGGTCGAGTAGAGAAATTATTGCAAGATACTCAAAAAAAGGTTTCCGAAATTGATAAAAGAATTGAAGAAATAAAACCTTGGGAAATATCGAAAACAAAGCCTGAAAAATTTCAAGAAGAAATGCTTGGTTTCTTAGTGAAATTAGCCGAGATAAAAGAGATGATTGAAATCTTCATGCCAGAAACTGCTGAGAAAATGGGAGTAATGCTCTCAAGTCGAGAAACCCAAGGTCTTTTCCCTAGAATTTAATTTTTGGCACACTTCTTTGTTGGATTTTCCGCCATTCGCTCATCGTACCATTTAGTACGATTTGCTTAGTGCTCAAATCTGCCTCGAATTGCGCTCAAACATTAAATTCTGAATTTTATAAAACTTATTTTGTATCAAAATACTTGATATGATGTATTAAATACCAAACAAAATGATAGATACTCACGCGCATTTAGACTTCAAACAATTTAATGATGATCGAAAAAAAGTCATAGCACGTTTTTTTGATAATGGTGGTAAGGCCATTATAAACATTGGCGTAGATAAAGAGCGAAATGAAAAAACTTTAGAAATAGCCAAAAATCACCCGCAGATTTTTGCGGCTTTAGGTTTTCATCCAGAAGGTGGAAATTTCAGTTTGGATAAAGTTGAAATTTACTTAAAAGAAAAATGTCAGAATTTCAAAGTTAAGGCAATTGGAGAAATTGGCTTGGATTATTTCCATAGTAGCAAAAAAGAAGACTTGGAATTTCAAAAAAAACTGTTTGTAAAACAATTAGAAGTTGCCAAAGAGCTTGATTTACCAGTAATTATTCATTGTCGAGACGCTTATGATGATTTACTGGAAATAATTTCTGCGGATAAATTTAAGGAATTAAAAATGGTGGTTCATTGTTTCTGCGGAGGAGCAGAGGAAGCGAAGAAGTTTCTTCAATTGCCCAATCTCAAAATCTCCTTTACGGGAAATATAACCTTTGTCAAAGAAGGCGATAAATCATTGGAAGCAGTTGCTAAAATTCCACTAGACAGAATAATGGCTGAAACGGATTGTCCCTTTTTGGCTCCAGTTCCTAATCGAGGGAAAAGAAATGAACCCGCTTATGTCAAGCATGTGATTGAAAAAATCGCGGAAATAAAGAATATGAGTTTTGAAGAAATTGAAAAGCAAACTGATGAAAACGCTATTAATTTTTTTGGTCTAAAAATTTAAAGATTTAAGAAATAGGATTTAAGAACCGACTACCGGCAGGCAGGTTTAAGAAAAAATACCCTTGGAGAGGGTATTTTTGTATAGAAAAGATATCTGGAATATCTTTTAGATAATTATAGTGGTTCATATTGAAGCTACTTTTAAATTTTACTTCTTGAATCTTGAATCTTATTTTATTTTCCTCTTTACCTTTTCTTCCTTGAAGCAGACTAGTTGGTCGTTGGGGAGGATTTTTATTTTTCCTTTGAAGGCGATTCCGCATTCTGAGCCGGATTTAACCTCGTTAACATCTTCTTTATTGTGTTGAAGTTGTACTAATTCTCCTATTCCTAATAATTCTTTATTTCGGAAAATTTCTATTTTTTCACCTTTAATTAATTTACCATCCATAACTTTTCCGCCTACTACCGATAAATTTTTAGAATTTTTAAAATTAGCCAAAACTTTCAAGCGTCCTAATTCAACTTTATTAATTTCTAAATCTAGTAATTCGGAAATTTCTTTTTTAATATCCTCTATCAATTCATAAATAATTTTAAAAGTTCTAACTTTTACTTTTGATTCGGAAAGATTTTGACTGGCAGTGACAGTAGGCTCAGTATTAAATCCATAAATAATAGCTTGGGTAGTTTGAGCCATTTTAACATCTGTTTCAGTGATAGCTCCAACTCCTTCACTAACAAAATCAATATTAACTTCTTGGGAGTCAATAGAGTCAATTATTTGTTTGATGGCTTCTAAAGTTCCTTGAACGTCGGTTTTGATTATGATTGATAAACAATTTTTTCTGGCTTCATTGATAGTCATTATTAATTCTTTTGAGCCAAAACTTCCAATTTTACCACCCAACTTTCCTTTAGATTGGGAAATTTCCTTGGCGAATTTTTTGATTTTTTTGGGATCACTCTCGACTTGCAATAAATCTTTACTGTGGGGAGTTTTTGACAATCCAATAATCGTTACTGGCATAGAAGGCGTGGCTTCCTTAATATTTTTTCCAGCAAAATTTTCCATTTTTTTGATTTTGCTAATGAAATCACCAATAATAACGGTTTGACCAATTTTAAGCGTCCCAGTTTTGATTAGAACGGTAGCTACAGAACCTTTGCGAGCGTCTTTATGAGATTCTAAAATGATTCCTAACGCGTTTCGTTCTGGATTGGCTTTGAATTCATAATATTCAGCTAGAAATAGAATATTTTTTAAAAGCTCATCTAAACCAATGTCTTGTTTAGCAGAGATTTCATTGAAAGGCACTTCACCTCCATATCCTTCTAAAAATAGATTATGTTCAGCTAGTTCTTGTTTAACTTTATCAACACTAGCATTAGATTTATCAATTTTATTAATTGCTACTAAAGTCGGAATTTTATTTTTCAGTAAGAATTCAATAACTTCTTTAGTCTGAGGTTTGACTCCATCGTCAGCGGCGACTACTAAAACAGCGATATCGGCCAAAGAGGCACCTCTTTCTCTCATTCCTTGGAAAGCTTCGTGTCCTGGAGTGTCGATAAAGGTGATTAATTCATTATTTTTTACAACTTGATAAGCGCTGGTGTGTTGAGTAATTCCACCAAATTCTCCTTCAGTTACTCGAGTTTTTCTCAAAGTATCAAGCAGAGTAGTTTTACCGTGATCAACGTGACCTAAAATAGTGACTACGGGAGGGCGTTTTTTTAATTTGTCTTTATCCTCGGACTCTAAAGACAGAATATTTTCTAATTTTTGAGAAGTTAAGAGTTCGTTCGTGGTTGTAAGTTCTTCTGGCTCGACTTCAAAATCTAATTCTTCAGCAACTAAAAAAGCTGTATCATAATCAATTAGATTATTGATGTTAGCCATGATACCGTTATCCATCAATTTTTTTAATATTTCAGGTATATCAATATCAAGTTTAGTGGCAAAATCCTTCACCGTTAATTGAGCGGGAATTTTTACCGGTTCCTTTTTTTGTTCTTTATCAGCCAAAAAATTAAATTAACAAATTAAAAAATAATCCCATTATGGGCGATATGTCTTTATATCAAAGATTTTGACTAAAGTCAAAGTTTAGACAGCCATAAGCTATCTGAGACTTCAGCGTAAAATAATTGAAAAAAACTATAATCACTCACTAAAATATTGAAATTATGGCTGCAAAATTTTGTTTCAGTCGCAAAGTATCTTGATATATTTCGACTTCCAACTTGTTTTTGCTCATAATTTCAGCGTTTTAACAGAATGTGAGATTTTAGACAGCTGCTCCTTTTAAACTCGCCTTTTAATTATTTGATTGTTTTTTTCAATGGAAGCAATATCAATAGCCTTCTTTTCTTCCTCAGTTAAGGGATATTTGACAGTTTGACCTTTTTGGATAGATTTAGCATAAATTCGGACGCCTTCTCTTGAATATAGAGAGGAAATTATAGCTCCGTTATTATCATTATCTAAAAGAGCTAAAGAGAAGCTTTGATCTCCTCCAATTTCTCGAAAAGGATTAAATCGCAACAAGCCAATTTTGTGAATGCTTTTAAGAGAATGAGCCTTTATTTCACTTGTTTTTTCATATAAATCTTTTGTTTGACCAGTAAGTTCTTTTATTTGAATGTTATTTTCCATTACGATTGATTCTAAATCAAAACCTTTTTTGCCTTTAAATAGGGTTCTTTGGTTTTTGCCTAATTTTCTAACCGAAATTTGTAAAAAGATATTCCAAATGAGTAAAACACCAATTAGAGACGATAAAACATAGATTAAAGTTAAGTTTTCCATGGATTTAGGTTATTTTTTTTAAGTCTTTATCATTGTACAACTATTTTAACATATAGTAGCTGAAAGTCCATAAAGTTAAAAGTTCGTAAGGTTAAAAAGTGACTTTATAAACTAGCGCAGTGTTGTTGACATTTTGCCTCAATAGTGCTATAGTTTACAGGTCTGGTGAAGAATATTTGAAACATTTCTCAGCAACCACCTCATTGTATTTTAATGCAGTGGGAAGGAAAGTCTGGACACCAATTGGGTATTGGCTTGCCAAAAACCCAGAGGGTAGTTGATAACGTCAACTAGATTATTGGTGACAATAATCTCAGGAAAGTGCCGCAGAGACGATACTAGCCAATGCGTGGCATTGGAATTTTCAATTCACAATTTTCAATTTCCAATCAATTTTCAATTACTTAATTTTCAATTTTTTATTTTGAATTTAAGTTCCTGAAAGTTTGAATTTATTTTGAATTTGAGATTTTTAGTTTTGAATTTCCACTGCTGCGCAGTGGTGAAAGGTGAAAAGTGAATCAGTTTGGCTGTTTACAGCTATGATTCTCGGCCATTAGCAATAATGGTATGGGGCACTACTCAAGGAATTATTTTCTATTATAATTTCCAAATTTCAGCTAAATTTTCCTCAAATTTTTTTACATTGGCTATGGCCAGTGCTTCAAAAATTATTTGAAAAATTTAGCTTGAAATTTAAAAATTTAATAAACGAAAAAAATTCCCTGAGTAGTGCCTTAGTGGTAAACCCTACCTGGTGCAAGGCCGTATTCTTTGTATTTATACAAAGTTTGTGCTGCTAGAATCCATAGGTAACTATGGGCTAAGATAAATGGTTGTGGAGTTTTACTTAGGTGAAACTTAACAGGATCCAGCTTATTGGGAATTGTTTCAAATATTTTTTATCAGAAGTTCAGGGAATTATTATTAGACAGTCTCTTGAAAGAATAAAGATTTTTATTTACAATAGAATAGAGGATAACGTCAAGTTATCGGAAGCGATAATATAATAAAATTTTTATGAAAAAAGCGGAACTATTTTTCAGTGCTTTACGAGTGCCAGTTGACTATTTCATGCTGGTTTTATCAGGAGTATTAGCTTTTTATTTACGAAAAACTGAAGCTATTCAAGGCTTGAGACCGATTTTATATGATTTTTCAATTAGAGAATATTTGCAGATACTTTTAGTGGTAGCTGCTTTTTTTGTGGTTGTTTTTGCCGCAGAAGGGCTTTATAGCATTCAATCTCATCGAGGGAAATTAATGGAAATTTATCGAGTGGCTCGAGCTCTTACTATCGGTTTTATGGTAATAGTTCTGGCTTTGTTTTTTGAACCAGATTGGTTTTCGTCTCGATTTGTAATACTAATAGGAGCAGTTACCGGAGTGGTTTCGGTTTCTTTGGCTCGAGTAATGTTAAGAGTTTTTCAGACTTATCTATTAGTTCATAAAGGAATCGGAGTTCGAAGACTATTTTTAATAGGTAAGAATGATTTTACAGAATCTTTTAAAGTGGCTATTAAGAAAAATCCTAGTTTGGGTTATGTGCTAGTTGAGAATCAAGAAGAAATTAATTTCAAGAGAATCGATTTATTGAGAAAACAGGGTAAAATTGATGAAATTGTTGAAAGTAACCCCAATATCAATAAAAAGGATTTATTTTATTTAAAAGATTATTGTATTCAAAATCGAATTACTTTTAAATATATTCCGACTTTTATGCAAACTTCAAATTTTAAATTAGAAATGTTTTTAGGCGAACCTTTGATTGAAATTAAAAATACTTCTTTGGAGGGTTGGGGAAAAATTCTCAAGAGAAGTTTTGATATAACGGGGGCTTTAGTAGGAATTAGTTTATTTGGTCCATTAATGTTGGTGGTTGCTATTATTACTTGGATTGATTCTGGTTTTCCTGCCATTTATTTCAATCGAAGAGTTAATCATAAAGGCGGAGAATTTGACCTTTATAAAGTCCGTTATATGAAAAAAGAATATAGTCATGGAAAACAATTTTCGGAGGCGCATAATCGAAAAGCTTTGAAATTTCTTGATGATTTAATAAAAAAACGGTCTATTAAAAAAGGGCCACTTTATAAAATTAAAGATGATCCTCGAAAAACTAAATTTGGAACTTTTATCGAGAAATATTCAATTGATGAGCTTCCTCAATTTTTCAATGTTTTGAAAGGTAATATGAGTTTAGTCGGACCGAGACCTCATCAACCGATGGAGGTAGAGAAATATAAGGATTATCAAAAACGAGTTTTAACTATCAAACCCGGAATTACTGGAATGGCTCAGATTTCAGGACGAAGTGATTTAAGTTTTGATAAGGAAGTGAAACTGGATATTTATTATATTGAAAATTGGTCTTTATGGAAGGATCTGCAGATTATCTATAAAACAATACCCACCCTACTTTCCAAAAGAAAAAACTAGGTTGAAAGTTCATTATTCAGCACACTTTTTTGTCGAGCTCTCTGCCATTTGCTCAACGTGCCAGTTAGTACTTTTTGCTCAGTGCTCTCCGCCAGCTGGCGGATTCTCCCCTGTCTGCCGGTAGGCAGGTCGAATTGCACTAAAAAATGAACTCCCAACAATTGTTTTGCGGCGTGATTTAATTATTGCTTGATCGTATTTAAATAAATAGCTTTTATTTTTCCGTAATTCCTAATTAATAATTATGAAAGTAATTGATTTGGAGGAGATTCGAAAGGTTTATCTGATTGGTATCAAAGGTGTCGGGATGGTAGGTTTGGCGGAAATTTTACATTCTCAAAATAAAGAAGTAATTGGTTCGGATGTTGTCGAGCCTTTTTTAACTGATCAAATTCTGAAAAGATTAAAGCTAAAAGTTTATCAAGGTTTTGCTGAAAAAAATATTAAAAAGGAAAAAGAACTTGATCTGGTAATTTACTCGACCTCCTATAATTTTAAGAATAACGAAGAATTACGTTGGGCTAAAGAAAATGGAAAATTAGTTTTGAGCTATCCAGAAGTTCTAGGGTTGTTATTTAAAAATAAAGTGGGAATTGCAGTTTGTGGAAGTCACGGAAAAACAACAGTTACGGCGATGTTGGCTTTGTTGATGAGGGACGCGGGTCTCAATCCGACGGCCTTAATTGGTTCTCGAGTTATTCAAATTAATGCTAGCGTGTTGGTGGGCAGTTCTGAATATATGGTAATAGAAGCTGATGAATATCAAAACAAATTAGCTTACTATAATCCTCATATGGTAATTTTGACTAATTTAGATTTTGATCATCCGGATTATTTTGCTGATATGGAAGCTTATAAAAAAGTTTTTAAAGATTTCGTGCGGAAAATTCCAGCTACTGGAACTTTAGTAGTCTGGGGAGAAAGCGCTGCGACTTTAGAAGTAGCGATGGAAGCTCGATGTAATATCATAGTTTATGGAATTTTCAAAAAAACTCCCCCAGCGGGTTTGGCAGGTGGAAATAAAATTGGGTTAGATGGAATGAAAATTAATGAGATAATGTTGAACGATATTAGAGAAAAATTTGAAGAAGCTGGGAAGAAAAGAGTAAAATTTGTTTTAATGCCAGATAATTTAAGATTGCAAATAGTCGGTCAACATAATATTTTAAATGCTACGGCTGCTTTTTCTATGGCTAAAGCGTTGGAAATTTCTGAAAATATATCAATAAAATCTTTAAATAAATTTAGAGGAACTGCCAGACGATTAGAGACTATCGGAAAAGTGAAAGGTGCTTTAATAATTGATGATTATGCTCATCACCCGGAAGAAGTAAAGGCTACGCTGGAAGCGCTTCAGGAGAAGTATTTTGATAAAAATATAATCTGTGTTTTTCATCCTCACACTTTTACTCGAACTAAAGCTTTGCTATCTGAATTTTCTCAAAGTTTTGAAAAGGCTGATGAAGTAATTGTCTTAGATATTTATGGATCAGCCCGAGAGGAACAAGGTGGAGTAAGTTCGGAGGAATTAGTTGATAAAATGAAAATGTTCCAACAAAATGTTTCTCATTTGGCGACTATTGAAGATGCTTATGAAAATCTTAAAGATCGAATTGGAAGTAATGACGTAGTAGTGACGATGGGAGCGGGGAATGTGTGTGAACTTGCCAGCAAGCTGGTAACGAATTAAGATTCAGGATTTAAGAATTAAGAAATCGCTTTGCGATTACACTTTTTAAATATATGATTTCAGGAAATGAAAAAGAAACTAATAGGCTAGCTCAGAGAGTTATTGATGATCTAATGCTTGGCGATAATATAATTTTACTTAAAGGGGATTTAGGAGCGGGTAAAACTACTTTTTCTCAGGGAGTTTTGGAATATCTGGGAGCGGAAGGACCATTTACTTCACCGACTTTTGTGATTATGAAAGATTATCAAGTTGGTTTTGAGAATAAAAAAGGAGCGCGATTTGAAAGGGTTTATCATTTGGATTGTTATCGAATTGATGCAGCAGGACTTCTTGATTTGGGTTGGCAGGATATCATTGAAGATAAGAAAAATTTAATTTTATTAGAATGGCCAGAGAATGTTGAAAAAGCCTTGTCAGAAAAATATTTACAAATTAATTTTGAAGTTTTAGGCGAGAACAAAAGAAGAATAAGAGTTAGTTAGAAAGTTTGAAAAGTTTATAAAATCTATAAAGTTTGTAAAATTAGAAAGCCTTCTTGTTAGTAGGCAGGTCTATAAAGTGGACAATTAATAATTTTTAAAAATAAATATAATGGTAATAAATCCAGAAATTTTTAAAGCCTACGATATTCGAGGGATTTATCAAGAAGATTTTGATGAAGAAATGGCCTACAAGCTTGGTTTGGCTTATTGCCAAATGCGAAAAAAAGAGCTAAGCAATCAAGAATCCGTGACTGTGGTAGTTGCTATGGACATGCGAAATTCCTCTGAGTCTCTTCAAAATAAATTAATTGAGGGTTTAAGAGATGGAGGACTTAATGTGATCGATATTGGACTTGCTGCTACTCCAACTTTTTATTTTGCTGTAGCTAATTATGGCTATGATGGCGGGATTTTAGTTTCAGCTTCTCACAATCCAAAAGAATATAATGGCTTTAAAATTGTTCGAGACAAGGCTAGTCCAGTTAGTGGAAAAACTGGAATGATGGATTTAAGAGATTTAGTTATTGCGGACAATTTTGCAAAATCAGAAAAAAGAGGAAATCTAGAAATTAAGAAAAATGTTCTAGAAAGTCAAGTTGAGCATGATTTGAAATTCGTAAATTTAGACAAAATCAAGTCGATGAAAATTGTTATTGATCCAGCAAATTCTATGGGGGCTCTTTACTTTGATGCTTTGTTTAAAAAAGCTCCAGGAGAGATCGTAAGAATGTATTGGGACTTGGACGGAACTTTTCCAAATCACGAAGCTGATCCTTTAAAATTTGAAAATATGGCTGATCTTCAAAAAAAAGTTATCGAAGAAGAAGCAGACTTGGGGATTGCTACTGACGGAGATGGTGATCGAATTTTCTTTGTGGATAATAAAGGGGAGATAGTAGAACCAGGAATAGTGAGGGCATTTTTGGCCAAGATCTTTTTGGAAGAAAACCCAGGAGCAAAAATTGCTTATGATATTCGTCCTGGGAAAATTACCCCAGATGTAATATTGGAAAATGGAGGAGTACCTATTCTAACCCCAGTGGGACATTCCTTGATCAAAGAACAGGCGATTAAAGAAGGAGCAGTTTTTGCAGCTGAATCATCGGGTCATATGTTTATTAATATGAAAGAAAAGGGTTGTTATGAGGTTCCGATGATAATTGCGTTGAAATTGCTAGAGGCCATTTCGGAATCCGGAAAAAGTTTTTCAGAGTATGTTGCTCCTTATAGGAAGTATTTTCATTCAGGAGAAATTAATTCAGTAGTTGAAAGTGTTCAAGGGAAAATAGAGGAAATTAAAAAAATATATCAAAATGGAGAACAGAATGATTTAGACGGTGTTACTGTGACTTATAATGATTGGTGGTTTAATATTCGAGGGTCCAATACTGAACCAAAAATTAGGCTAAACCTTGAAGCTCGAAATAAAGATTTGATGGAAGAAAAAACCAAGGAAGTGTTAGCAGTAATCAGAGGTAAATAAAAAATAGAAAATATGAAATTAAAAGAGCGGTGGGTTTTGATTGAGAAGGGCATTGCTTCTTTGCAATATCAAAGTCGAGGAGAAGATATTACTAATAGTGTTATTCACGGAGTGGGGATTGCTTTGAGTATTATGGCCTTAGTGTTGCTATTAGTTTTTGGAGTTAAAAATGGTGATGTTTGGGACGTGGTTAGTTTTAGTATTTTTGGGGCAACTTTAATTTTTTTGTATCTTTCTTCGACTTTATTTCATGGAGTTAGGAATCTCAAGGCTCAAGAATTTTTTCGAAAATGTGACTATATCGGAATATTTTTATTGATAGCGGGAACTTACACTCCAATTACTTTAATTTATTTGCGAGGACCGTGGGGCTGGTCATTATTCGGGGCGGTTTGGTTTATAGCTTTAGTAGGAATCGGATTGCGAGTGCTTTTTTCTAACAAGATTGAACTGGTTCTGGCCGTGCTTTATGTTTTAATGGGTTGGATAATTGTGGTGGCTACTAAACCAGCTTTGGTTTTGATCCCTCCTGGGGTTTTGTTTTGGTTCTTAATCGGTGGGGCGAGCTATATGGTAGGGTTGATTTTTCTTTCTTGGAAAAAATTGCCTTTTCACCATGCTCTTTGGCATCTTTTTGTTTTGGGCGGTAGCACCGCCCATTTTCTTGGAATGTTTTTGTATATAAAGTAGAGAAATATATATTTAAATATTAAATTTTTTGAATTAAATTAAAAATGGAGTAGAAATCAGAGTGATTTATTTTAGCTTGTAATGTGTTCATACATTTGGCACTTTTTGTTAGAATATTTTTTAATCCAATA
>CAYWJP010000014.1:0-17590 GCA_964458715.1 uncultured Bdellovibrionales bacterium
ATCTTAATGAAAAATCAATAATTCAGAAAACTTGGCGGGTGATAATGGCTTCTATGGCTATGATAATTGGGATTCAAACTACTAAATATCTAGTAGCTTTTATTTTGGAAACTTTTAATTTTTCCATTTTACAGTATTCGATTAATATGTATACTTTACTTGGAGTTCTAATCCAAACAGGAGTTTCTTTGATAGTTGGATTTATTCTGTTCTATTTGGCTAGTAAAATTCTTAAAATTGAAGAACTTGATTATTTTATTAGTTTGCTTAGGAGAAAAATATTTTCTTTTAAGAGATTGGCTAAATATGAAAATCTTGAATCTGATAATTTAAAATAATTTTAATAAAAATATTTATGGAATTTCAAAAAACTAATCTTCAGGATGTACTTTTAATTAAACCTAAATTTTTTAAAGATGATCGTGGTTTTTTTGTAGAATCCTATTCCAGGAAGGTTTTTAAAGAAAATGGAATTGATGTTGATTTTGTTCAAGACAATCATTCCTTGTCAGTTGAAAAAGGTGTTTTAAGAGGACTTCATTTTCAAAAGAATCCGTATTCTCAGTCAAAATTGGTTCGAGTTACTAGGGGGAGAATCTACGATGTAGTTGTTGATTTAAGAAAAGACTCCCCAACTTATAAGCAATGGCAAGGATTTGAATTGAGTGAAGAAAACGGCTTAATGCTTTTTATCCCCAAGGGATTTGCTCATGCCTTTTGCACTTTAGAGGAAAATACTGAATTTATGTATAAGGTTGATGCTTTCTACGCGCCTGAAGCAGACTCTGGAATTATCTGGAATGATCCAGAATTGAATATCGATTGGCCAATTGAAAATCCAATTTTATCAGAAAAAGATCAACAACTTAAACAATTGAAAGATATCGAACCTATTTTAAATTTTACCGTTCATTCGTAAGTTTTAAGCTTGTTTATTAAAAAATCGAAATTTTTGCTGCAAGTTCTTCAAACCTTCATCAAAATATGCCTATATTATTCTTCGGTTTTCAAAACTTTTCCGCCTCGGCTTCGTCTTAGGCGAGACGGGCGCTAATTTCTTCTTTTTAATCAAATATAAAATTTCAAATAGATTCTTAAAATTAAACTTTTAGTATGCAATACAAAAACATCTTAGTTACCGGGGGAGCAGGTTTTATTGGCTCTAATTTTATTCACTACATAGCAGAAAAATATTCAGAAGCTAAGATAGTTAATCTGGATGCTTTGACTTACGCTGGAAATCTAGAAAGTCTCAAGGATTTAGAAAATAATAAAAACTACAAATTCATTCACGGTGATATTTGTGATGAAAAATTAGTCAATCAAATTATTCAAGAAAACTCAATCGACTTGATTATTCATTTTGCTGCTGAATCTCACGTTGATCGATCTATCGAGAACAGTCAAGATTTTATTAGAACTAATGTCGAAGGAACTAGAGTTTTATTGGATGCTGCTTTGAAAAATGGTAAAATTCGTTTTCATCATGTTTCTACAGACGAAGTTTTCGGTCATTTGGGGCTTGAAGACGAGCCTTTTAATGAACTGACTTCTTATGATCCCAGAAGTCCTTACAGCGCTTCTAAAGCCGCTTCAGATCATTTAGTGCGGGCTTATTTTTATACACATCAATTGCCAATCACAATTTCTAATTGTTCTAATAATTATGGACCGTATCAATTTCCAGAAAAATTAATTCCGCTTTTTGTTACGAATTTAATTGAAGGAAAAAAAGTTCCGATTTATGGTGAAGGAAAAAATATTAGAGACTGGATTCATGTCGATGATCATAATCGAGGAGTAGATATGATTATCGATAATGGAAAAATAGGAGGAACTTATTGTCTGGGAGGAGACGGAGAAAAAACTAATCTAGAAATTACCAGAAAGATTTTAGAAATAATAGAAAAAGAAGAAGATCAAATTGAATATGTTGAAGATCGAAAAGGCCATGATCTTAGATATGCCATTGATTTTTCTAAGGCTAAAGCCGAATTAGGTTGGGAGCCTCAAATTGAATTTGAAAAAGGATTAGCAACAACCATTGAATGGTATAAAAATAACCCAGAATGGTGGCGGAAAATAAAATCAGGTGAATATCAAGATTATTACGAAAAATAATACAAGAAATAATCGGAAATTATGAAAAAATGGAAAAAGATTCGGACGATTGAAAGTCACGATTATGACGGCTATTATAGAGTGGAAAAAGATAAAGTGATTACACCCGGTGGTAAACCCGGTCGATATTCTGTAATTCAGGGAGCTTCTTTCTCGATAATTATGCCGATTGATTCAGCGGGAAATATTTGGATGGTTAGACAACATCGCTATCCTATTGATAAAATTTCTTTAGAATTTCCAGCAGGCGATATGGATGGAGAAAATCCTATTTTGGCAGCTAAAAGAGAACTCGAAGAAGAAACTTCTTTAATCTCGAAAGATTGGTTTGAAACTGGTTATTTTTATACGCAGATCGGAGTGAGTAGTGCTAAAGCTTATTCATTTGTTGCTCATAATGTCAAAAAAATAGATAATCCTCGAAAAGACCCAATGGATAAGGATGTTTTTAAGATAGAAAAATATTCAATTAGCCAAATTAAAAAAATGATTACTAACAATGAAATAACCGACGGTCCTACAATTTCAGCTTTTGTTTTAGCCTTATTCCAGGGGGAATTAAATCGGTATGAAAAAAGTAACAGAAAAAAGGATTAAATTAATAATTTTCGACTTCGATGGAACAATCGCTGATTCTTTTGAGTTTTGTTATAGCAGTATTAATGATATTTTAAAAAAAAGAAAACGAGGTAGTATCACAAAAAAAGAAAGCAGTGAAGCTCGAAATTTGTCCGCTAAAGAAGCTTTCAAATATTTTAAAATTTCTAATTATCAAGTTCCTTTTGTATTAAATAAAATTTTCAAACAAATAAGTGAGAAGGTTGATGAAATTGAAATGTTTGATGATTTTCCGGAAATTTTAGAAACTTTTAAAAAAAATGACATTAAAGTGATTTTATTAACTTCTAATATCAAAAAAACTGTTCAGAAATTTATTTGCAACAAAAAAATAGATCAATTTTTTGATGCCATTTATTTTAAGTCAGGAGTTTTTTCTAAACACACTACAATTAATAAAATAATAAAGAAATATAAACTAAAGAAAGAAGAAGTGCTTTTAGTTGGTGACGAAGTTAGAGACATAGAGGCTGCTCGAAAAAGCGGTATAAAAGTTGCCGCAGTTTCTTGGGGTTATAACACTAAGGATATTTTACTCAAAAGCAAACCTGATTTTTTATTCAAAAAACCGCTGGAAATTTTAAATATAATCAAAAAATAATTTAACTATTATGAAAAAAGTTTTAATTTTAGGAGCGAAAGGGAATTTAGGGACG
This sequence comes from uncultured Bdellovibrionales bacterium, assembly GCA_964458715.1. GTDB lineage: Bacteria > Patescibacteriota > Minisyncoccia > Moranbacterales > DUUL01 > UBA2773. The sequence goes on from CAYWJP010000014.1 coordinate 3,396, forward strand.
CAATTGGTAAAAGTTTTTAATAGTGATTATAAAGTTATTGCTTGGGATAAAGAAGATTTGGATTTTCTTGATTTCGAAAAATTAGTCGAAAAAATTAAAACGGAGAAGCCAGAAATAATAATTAATGCTGTTGCCTATAATAATGTGGATGCTTGCGAAGAGAAGAAAGAGGAATTTGAATTGGCTTATAAATTAAATCGGGATCTTCCAAAAAATCTAGCGGAAATTGCTTCGGAATTAAATTTAAAGTTAGTTCATTTCTCCACTGATTACGTTTTTGGCGGAGAAGCCGATCGAAAGTTTTATGACGAAAAAGATTCGCCTTCTCCACTGCAAAAATACGGAGAAACCAAATTGGCTGGCGAAAAAGAAATTGCTCGAATTAAGCTAAAAAATAAAAAATTGAATTATTTTATAATTCGAACTTCAAAATTATTTGGCCCTAAAGGCGAAAGCGAATTTGCCAAGCCTAGTTTTTTTGATGTTATGTTGAAATTATCTGAAACCAAAGATCAACTGGATGTCGTTGACGAAGAGCTGAGTTGTTTCACCTATACCCCTGATTTAGCTCAAGCTGTAAAGACAATTTTAGAAGAAGATTATTATTCTGGTATCTACCACATTACCAACGACGGGGCAGTTAGCTGGTATCAAGGAGTTATTGAATTATTTAAAATAAAAGATATTAAGACGAAAGTTAATCCAGTTAGTGGCGATAAATTTCCTCGACCAGCTCGGCGTCCTATGTCTTCAATTTTACAAAATACTCGATTTCCAAAACTTAGAAATTACGCAGAAGCTTTGAAAGAATATTTAAAAAAATAGAAATATCAATTGTTTTTTGCAACGAATATAAAGTTTTTTTAAATTTTAATATAAGTCGGAATTTTTAAAAGGAATTAAGGCCAGAACAACTGAATCTTCATAATATTTAGTTCGGTCTATAGTACCGTTAGTCAAAATTCCTACTGAACCTTCTTTTTGTTTGGAATTTTTTGTTTTAAAAACAAGGTCAGTTGCGATGCCAGTTTCCTCTCCTTGTTTCAATAAATCATTTACTTTTTCCGGAAGACAGAAAGTGGCCGTTTTGGATTTACCAATTTTTTCTCTTGATTCAATTAAAATCCAAGCAAAAATCTCAGTATTTTTTTCTTTAAGATTTATTCCTCCTTCAATTCCAACATAAAAATTAGCCCCAGGGTTTTCTTTCCTGGCATTTTTAATTCGATTTTGAGCTCCTTGAAAAGTTTCTTCATCACCGTTGGGTTGATCGGGGACTTCAGAGGAAGTGGGGTAGGCAATAAATTCAAATTTTTCGCTAGGAAACATTTTTTTAAAACCTCTGCGAGTGGCCTCCATCTTCACCGGATTTTTAGAAGTAATAATAATTTTCTGCATCTTATTGTTTTATTTAAAATAATTAATTATACGTTTTAATAATAACAAACAATAAAAAAAATAAAAACAGTTGTAATAATTGACATAAAACCTAAAAAGTTGTATTATTTCATCTTAAACAAAGAACATTGACATGGGTAAATATTTTTAATTTCAGAATTAAAGGAGGTATTGTTATGGGGCTCAAAAAAATTGACCCTGTTCAGTCATTTTTAATGGGGCAGTTTGATAAAAAAGGATTGAAAACGCTGGTGCCATTTTCGCTTTTTCCAAAAAGTGGCGGATGCTACACTCGGGCTATAATCGTGAAAGGTTTTGAAAAAAACAGATACAATGACGATAAAATTCTCATTGAAGCTCTCTTTATGATCAATGGAACTGTAAGTGCAGATTGCCATTGGATTGCGGAAGGAGAAGAGCCTCAAATGAAAATACCGCCTGGTTGCATAGAAGTTGATTTTATTGAAATTGGTAATCTGGTTAAAGGTCAATTGTTTAAATAAAAAGGAGTCGATCGTGAAATCAATAGATTCAAATAAATTAAAAAATCTTATCGATCAATGGAAAAATTTAAAAGCTAATTGGCAAAATCATCCTAATAGCACTTTTGCTAAAGCTTGCGAATACTCTTCTATTGTTACTGTCTTGGCTAAAAAAGCTTTGGCAGAAAATATGTCTATCCGTGATGTCTACTGGGGTTTTGAAAATCAATATAGAAAAGAAACTGATTTAAATCGGATTTATCAGGAAATTGTTTCTGCTAAGAAAGATTTGGCCCATGTTGTTATTTTGGACAAAATCAAGGCCCTTGTTAAAGAATATAAAGGAAGCGATCGATTGGCTGTACATATTGTTGTGTCTCCTCAAATCTTGGTGCTTCTGGAAATTTTAGGGAAAATGAAAATTGAGCCAAAAGATCGAAAAAACGTTGTTTTAGCACTGAAAAATCTTTCAATTGATTCAGCTCTAGATGAGGCTATTAAGAGTAGATGCAAGCGTGTATTGGGGCGTTTAGATGATCAATGATGAAGATTTGGAAAAAGAAATCACCGATCTTTTTAAAGAATGTAATTGAATGGGAAAATGAAAAGCGGGACTGTAAATCATACAGTATCCCGCTTTTTTGATGTTTTATTTTTCTACTATACGACGTAGGACAGTAGAAGAATAATTTTGTAGATTATTTTTTATTACCCCAGCGCCAACCTAGTTTGTCTCTCACTTTATTTTTTGAAATTAAACTGAATAAGGTTGTTAAGACGAGTACATCTAGCAAAAATCTAAATTCCCCCTTATTTTCTATCTGAGAAGTAAAAAAACCGTTAATATAAGCTGAAACGAAAATTAAAACCACCAAAATCAAAGTCGCCAGCCAGCCTTCCCAAGTGACTGGAGTAAATCCATAACCATATCTTTTCGGTTTGAACCAATATTTGTTTGACATATTTTTTTGTTATTTATTTAAACTTTTTTATATTCTAATTCTAATCAAAATGGAACTTTTTGACAAGTTTTAAGGGACGACTATCAATTGATATTCGTCCCTTAAATTACTGAATCTTTCATGAAAATATTATCTCCATTGTTAAATTTACTTTTCCCCATTCATCAATAATTTTTGATTTTTTGATTGTTAATCCATGAATTAATTTTTTTGGTTTGATGGAACCTTCATTATGACAACCGAAAGGAGAGTCATGCCCGAACACTTTTTTCTGAGCTTTTTTCATTGCTTCGGCTAATTGTTGAGAATTTTTTCCTAAACATCTTTTCATAATTCCTCCACTCAATATAGATTTGAAGAATGAACTGTTATTTTTTTATTTAACCCAATGATAGCTAAACTATAAAAAAATTTCAAGGGTTTATTGACAAAAATAATAAAAAGCTACAATATTAAAACATTCCGGTTCGGACTGGGTGGCATCGGATAATACCCCGACGATAGGGGTTTGGTCACTTCAGACAGGCGAATGGAATATAGTTCATTAAAGAGGGTTAAAAAATTACAAGCCGTCGACGCAAAATTTATTTTCTTGCTTTTCATGGGCAATGTTACGCAACGAGCCGCCCGGGATATGAAATTGCAGGTAGATCATGCTACCGAAAAGGGTCTAAATAAATTTCCGTAATTTCTTTTTTAATGAGCGAAAAAGCTTTGACTTAGTACTAAAAGTGGAAGTTGGGACTTGTTGAGTCCTATATGCGAGACTTGCTTTCAAGTGGGTGTCTTGAAAGGAAAGGGCATAGTCTGGGGTTTATTTCGGAACATCTTAAAGAATTGTTGGCAAAACCAACATCTCGTGATTGCAAGCGAGAAATTCTTTATTCGAATGAATCCTTAAAAATAATGGCCGGTGGATCTGATCCTAGATCCCCGGTCTTTGTGTTTATATTCAAAAACCGTTCAGCAAAACACCGAACGGTTTTTTAGTTGAAAAAATTTAACTAATTTTTTTCAAAATTTCCTGGAATTCTTCGTCGGTTGCTTCTTCGCCTTTAAGACAATCACAAGGATGAGCTTTCCAGCAAGGAAGTTGGTTCATGTTTTTTCGAGTAATTTTTTCAGCAAAATCTTTTTTGATTTCAGGAATCGCTCCCATAAAAAATTTCACTCCACCCTCAAAAATTTCCTGACAGCTTTTTAATTTTCCATTTTCATTAACACAATGTTTACAAGCTGGACCGTCAAAAAGATCTGCTCCCAAATCCTCAGGATTTTCCAGGGGCATACCGCAAACAATACAGGTATCATACATAAAATTAAATTAATTTTTATGACTAATTTTAAAATAAATTTTATGCTTATCCTTTTTTGGAAACGCCAATAACAAGAAATCCGATTCCAGCTAAGATGGCAGAGATGTCATAAGTTAAAACTCTTGTGTCATCAATGATATTTAAAATTCCAACTAACGACAAAAGACAACCGATTATTAATAATATTTTTTTTGTTTTTCTGTTCATAGTTTTAATTTAATTTTTATAATTAAACTAATTTTAACATTAAAATTAAAAAATAAAAATTTAATTTAAAATACCATTGAAAAGCCTCTAATTTATGGTAGAATAGCCTAGTAAGAAGTTTTAGAAATTTTGATTTTGGATTTGTTTAAAAATTACAAAATTATAAAATTAAAAATTTGTCGAAAACAGTTTATGAATAAAACCAGAAATTTTTGCATAATTGCTCACATTGATCATGGCAAATCGACTTTAGCGGATCGAATGCTAGAAATGACCAAGACGATTGAAGGTCGTGATATGAAAGAACAACTTTTAGATACTATGGATTTGGAGCGAGAACGTGGAATTACTATCAAGTTACAACCAGTAACGATGAAATATAACGATTATACGTTGAATTTAATAGATACCCCGGGACACGTAGATTTCGGTTATGAAGTTTCCCGATCTCTAAAAGCGGTGGAAGGGGCGATTTTGTTAGTGGATTGCACTCAGGGAGTTCAAGCTCAAACTTTGGCTAATCTTTATCAAGCTTTAGAACAAGATTTAGAAATTATTCCTGTGGTTAACAAAATTGACCTACCTAATGCTCAAGTTAAAAAAACTAAAGCTGAGATAGTTAGTCTCTTGGGTTGCAAAGAAGAAGAAATTTTAGCTGCTAGTGGTAAAACTGGTAAAGGAGTGGATGCCGTTATGCAAGCTGTAATAGAAAGAGTTTCAGCTCCAGAAGGACAAGAAAATGCTTCGCTTAAAGCTTTGATTTTTGATTCTAAATACGATTCTTATCGAGGAGTTTTGGCGTATGTCCGAATTTTTGAAGGTCAAACTAAAAAGGAAGATGATATTTATTTAATCAGCAATGGCAAAAAGGCTCATAGTATTGAAGTGGGAAAATTTTCTCCTGATCTCAAGACCACTGATTTTTTGAAAGCTGGTGATATTGGTTATATTGCTACTGGATTGAAAAGTGTAGACGAATGTCGAGTGGGTGATACCATCACATTGAAAGCTGATTTTGAAAAAAATAAAGTTGAACCAATGTCTGGCTACAAAGAAGTTGAACCAATGATGTATGCTAGTTTTTATCCAACTGAAGGTGAGGATTATAATCAAATGCGAGATGCCTTGGATAAGTTGAAACTTAATGATGCTTCTTTGGTTTTTGAGGGAGAAAGTTCTCCGGCTTTAGGAAGAGGATTTCGAATTGGATTTTTGGGAGTTTTGCATTTAGAAATTATTAAGGAGCGTCTTTTTCGAGAATTTAATTTTGAGCCTGTTATTACAACGCCTAGTGTAGTTTATGAAATTAAGAAAACAACGGGTGAGGAATTTAAAATTTATTCAGCGGCCGATTTGCCAGATCCAAGTCAAATCGAAATGATTAGAGAACCTCGAGTTAAACTGGATATTTTAATGCCGGCTAAATTTTTGGGAGATGTAATGGAATTGGTTCAAGCTACTACTAGATCGGAATATTCATCGACTGAATATATTGATTCTGAAAGATTAAATTTATCTTTTAATTCACCTCTAGCGGATATTATTGTTAATTTTAACGATAATTTAAAATCAGCTACTTCGGGTTACGCCTCCTTTAGTTATGAGTTAGTTGATTATCAACCGGCCGATTTAGTCAAATTAGATATTTATGTAGCTGATGATAAAATCGATTCCTTTTCTCAAATAATTCATCGAAAAAATTCAGTGGCGATTGGTAATAAAATTGTTAAAAAATTAAAAGAGGTTATTCCTCGACAAAATTTTCTAATCAAAATTCAAGCGTCTATTGGTGGTAAGATTTTAGCTCGAGAAAATATTCGACCATTCAGAAAAGATGTTATTGCTGGATTATATGGAGGAGACATTACTCGAAAGAGAAAGCTCTTAGAGAAGCAGAAAAAAGGCAAGAGTCGAATGAAACAATCCGGCCGAGTAGAAATTCCGCAACAAGCGTTTTTGGAAGTTTTGAAAAAATAATTTAATAATTTTTAATTTTGTAATTTTTAAATAAATCTTAAATCTTAATTTTTAAAATTATTAAGAAAATTTTTTTGATTTGAAAATTAAAATTTATTTACAAAATTATAAAATTAAAAATTAAAAATTTTAAAAAAATGTCTAAAAAAATTTGTATTTTTGGTGATAGCGTAACGCAAGGCTATCACGATCTTGAAAAAGGCGGTTGGATAGAACGACTCAATCTTTATTTGTGGAGCAAAGATCTAGATTTTTCTGTTTTTAATTTAGGTGTTTCGGGTGACACCAGTTTTGACTTATTAGAAAGAATTGAAAATGAAATTAAAGCTAGAGAAGCAAAAAGTATAATTATAAATATTGGAGCGAATGATGCTGGTGTTGAAAAAGGAAAATCACGAACTGATTTGAAAACTTTTGAAGAAAATTTTAATAAAATCTTAGAAATTTCTCAAAAGTTTACCTCGGAAATTGTGTTTGTGGGGATTTTAAATGTTAATGAAAAATTTTCTGCTCCAGTTAACTGGGACGAAAATCTTTTTTATTATAACGAAGAGCTTGAAAAATATAATCTAGTTATCGAAAAATTTTGCCAAGAGGAAAAGATTATTTTTATTCCTATGCAAGGAACTTTGAACGATGAGAATTTGCCAGACGGAGTCCATCCTAACGCTGAAGGTCATGAAAAGATTTTTCAAAGAATTAAAGATTATTTGGAGGAAAGTAAAATAATATAAATCTTCCCAAAAACAAGAAAGTTTGCTATAATTTAGGCGAAAAGATATTTTACTGTGTCCGCCTCTGGAGGAAATATCTTATTGGATTTTGTTAATATGGGGCTTTTAAGAAAGTAGAAGATCGGAAGTTTAGAAATTAGAAATTAGAATTTATTTAAAAATTATAAAATTTTAATAATGTTAGATAAAGACAAAGAACAACCAAATCAGGATTGGGCCAAAGCTATGAAAATCTTTGCCACTATTTCTAGTTGGATTATTGGACCCATTATTTTGGCCGTTTTGGCAGGCAATTGGTTGGATAATAAATATCAAACTGAATATTTTTTTACCTTGACGCTTGTTGGAATTGCGTTTATAATGACTTGCGTTGGAATAGTAAGAGAGGCTCAAGAGGCCATCAAGAATTTAAAATAACGGGAAACTATTTACAAATATTATTTCTCTTCTAAAGAGAAGAGAGGTTAATTTATGGTTTAGTAGAATTGTTCACCAAATAATTTTTTAATAAAGGCATAACAAATAAAAATGGTCGAAGCTATCGAATCTCAAGAGATTCAAACCCAAACCCAATTACCAGCAGTTCATCAAGAAACTCAAGAAAAAGTTTCCCATGAATCAACTGTCTATGCTGAGCCAATTTTACAAATAGGCAATTTTCAAGTCACCAATTCATTATTTAGCAGTATTTTAGTAACACTAGTTTTAGTTGTTACTTTTATTTTTGTTCGCGGTAAAATTAAACAAATTCCCAAAGGATTGCAAAACTTTTTTGAAATGATTTTGGAATTTGGTTTAAATTTCACTGATAGTATTACTCAAGATCGAAAAACGTCTGAAAAATTATTACCAGTGGTTTTGGCACTTTTCTTGTTTATTCTTTTAAATAATTGGTTTGGTTTATTGCCAATAATAGGAACTGTTGGTTTTTATGAAATGCATAATGGACACAATACTTTTATTCCAATTTTCAGAGGTGGAACCGCTGATTTAAATATGACTCTAGCTTTAGCGTTATTTGCGGTCATCTTCAGTCATCTTTTGGGAGTTTTTACTATCGGAGCTTGGAAACATTTCAATAAATTTATAAATGTTGAAACTCTTCTAGAAATACCTAAGAATTTTAAAAAAGATAAAAACGTAGCCTTTCTTAATCCTGTTAAATTTTTTGTAGGTTTAATGGAAATTATAGGAGAAATTGCCAAAGTAATGTCTTTATCATTACGGTTGTTTGGAAATATTTTTGCTGGAGAAGTTTTATTGGCCTCAATGGCGATGATTTTTGCTTTTGTTCTTCCAGTTCCGTTTTTCTTTCTAGAAGTTTTAGTAGGAATGGTTCAGGCGGCAGTGTTTTCGATACTAACGCTAGTCTTCCTCTCAATGTCCACAACCGCCGAACATTAAAAGCTAGTTGAAAAGTTCATAAAGTCCATAAAGTTCGTAAAGTTTTTTAATTGCAAGTTGTTCTTGAATTTGAAAGACTTTCGACTTTACAGGCTTTAAAGACTTTCTAACTAATAACTAATAAATTAAAATTATGGAAGAAGCAGAAATTGTGAAAACAGCTGTTGACCTAACCATGATGGCTAAAGGTTTAGCTATCGGATTAGGAGCTATCGGTTCTGGAATCGGAATCGGAATGATTGGTTCAAAAGCGATGGAAGCGATTGGACGAAATCCAGAAGTAGCTGGAAAAATAATGGCTCCAATGTTGTTGGCGATTGCCTTTGCTGAAGCTATTGCTATTTATGCTTTGGTTGTGGCGTTTATCATTAAGTAATATCACTTAATATTCTTATCCGGCCTTGTCTTGCAAGAATCTGTTTAAAATTTAAATTTTTTGGTCAACAAGTTAGAGATTTATAAAAAACGGTGAGATTTTAAACAGGTTCTAAGGCAAAGCTCAATAAGAATATTGATAATCATCAGTAATCAATTTTTGATACTTATATTTTTGATTACTGTCGATATGAGTTTTGTTTAAAAATTAGAGAATTAAAACATTCTAAATTGAATCAAAATTCAAAATTCAAAATTCGAAATTAATTTTTTTTAAAAAATTGTTATGGACGGAATAATCGAAGCTTTTCATCTTGATATTAAATTATTGATAGCTCAGTTAATAAACTTCACAATTGTGTTGGCGGTTTTGTATAAATTGGTTTACAAACCACTTTTAAAAACTATGAATGAGCGAACTAGTAAGATTGAAAAAGGCCTAGAAGATGCTCAGTCTTCTCAAGAACAACTAGAAAAAGCCGAAAAAACTAGAGACGATAAAATTAAAGAAGCCAAAAAAGAAGCCAAAGAACTTTTAGAAAAAATGCAAGTTGTGGCAGAGAAAAACAAAGAAAATATTATTCAGAAAGCCAAAGAGGAGGAAGCGATTATAATGGAAAATACTAGAAAGACAATCGAAGTTGAAAAAGAAAAAATGTTCAAAGAAGTTCGCCAAGAAATTGGAGAATTGACTGGATTGGCTTTAGAAAAAGTTTTAGACAAGAAGCAAGCCAAAGAGATCGATCAAGCGTCAATTAAAAAAGCGATATCAGAAATTAAAAGATAATATATATATGAAGTTAACCAGCGAACAATACGCCAAATTATTATACGAAGCCTCAAAAACTTCCAATGAAAGCGAAAAAAAAGCTCTAATTAAGGGAGTTGCTAAATTAATTAAGCAGAATGGAGCCATCGCTAAATTGGCGGACATCGAAACTCGATATCAAATTATTAAGAAAAGAAATTCCGGGAAGTTAGAGGGTATTGTTTATACAGCCAATAAACTGGATGAAAAAGAGTTGAGTAGTATTCGAAGAGAAATTGCTAGTAAAAAAAATATCTCTAATAAATTAATTAGTTTGAAAAATGAGATTGACTCAGAAATGAAAGGTGGTTTCGTGGCAAAGTTTGAGAATGAAATATTAGATGGAAGTTTGGATAATAAGATTAAAAAAATTAAACAAGCACTTACAAGTTAGTTTCTTGAAAAATTATTTTAGGAAAGTTAATTTAATTAATGTCAAAGGAGGGCGTTATGGATTTTATAGAAGTAACTTTTTATTGGGCAGGTGTGTTTTTACTCATTTATCTAGTCACAAACTGGAAAATCGGTAAAAATAAGAAAAAAGGAAATAAAAATGTTTGATGTTAATAATAAATTGAGAAGATCGACAACGTCTTTTTTCTCAATTTTCCTAAAATAATTTTAAGAATGTTTGTATATATTTAATTTAGTGTTGAGTACTTAGAACCTGTTTAAAATCTCACCGTTTTAAACAAAATTCAAACTTGTTAATCAAAAAATCTAAATTTTTGCTATAAGTTTTTCAAATCTTCGTCAAAATACCCCGGTATTATTCCTGGATTTTCAAAACTTCTAGCTAAAAATTTCTTCTTTTTGATCAAACATGAGATTTTAAACAGGCTCTGAAAGTAAGATTAGATTTGAAGAATTTTGCGTAGCAAAACTCCTTGACTTTTGACTTTAAACTTTTAACTTTTAACTAAATCCATGAACAAAGACTACATTATTGAAAATTTAAAAAAGCAAATTTTAAATGCTGATACAAAACTTGAAACCAAAAAAATTGGTCGAGTAATCGAGGTTGGTGATGGAGTGGCTAAAATTATTGGTTTGGATGATGCCATGATGTCAGAAATGGTTAAATTTGAAAGTGCCGAAGGAAAAGATTCTGACGTTTATGGAGTAGTTATGAATTTGGAAGAAGGTAATGTTGGAGTTATTGTGATTGGTAATATTGAAAAAGTTCGAGAAGGTGATGTCGCAGTCTCTTTGGGCAAGGTACTTTCAGTTCCTGCTAGTGAAAAAATGATTGGTCGAGTGATTAATCCAATTGGAGAAGCTATTGATGGTAAGGATCCATTTGAAGTTGAGAAAACCTATCCAATTGAAAAAATTGCTCCTGGAGTTATTACTCGAGCGGGAGTGAATGAACCAGTTCAAACTGGAATAAAGGCTTTAGATGCAATGATTCCAATTGGACGAGGACAAAGAGAATTAATTATTGGGGATCGACAAACTGGAAAAACTGCTATTGCCGTAGATGCCATTATCAACCAGAAAGGACAGGATATGATTTGTATCTATGTGGCTATTGGACAGAAGAAATCTAAGATTGCTCAAATTGTTTCTAAATTAGAAGAGCACAAAGCTATGAAACATACAATTGTAATAGTAGCTGGAGCTTCTGATCCAGTCGCCTATTCATTTATTGCTCCTTATGCTGGATGCACAATTGGCGAATATTTTATGGATCAAGGCAAGGACGTTCTGATAGTTTTTGATGATTTATCAAAACACGCAGTTTCTTATCGACAGATTTCACTTTTATTGAAAAGACCACCAGGACGAGAAGCTTATCCAGGAGACGTTTTTTATCTTCATTCCAGATTATTAGAGCGATCTGCTAAATTGAACAAGGACTACGGTGATGGCTCAATGACTGCTTTGCCAATTATTGAAACTCAAGCGGGTGATCTTTCTGCTTATATTCCAACTAATGTAATTTCAATTACCGATGGACAAATATTTTTGGAAGCCGATCTTTTCTATCAAGGTATTAAACCTGCTATCAATGTGGGGCTTTCAGTTTCTCGAGTGGGATCTTCTGCTCAAACTAAAGCTATTAAAAAAGTAGCCGGTAAGGTTAAATTGGAATTAGCCCAATTCCGAGAATTAGAAGCTTTTACCAAGTTCGGTTCTGAATTAGATGAACAAACTCAAAATAAAATCAATCGAGGCTTTCGAACTCGAGAAATTTTGAAACAAGATCAATATGCACCTCTGTCAATGGAAGAACAGGTAATTTCAATGTGGTCTTTGAATAAAGGATATTTTGACGATATAGCTGTGGAGGATATTAGAAAAATTGAAGCTGATTTATTGAAATATTTTCACGATGCCGGAAATGATATTTTAAAGGAGATTGCCAAAAAGAAAGATCTTGATGAAGCTCTGGAGAAGAAAATTAAAAAAACCGTGGAAGATTTTAAAGGGACCATAGAAACCGACGAAGAAGAAAAATAATCTAAAGCTTACCTGTTTGGAGCATTTCTTTGTCGAATTTTCCGCCACTCGCTCGATGTATCATTTAATACATCTCGCTCGGTGCTCAAATTCTCCTTGAATTGCACTCAAACAACCAAGTTTTATAATTATTTTATTAAATCTAAAACAGGTAGTAGGTTGGCAAATACCAGAATAATAAATACACCTAAAGAATTATTGTTGAAAGATCTTTTGAAGCGAAAAATTAGAATTTTAGATTAAATTTTTTGAACAATTTTTGCAGGACTAACATCGTTAATTCAAAAAAATTTGAAGAAAATTTAACTGAAATTATAATTTTACAGCCAAAAGAGATTTTAAGGATAGTTCTAATAATTAACTGAGAAAATGGCCAAGGGAACAAAAGAAATTCAAAGACGGATAAAATCTATTAATAACACTCGAAAAATTACTCGAGCAATGGAGATGGTTTCGGCTGCCAAGATGAAAAAGGAAATCGACAATGTTTTGTCTATTCGAAATTATGCTCAATCAGCTTGGAATGTTCTTATGAATTTATCTAAAAGTCTTGAAAGATCCAATCATGGTTTATTGGAGATTAGAGATGTCAAAAATATTTTAGTAGTAGTTGTAACTTCTAATCGGGGATTATGTGGTAGTTTTAATTCTCAACTTCTTAAAAAGGTTATGGATCAAGTCAAAAATCCAGATTTGATAAAAATCAATCGAATTAAAGACCAGAAAATTGCCTCTAATGTCGCTAATAAAGATTTGAGTTTTGATTTTATTACTGTTGGAAAAAAGGGTTTTGATTTTTTAAATTTCCGAAATCATGAAATCCTAGCTTTATTTGAAAAATTTAATTATAATGCTAGTTTGGATGATGTTCGAGCTTTAGCCAAAATGGTTATTGATGATTATGTTGACAAGAAATATGACAAAGTAGTAGTAGCTTATACTGATTATGTAAACACTATTAAACAAGTTCCTCGGTTAAGACAATTGTTACCTATTTCTAGTGTTGATATCGAAAAACAAATTGAAGAAATTGAAGAGCAAAAAGAAGGTACGCCTAAAGAAAGAATTGAGAACGTAAAAAGCCGATGGCAAGGTGTAAATTACAAGATTGAGCCAAAACCTAAACAAGTAATTGATCATATTTTACCTAGATTAGTCGAGATGCAGTTATATCATGCTATTTTAGAATCCAATGCCTCAAAAGAATCGGCTCGAATGGTGGCAATGAAGAACGCCACTGAAGCTGCCAATGATATGATGGATCAATTGCAATATTCATATAATCAGTTACGACAAATGGGAATTACTCAGGAAATTGCCGAGATTACGTCAGGGAAAATGGCGACGGAAGAATAATACAAGGTCATCAGTCAACAGCAATCAGTCATCAACAGGCCTTATCAAGAGATTTTTTATGACCAGTGGCTAGTGACCGATGACGCATTTTATGTGAGTTAAACGTGAAGGTAAATTATATATAAATAATGTAAATAATCATGAATAAATCTATTGGAGAAATCGTTCAAATAATTGGTCCAGTTGTTGATGTTGAGTTCAAAGAAGGCGACTTGCCAGCTATTAATGATGCCTTAAATTTAAAAAACAAAGATGAAATAATTGTCTTTGAAGTAGCCAAGCATATTGGATCGAATAAAATTCGAGCTATTTCTATGCAGTCAACTGATGGTCTTCGGCGAGGAATGAGAGTGGAGGCTACTGGGGGACCAATTTCTGTTCCAGTTGGACCAGAGTCATTAGGACGAATGTTCAATGTTTTGGGCGAACCAATTGATGGTAAGGAAGCTCCAAAAAATGCTAAAAGACACCCAATTCATCGAGATGCTCCAGAGTTTAAGGAACAGTCAACTAAACAAGAAGTTCTGGAAACTGGAATAAAAGTGGTTGATTTAGTTTGTCCATTTTTAAAGGGTGGAAAAATTGGTTTATTCGGTGGTGCAGGAGTAGGAAAAACTGTTCTTATTCAAGAATTAATTCGGAATATTGCTCAAGAACACGGAGGATATTCAGTTTTTGCAGGAGTAGGAGAGCGAACCAGAGAGGGAAATGAT
>CAYWJP010000015.1:0-17096 GCA_964458715.1 uncultured Bdellovibrionales bacterium
ATGGAGAAAATGGAAGAGTGTAGAAGTGTAAACTTGACGCTGCAATGCTACATCTGTTGACACATAATCAATTTTGTGTTATGGTTGAGTTAGTTTTAAAATAATTAATTTATGAATAAAAGGGTGATTGGAAACAGTCCCTATGGTGGTTTTTTTCGAATATTTTTTTGATAGAGGTATGTTTACATTGTTTTTTATCAAAAAAGTTATTTTAAGATAGTTACTTAATTCTATTACAATAATGAACAATATCAACAAAGATTCTATTGATAAGGCTTTAGAGGATTTATTAAAAAAAATTAATAAAAGAGCGGCTAAAATTTTAGTGGCTAGGTTTGGTATAGAAGAAGAAAAAAAACAATCTTTAAGCAAAATTGGTGGTCAATTAAAAATTACTCGAGAACGAGTTCGACAGATTGAAGCCAGTGCACTCAAACAAGCTCAAAAATCCAAAAAAAATGAAGAATTCAATTCTATTATTGAAAAAACCGTGGAAACTATTGAAAAATATGGCGGTCTGGCTATGGAAAATATTATTGGTGAAATTTTATTTCCAAAAATAAGTCAAATCGAAGAGAATAAATTGATGTTGATTTTGAGTTGTAGCTCCAATTTAGTTTTTAATAAGTCTACTTTAAGAAATCATAGTTTTTGGGCTCTTAAAAAGGGAATTACTAAAAAAGAAGTTAATCAGATTAATCAGTTCGTAATTAATCAGTTGAACGAAATTAAAAAATCAATTAAACTTAAAGAGGTAAAGAGGATAATTTCTGAATCTGAATTCAGCGAGTTATTTTCTGAAAAAAATGGAGATAGAAAATTGACTATGTTTTTGTTAATTGACAAGCAATTAAAAAGAAATTTGCTTGGCGAATGGGGAATCAAAAATTGGAGATCAGTTTCTGAAAGAGGCAATAAAGAAAAGGCTTATTTGGTTTTAAAAAAGAAAAATAAACCTCTTCATTTCAAAATTATTACTGATTATATTAATGTTTACTGGACTTATAAAAAATCTTTGTTTCAGACTGTTCACAATGAATTAATTAAAGACGACCGTTTTGTTTTAGTAGGAAGAGGAATTTATGGATTAAGTGAGTGGGGATTGAAAGGCGGAACTGTTCGGGAAATAATTGTTAGCTTATTTAAAGAAAAACAAGATTTTCTTCATGCTGATGAGATTGTTGATCATGTCTTTAGCCATAAAGAGGTCAAAAGAACTACTGTTTTAGTGAATTTGGCTGATCAAAATTATTTTATTAAAAATGCCGAGGGAAAATATTTGTTGAAAGAGAGATTTTAAAAATATTTTGATAAAAATTACTTTTTGAAATAAAATAAATTACCAAAATTAAAGCTTAAGTCTTAAGCAAAAATACAGTGAGGATTTTTAAAAAAAATCCAGATCAAGAATATTTTTTATTTATAAAATTCCTAGTAGCTGCAGGGGTTCTTTTGGCTGTTGCAATTTATTTATTTATTTCCTCAGGCGATTATTTGATTTTAAATGATGCCTGGAGAATTATCAAAGGTTCTTGGTGGTTTGTTTTACCTTTTCCAGTTTGGGTTATTTATGATCGGGCTTGGGGGGAATATCGTTGGACAACTTTCCGGACGGCTAAAAGTTATGACTATGTTTGGCTTCAAATAATTCCACCACCGGGAATTGAAAAAAGCCCCAAGAGTATGGAGAGTATTTTTACGGGATTACATACTTGGAGCAAACCCAACTTTTTTGAAAATTATTGTGGTTGGCGAGTTGGTCAAGATCGATTTTCTTTTGATATTGTTGGAGATGGGGAAAATGGAGTCCGATTTTTTTTCAAATGTCCTAAAATGGGGCAAAATTTATTTGAATCTTTGATATATGCTCAATATCCCGAAGCTGAAGTCAGGGTGGCGGAGGATTTTACCAAAGATGCTCCTAAAAATATTCCTAATAAAGATTGGGATGTTTGGGGAACAGTTTTAGCTCAAGTGAAAGAAGATTGTATTCCGATAAGAACTCACCGAGAATTTAAGGATGATATTACTGGAGATGCCATTGATCCACTGGCCTCTTTAGTTGAGGTTATGGGACGACTTAGTAAAGATGAGCGACTTTGGTATCAAATTATATTTAGTCCCAAAAATGAACCGGACTGGGTTCCTCAGGCTAATGCTAAAATGAAAAAAATTATTGAAAAATTTATTAACGATAGTGGAGCTGATCTTGAAGGGGGATTCAATGTTAATAAGTTACCTCCTGGAGAACAGGATGTAGTCAAAGCTATTAAAAATAGTTTAGCTCGAGTCGCTTTCAAGTCAACTTTGAGATTTGTTTATCTTGGAAAACGGACAGTTTTTAATAAGGCAACTGGAGTAGGAGGATTTATGGGTTCGATTAAGCAGTTCAATGATAACAATTTGAATTCTTTCATGCCTGACAATCGAACCAAAACTTTTGCCAATTATCATTTTCAATTAGCTCGTTTGCAATATCGACAACGAAAAATAGTTAATGATTATAGGGGTATTGATAGAGCTGGATTATCTTATATATTAACTGCTGAAGAACTGGCGACTTTGTATCATTTTCCAACTATGACTGTTACCTCAGCATCGCTTAATCGAGTCCAGGCCAAAAAAAGTCAAGCCCCTAGTAATTTGCCGATGGAATAAAGTTAGAATCAGTCTATAAAGTCAAAAGTCTATAAAGTTCGTAAAGTTTTGGTTTGATTTTGTGATATTGGATTTATGAACTTTCGATTTTATAAACTTTAGATTACACTAAATACAAGATACTAAATAATAAATACTAAAAAGTGGCCAATCAAATTAATTTTTTTGCTAGAACGAATTTTAGAAATTCTGAAAAAACTTTCGGAATTAAAATTGATGATCGACGTCGGCATACTTATGTGGTTGGAAAAACCGGTATGGGAAAAACTAATTTGGTTCAGAATATGGCTATTCAAGATATTCAAAATGGCGAGGGAGTCGCGATTGTCGATCCTCACGGAGAATTCGCGGAAGAATGTTTAAAAGCCGTTCCAGCCGAAAGAATTAACGATGTAATTTATTTTAATCCAGCTGATACTGAGTTTCCGATTGCGATGAATGTAATGGAGCAAGTGGATGCTTCTTATCGACCTTTAATTGCTTCTGGTCTGGTAGGAGTTTTTAAGAAAATTTGGGCTGATTCTTGGGGTCCTCGTTTAGAGTATCTTTTGCGAAATGCCATTTTAGCTTTATTGGAATATCCTGGGGCAACCCTTTTAGGAGTGACTAGAATTTTGATTGATAAAAAGTATCGAGAGAAGATTATGGATAAAGTAACTGATCCGGTAATTAAATCTTTTTGGGAAGAAGAATTTGCTCAATATAATCAAAATTTTGCGGTGGAGGCGATTGCTCCGATTCAAAATAAGGTTGGTCAATTTCTATCTAGTGCTTTAATTAGAAATATTGTAGGTCAGGAGAAATCGGCTTTTTCAATGCGAGATATTATGGACAAGCAGAAAATTATCATCATGAATTTATCTAAGGGTCGAATCGGTGAGGATAATAGTGCTTTGTTGGGAGCGATGATGATTACTAAAATTCAGCTTTCAGCGATGGAGCGAGTAGATATAGCAGAGGCAGATCGAAAAGATTTTTATTTATATGTGGATGAATTTCAAAATTTTGCCACTGAATCTTTTGCTAATATTTTGTCTGAAGCTAGAAAGTATCGACTAAGTTTAATTTTAGCTCATCAATATATTGCACAGTTAGAAGAGCCGGTGAGAGATGCCGTGATGGGTAACGTTGGAACTATAATAACTTTTCGGGTGGGAGCAGCCGATGCCGAATATCTAGAGAAAGAATTTGATCCGATTTTTTTTGCGATTGATTTGGTGAATTTAGCCAAGTACAATATTTATTTAAAATTAATGATCGATGGAGTCGCCACTACACCTTTTTCAGCTACTACTCTTCCCCCAATTGATTTAGGCGAAAAAAAAGTTGACATTAAAACGATTATAGATGCTTCTCGAAAAAGATATGCCGCTCCTCGAGAAGAAGTGGAAAAGAAAATTAATGAATGGAGTGGACATATGGATATTAAAGCCAAGTCGGCTATAACTGAATTTGCTAACAAAGGATATGTTCAAAAAATGGATTCTCTTAAAAAAGAAACGCCTCAATTAGCACCTCGAAAAACTTCAGCCGCTTCAAAAATTGAAAAAGTTGAAACAACTGCTAAAAAAGAGGTTAAACCAGAACCAATAGCTGATTTAAAAAAATCAATTGAAAATGATTTACCAGTCGAAAGCTTAAAGGTTGATTTATTTACTGCTCAATGTTCAGCTTGCGGATTAGAAGTTCAGGTTCCTTTTAAGCCAGATGGCAAGAGACCTGTTTTTTGCTCTGATTGTCTTCGAGAGTTTCGTCGTCAACAAAGTAAAATTCAACAAGAAATTGAACCGGATTCAGCACTAGTATCGAAAACAGAGATAGAAAAAAAATCAGAGGAGAAAAAAGAGTCAGCCAAAGATGAAGACTCTTCTAGTTTAAAAGATATGATTCAATCGGCTTTAGAAAAAAACAAAAAAAGCAAAGAATAAAACTTTTAATAGCCTCTTTGCTAAACGTTCAACTTAATGTTAAAGTTTAATTAATTGAAAATAAATCAGCTCAATTCTGATTTAATTAAAATAAAAATAACTCAAAAAAATGAAAAAAAAATTAAAAACGATTTTTAATAAAAAATTGACGTCAATACTTGTCAGCAGTCTTTTTTTTATGTTATTTTTGATTTTATTTTCTCATTTTGTTCAAGCTGCTTCTTTAACATTCAGTATTCAGGAAGACACAGTCGATGAAAATACTGATATTCATTTTGAATTTAACATGACAGGAGCTGATCATTATGAATTTAAATGGAAAGATGTTAATAACGGCGATGTTTGGAGTAGCGATTGGGAATACCTAGCTGCTACGAGTTGTAGTTTTAACGCTACTGGTTGTCAGGTTAAATTGCCAGTTGGAAGTTATGAGTTTAGCGTCAGAGCTTGCTCTGATTCAGCTAGCGTATATTGTTCGGGTGGTGTTGAAGATCAACTTGTAGTGACTCAAGCTTCGGCTACCACCACTGCTACCACTAGCACCAGCACTGCAACAACAACCAACCAACCAACCAATTTTTATTTTGCCATCCAAGAAAGCACTTTAAAACCTGGAGAAGACATGCATTACAAATATTATGCGGATGGGGCAGATCATTATGAATATTATTGGAGACTCAAAGACGGTGATTGGAGTACTTCAACAATTTTTTCTAACAACAATTGTCCCGCCTATAGTAATCAGTGTATTTTTAATGTCACTGCGAGCGGAGACTATGATTATATGGCTAGAGCCTGTGCAGGTTCTGGGATAGGAGAAGATTGTACGATTAATGTTATGGATCTGGAAGGTGTTAGTGTTGAATCTCAGGCTTATCCCACCAATCGTATTTTCGAACTTCAAAGTAACACTGTTAATATCGGAGATTCTCTATATTTTAAATATAGCGCTGATGGAGCTCACCATTATAAATATATGTATAGAGTTGCTGGAGATTCCTGGGGAAGCAATTGGACTTCATTGGGAAGTAATATTTGTTCTTATAGCGATTCTGATTGTCAAGTAAAAATTGACATTCCCGGAACTTATGATATTCGATTAGCGGCTTGTGGAGATTCTGGTATAAATTATTGTCTCAGCTCAATTGAAACGGTGGTTGTGGGGAGTCCAATCGCTACTATTGCTACTATTGCCAAAGTTGCTTCTGCCACTCAACCCACCAATCTTATCTTTGCCGTCCAAGAACCAACCGTCGCTCTCGGAGAAGATGTTCATTATATGTATTTCGCTAACGGAGCTGATCATTATGAGTATAGATGGGGATTAACTTCGGAAACTTTGAGTGATGCTTGGGAAGTTCTTCCCAATGATCCTGATTGCTCTTACTATAATGAAAATTGTAAATTAATTACTAGTACTGCTGGTGTCTATCAATATGAGGTCAGAGCTTGTACTGGTTCGGGGACTGGAGAAGATTGTACAAATGGTGCGATTGCCTATAACACTGTGACAGACCCAGCGGGAGCCACAGCCTCTCAGTCTTGTGGCGATTGCGGTAGCGGAATTCTTAATTTTTGTGATAGTTCAGAATGTTCATTAATAAGCCCTTCTTGTCAGTTTGTTTCAGGCACTTTGACGACTCTCTGGGCGGGTAGCTGTACCGATTTGGGAATAGTTTCTAAATTGTCTAAGTCTATGACTAGTGATAATTGTGACAGTTGCTCTGGTGATTCTTGTACTCAGGCTATATGTGAAGCTCTTGGTTCCTGCTATTTTTCACCAAAATCTCCTGCATGGGTTAGTCCTTATGTTGCTAGTAATTCTTGTAACGCTGAAACCTCACACGTTAACAATCCCGGAAGAATTCCTGTCGGTGTAGCCCTCACCTCTGGCAATGGTCCATATTTTGTTTTGAATAGCTCAGAAGCTTATTTTTATGCTTATGACCAATATCTATTAAATTATGGAAACAGAGACGCAATATCATACGAGAGCACTGCTGGTGATATTGTTGTTAGTGTCTCGCAAAATGATAAATATGGATTGGACACTAATCCAGATTGGACCGAGCGTACAGATTTATATACTCGGGTTGGTTATTCAGGCTGTGGTAATGGTGAAGGTATGGAAAATTTGTGGAGATTTTATAATTCTTCAACCAATTTACATGCCTTTGGTTTATCTAAAGATGAAAGTTATTTAAATGGTTTAGGCTATTCTAAAGAAGCGACTTCAATAGGTTGCGTAGAGGCAGGAAATATTAGCTTGGAAGAAGCTCTTGGCAGCAGTTTTAGTTCTCCTCCTATTTCTATCGGTGATTGTAGTAGTTGTTCTGGCGATTCCTGTACTCAGGCTATATGTGAAGCTCTTGGTTCCTGCTATTTTTCACCAAAATCTCCTGCATGGGTTAGTCCTTATGTTGCTAGTAATTCTTGTAACGCTGAAACCTCACACGTTAACAATCCCGGAAGAATTCCTGTCGGTGTAGCCCTCACCTCTGGCAATGGTCCATATTTTGTTTTGAATAGCTCAGAAGCTTATTTTTATGCTTATGACCAATATCTATTAAATTATGGAAACAGAGACGCAATATCATACGAGAGCACTGCTGGTGATATTGTTGTTAGTGTCTCGCAAAATGATAAATATGGATTGGACACTAATCCAGATTGGACCGAGCGTACAGATTTATATACTCGGGTTGGTTATTCAGGCTGTGGTAATGGTGAAGGTATGGAAAATTTGTGGAGATTTTATAATTCTTCAACCAATTTACATGCCTTTGGTTTATCTAAAGATGAAAGTTATTTAAATGGTTTAGGCTATTCTAAAGAAGCGACTTCAATAGGTTGCGTAGAGGCAGGAAATATTAGCTTGTCACAATTTTTCTCTGGTGCTACTGCAGTTACCATTACTGATACTTGTACCGCTGATGATGTTACTTGTTATACTACTGCTTTCAACAATGCTTGTGCGACTCAATCATCACTTCAGACTTGTGATGGAGGTTATTACTGGGTGGATTCGCAGAGTATTTCTGTTGGAGGACAATCATGGGCGGTAACTCTTTGCACTAGTGGCAAACAATGGCAGTCTACTGCTATTTCTGGTTGTGATTATGGTGTCGCTGTGACTACTACTCCTACTAGCAATAGTCTTCCTACTGGTACGCTTACAAGCACATCTTGCAGTAATGGAGCTGTAACTGTCACTGGTTCAGCTTCTGATCCTGACGATACTTCAACGCCTACTGCGCTTCATGTCTATAAAGACACTGAACTTTTAGGTAGTTGCACTACTGGTACTGCTGATGTTTTCTCTTGCGGTTTTTCGGGTGTGTTAGATGGGACTTACAGCATAACAGTTTACGCCATAGACCACGAAGATGCTACTCAGAATTTTTCTTTTAATGGCGCTCAACCTGTTACTTGTGAAACCGATCTTGGTTGTGGCGGAGCGGGATGTCCTTAAACAAATTTAAACTAAAATATTAATATGAAATTGAAATCAATGTTTTTTATGGGAGTAGTGATGTTTGTTCCGACTGTCGGGGTTTTGGCTCAAACTTTAGAGACTGTTCCTGGGCAAACTTCGGTGACTGGTGATCTCACTGGTTATCTAAATAATCTTTATAAATTTGGAATCTCGATTACTGGAATTTTGGCTATTTTTATGATAGGATTAGGGGCCTTTGCTTATATCGTGACTTCAGTAGGAAATTCTTCTAAAATGATGGACGCCAAAGAAACTATTAAAAATGCTTTAATCGGATTAGTAATTGCCTTAACCGCTTATTTATTACTTTTTGTAATTAATCCAGATTTAGTAAGTGGAACTTTAAACGCTCCGAGCACCATTATAAATGCCATAGAAGAAGAAGAAATTGATGATTCTGCTGTGGGTTGTTGTATTTGGTTAAGCGCTACAGCTGCTACTTCTTGTGAAAACAATTATACATACAGTACTTGCAATGGTTTGAACGGGACTTTTAAAGAGGGTAGTTATACTTGTGATGCTGTAGGTTCTTCATATACTTGTGGTTCAAGCGCTGACCCTACTCCCGATCCTGTTGAAACAGGTTGTTGTACTTATAGTACTGGTAGTTTGTTTACTCCTGCTTGTTTGGAGGACATTGAAGAGGAAGAATGTCAACTTTATACTAACAATGATTTTACTCCTGGTGCAAGTTCTTGCGTGGAAAGCACATCGGGACCTTTGACAATTTACACATGTGAATAATCCAATCAACTCAAAATATGGGAAGTATGATAAAAACCACTCAAGAAATTGCTGATTTAAAAGAAGGAGGAAAAATACTTCGAGAGGCTTTGAATATGGCTAAAGAAATGGCTCGGTCTTCGACAGGACAAGTCTCAACTATGGATATTAATTTAGCTGCTGAAAAAGTAATTTTAGATCGAGGAGGGAAACCGGCTTTTAAAGGTTATCCCGAGGGAGATTCAAATCCTTTTCCAGCAACGGCCTGTGTTTCACTGAACAATGAAATTGTTCACGGTGTTCCCTCGACGAATCGCTTTGTTCAACCGGGAGATATTGTAAAAATTGACGTGGGAGTAAAGTACAAAAATTTATTTACTGACGCGGCTCTTAGCATAATTGTGGGTAAGGGAAGTGAAACGGCTAAAAAAATTGTTAAAATTACTCGAGAGAGTTTGGAGATCGGATTAAGAGAAATTAAGGCCGGAAATTTTTTAGGAGATTACAGCCAAGCAGTGGAACAATTTGTTGTTAAAAATGGTTTTTATGTGGTGCGAGGATTAGTTGGCCACGGAGTTGGTTATGAAGTTCATGAAGCTCCTCAGATTCCTAATTTTGGAAAAGCTGGAACGGGAATGAGATGGAAAGAAGGGATGGTTATTGCATTAGAACCGATGGTCAATGAAAAAAATAGCAGTATAAAATTAGGATCAGATGGACTTACTTTTCTAACCAAGAAAGGCGGACTATCAGCTCATTTTGAAAATACAGTGGTAGTGACAAAAAACGGATGTGAGATTCTTACAAGGTAGTTCATAAAGTAAAAAGTTTATAAAGTTTGTAAAGTATTTGCGATTATGATGATTTTTATTTATGAATGACTTTATAAACTTTTAACTTTATAAACTTTTTAACTTACATATGTATTATCTCGGTATCGATTGGGGTCAAAGTAAATGTGGATTGGCAATTGCTGATGAAGAAAATAGAATTGCTAGTGTTTATAAGCAAGTTCTAGCGGCTGATGTTTATCAAGCAGTTTTTGATTTGAGCCAAAGAGAAAAGATTAATAAAATAATTGTTGGTTTTAATGAAAAACTTCTCCAGAGAAAACTTTTTAACTTATTTTTAGAGGAAATTAAAAAGAATGGGATTCCAATTGAATTGGAAAATGAGGATTTTTCTACTCAAGTAGCTCATAGAAATTTAATAGACGCTGAACAGAAGAAAATTTTTCAAGGAGATGACATTGAATCTTCCAGGGTTATTTTGCAAAGTTGGTTAGACAGAGAAGGCAATGAATGATAAGATTGAAATAGAATTTGCTTCAGAAATTAAAAATTTAAAATCAATAATATGGAAAAAGAAAATCAACCCCAATATTCTGTGGTTATTCCTACCTACAACGAATCTAGCAAGGAAGATGATATGAAAAATCATTTAGATTCAATTAAAAATTATTTTGAAAAAAAAGATTTGAGTTATGAAATTGTGGTGGCTTTGGACGGTCCCACCGATGAAACGGCTAATTTAGTTAAAAAACATTCCCAAAATAATAAAAATGTTAGAATTTTAGATCGAAAAATTAATCATGGAAAGGGTTATACTTTAAGAGAGGGTTTGCTAGCAGCTATGGGGGAAAGAAGACTTTTTACTGATATGGATGGAGCTACTCCAATTGAAATGTTGGATCGATTAATTCCAGAGATGGACAAGGGTGTAGATTTAGCGATTGGCTCAAGAGATATGCATGAATCAGAAATTAAAAAACATCAACCATTTTGGAAAGAATGGTTGGGAAAAATGGGGAATTTATTAATTCAATTTATTGGAGGTCTTTGGGGAAATAAAGATACTCAATGTGGTTTTAAAATGCTTACAGAGCAAGCAGTAAAAGATATTATGCCCAGAACAGTAATTAGTAGGTGGGGAATTGATTTCGAGATTTTAATTATTGGAAAAAAACTTGGCTATAAAACTGTTCAGGTTCCAGTAGAATGGAATGATAGGGGTGAAAGTTTAGTTGGCCTTTCTGGCTATATTAGCACTTTTAGAGATTTATTTAGAGTTAAATTAAACCTAATTAAAGGAGTTTATAAACTTGATAAAAAAATAGAAAATATTAAAAAATAATAATGAGTTCAATAAAAAAAATAAAAACAAAAATTAACTCTAAAGTAGACGCTCCTAAAATAAAAAAAGAAAAATTTTCTGAACTGAGGCAAGACTTGATTAGCGGGGATTGGGTGGTGATTGCTAATAGTCGAAGAAAACGACCGGATGATTTTAAAACTAATACTGTGATTGACGAAAAAAGTAGTATCGAAAGTTGTTTATTTTGTGACCCCGTGTCTTCAGGTCAAGAAAAAGATGTTTTGATTTACAATACTTCTGACGATGATTGGAGCTTGAGAGTTTTTCCTAATAAATACCCGGCTTTCGATCGTCCTATTGGTGGTAAAATCCGACATCAAGAAGAGGGTCCTTATTTTAAAATGGATGGGGTGGGCTATCATGAAGTAATTGTAACTAAAGATCATTTTGAAAGAATTGGGACAATGGATAATCTGAAAGTAGCTGAGATTTTTGATGCTTTTCAAACTCGCTATTTGGATTTAATGAATAAAAAATCAGTTCGTTATATCGAAATATTTCATAATCAAGGCAAAGAAGCTGGGGCTTCGATTTTTCATCCTCATTCTCAATTAGTGGCTATTCCAGTTATTTCTCCTTATATCGAATTAGAATTGCAGGGTGCCGAAAGGTATTATAAATCGAATAAAAAATGTGTATTTTGCAATATTGTAGAATGGGAACTAGAGGAGGACAAGAGAGTTATTTTTGAAAATGATAAATTTATTGCTATTTGTCCTTTTGCTTCTAGAAGAGCTTTTGAAGTTTGGGTTTTGCCGAAAGATCATGAACCTTATTTCGAGAGAATGGCAACTGAGGATAAAATTCAAGTCGGTGAAGCTTTGAATGAGACTATCCGAAAAATAAATGAAGTTTTAAATGATCCAGATTATAATTTTTATTTACATACTTCGCCTTGTGATGGTAACGATTACGGGCATTATCATTGGCATATTGAAATATTACCTAAAACTTCTATTTGGGCGGGTTTTGAGTTGTCGACTGGGATTGAAATATCGGCTATTGAACCCGAGAAAGCCGCCACAGCCTTGAAAAAAGCCTAGAGATTTATTTTTGGTGTACTTCCTCGTTAGATTTTCCGCTACTCACTCGACGCACCGTTAAGTGCGCCTCGTTCGTTGCTCAAATCCGCCTTGAATTACACTCAAAAATAAATCTCTAGAACATTTTTAAAAGAATATTAAAAACTTGAGTTTTAAAATTGAAAATTAGATATTATAAATTGTTTACAAATTATAAATTACAAATTACAAATTTTGAAAAAACTTTTGAATTTTGCACTGTAGTATTGAGATTTTAATTTTAACTTTTTAATCAGTCTGAAACATGTTAATTGATGTAAATCAAGCCGTAGAAATTCTCAAGGGTGTTCCTTCTCAAATTTCGGTGATGCTTATTAGCGTAACTCCAATTTTTGAATTAAGAGGTGCTATTCCAGTTGGAATTGGAGTTTATAAAATGGGAATTTTAGAAGTTTATTTTTGGGCGGTTTTGGGAAATATTATCCCGGTTATATTTTGGGTTTTCTTTCTTGAATTTATTACCGAATGGTTGTCTAGTCGTTTTCAATTTTGGAAAAAGTTTTTTGATTGGCTTTTTGAGAGAACTAGAAAAAAAGTTAGTGATAAAATTGAAAAATATGGCGACTGGGGTTTATTTTTTTTAGTAGCAATTCCACTGCCGGTTACTGGCGGATGGACTGGAGCTTTAGCGGCTTTTTTATTTGGAATTAATAAATTTAAAGCTATCGGAATAATTTTTTGCGGAGTTTTAGTAGCGGGTTTAATTGTGACCTTGTTAACTATTGGCGTCTTTAGTTTTTAATTGAAAAAATTACAAAATTAAAAATTTATGATAAACTAGATTCGTTAACTGGAGTTAGAAATCTTAAAAATAATTATGAAAAAATATTTAGTTATTGCTAATTTTAAAATGAAATTAGCTAGTAAAACTGAAACGGAAAATTGGTTGATTAATTTTGAAAAGGCTTCGAAAAATTTTTCGTCTGAAAAAGTGGAAACTGTTTTATGCCCACCTAGTATTTTTCTGGGAAATTTTTCTGAAATCATTAAAAAAGATGAATTTTCTTTAGGAGCGCAGAACTGTTTCTGGGAAGACACAGGTGCTTATACTGGAGAAATCGGTCCTAAAATGTTAACTTCTATGAGTGTTAATTATGTTATCTTAGGCCACAGTGAACGTCGAAAATATTTTAACGAACAGAATTCAGAAATTGCGCTCAAAGTTGAAAAAGTTTTGAAAAATAGATTAAATCCAATAATTTGCATTGGAGAGAATTTTGAAGAAAAAAAACAAGATTTAACTATGCAAGTTATTTTGAAACAACTCCAAGATATTTTAGGAAAAATTGGAAGAGGGAATATCGAAAAAACGATTATATGTTATGAACCAATTTGGGCTATTAGTGCCAACAATCCTGAAAATCCTCCGACTTCTAATGAAATCATGGAAGCCAGATTATTGATTAAAAAATTCTTAGTTAATAAATACGGGCAATCGACAGCCGAAAGAGTCAAAATAATTTATGGTGGGAGTGTTGATAATTTTAATGCAAAAGAAATCTGTTTAGAAACTGGAATGGAGGGAGCTTTGGTGGGAAGTGCTTCCACTAAACCTTATGACTTTTTAAAAATAATAAAAGCGTTTGACTAAAACTTTTTAATTTAGCACATTTCTTTGTCGAGCCTTCCGTCACTCGCTCGTCGTATCATTCAATACGCCTTGCTCGTTACTCGGGCTCTCCTCGAACTGCACTTAAATTTAAAAGTTTCAAATTTCCTTCGCCGCGGTGAATCAATTTCGCCTCGAATTGCACTTAAATTTTTTAATTCAGAAATCTTGGAGCTTGTTCCAATATTCGAATTTTAAAATCTAAGTATATTCCAGAACTAAACTGCATTCAAATTTTTTAATTCGAATGGAGTTAAAGAAAATAAATAGTTAATTTTAATTTTATAAACTCATTAAATGAAAAGTAAAACTCTGGAAATTTTGCAAAAAGCTATGAAAAATAAGACAGCTGTTGGAGCATTTAATACTTCTAATATGGAAGTAACTCAAGCAATTATAATGGCAGCCAATGAATTAAAAAAACCTTGTATTATTCAAACGACTTTTTCAACCATTGAATATACTCTTGAAACTATCGGTGATTTAGTTGCCTCTAATATTAAAAAATTAGGTAAAGATACTAATATCGGATTTCATCTTGATCATGGTCATAGTTTGCGTGATATTATTAAAGCTATTGATTTGGGAGCGGACTCTGTAATGATTGATGCTTCTCGAATGACATTAGAGGAAAATATTGCTATTACTAAAGAAGTGGTTGAATATGCTCATCCGAAAGGAGTAGCAGTTCAGGCAGAATTAGGAAAAGTACCTTATTTGGGAAGTGAACAATTGGATATAGATTGGAACGAAATTATGACTGATCCTGATGAAGCTAAAAAAATGGTAAAGGAAACTGGTGTGGATGCCTTGGCGGTTGCAATTGGCAACGCTCACGGTTTTTTTAGAGAGAAAAGCGAGCCGGATTTTAATAGACTGGCGAAAATTCGAGCCAAATTACCAAATACTCCGTTGATTTTACATGGAGCTTCCGATTGGGTTAATGGAAAAGTGGTAAAAGCGATAGAAGGAGGTATCTGCGCTTTCAATATTGATACTGACACTCGGATTGCTTTTTGTTCAGCGATTTGTAAGGTAGCAGGAGATAAACATTGTGAAGTTAATGATCCTCGCAAATTTTTAAAAGTTGCTCGAGATGATGTTCAGAAAGCAGTAGAAAGAAAAATTAGAATGTTTGCTGTAAAATAGTATTTATTTTTTTAAAATCCCCCTTGGGGGATTTTATTATGGAAAGATATTTTACTAGTTCGCATTATTGAATCAAAAAATTTAATTCAAATTGTTTTTCAAAAGTAGATCAAATTTTACTCAAAAAGCATTTGCTAGTTTTTAAAAATTAATCTAAAATACACTCAGAATCTAGATAATTTAATTTATGAATGGTATATCTATTCCTAAAAGTGATGCTAATTATTTTTGGACTTGCCATTGTGTTGGCAAGATTTTTCAGTATGGAATAACCGCCAATAAAATTAAAAGAATTATTAAATATCCCGATCGAAAAGAAGAAGGAATAGCCGAGAAAACTATTGCAGTAATGCGACAAAAATCTAAAAAAGATCATAGCAAGGGGGAGGAATGGGTGATGTATCAACTTAAAGGTAGTAAGAAAATAATTATTTCGGCTTGGTTTTATCCAGGAATGACTCCTTCTGGAAAACAGATTTTTATTCCGGACGAAGTTTGGGATGAGATTGCCAGGCAAATTGACGAAGAAGAGAAAAAATAATAGAGGAACTGTTCCCAGTCACCTTTTTTACTGCCCGTCTCGCGTCGCTTGCCGAGGCGGAGAATATCTTGTTAAGCTTCATGGCTAAGTCGAAAATTTATAAAGTTTTACAAAAAGAAAAAACCGGATTAGGCGGTTTTTAGTTTAGGTAGTGAAAAGTTTCAAGGTTCGCCGCATATCACAAACTGCCTTGAAACAGAAAGTTTCGGCAAGGGGCAGTCAAAGTTAACTTTTGAAAATATTTTCTCTAAAAACCTTAACCTAATCCGGAAAGTCATTATAGCACTTTTTTGAAAAAAATTAAGATTAAATAAAATCAAAGTGTCTTAAAGTTTGTCGAATGTTGGGGGCTAAATTATCTGGAAGCTCGTTGATATTAAACCAACCCCATTCTTTAACATCTGGACCAGGGCTGATTATTCCGATTCTTTTGGCAAGAAAATGGTATAAGAGAGCGATATTTTCAGTAGTGCCTGGCCTTTTTATTTCAATCTTAAAAGGTTCTAGTTCAATAATTTCGATATCTATGTCCATTTCCTCCTTAACTCTTCTTTTGGCAGTTTCCTCTAGAGTTTCGGAATCTTTAACTTTTCCTCCACAAAATTTCCAAAAATCATCCCCGCTGCTTTTATTTAGTAAAACTTGACCGTCTTCAACAATAACTGGACCAGAGGCGGTCATTATTTGATTATTTGAGTCGTTCATAAAATTAGATTAATTATTAGGTTGTGTGACTTTATTGTAACTTATCTTTGATTAATTTTGCACCCAAAGGGCATTGTAAATTTCGAATTTTGAATTTCGATTCAATGTTTTAATTTTTTAATGTTTAAAATAATCTACGAGAGAAGCTTGTAAATTCAAAGAATTAAGTTACCATTGTTTATTTCAAAATTCAAAATTCAAAATTCGAAATTTCAAAAAGTTAGATTAACTTTTTGGTCATATATTCATCTTCTAGCTTATATTCTAATTTTTCATAATATTTTCTTACTCCCACCCCAGCAATAATAGCTATTTCTTTGTAATTAAATTCTTTTTGGGCAATTTCCTCAGCTTTTTGAACTAGTTTTTTGCCTAGACCTAAATGTTGAGGAGAGTCAGCATTTTTTTTACTTAATTTGGTAGATTGACCATAAGTGTGAAGTTCTCGAATTAAGGCTGAATTTTGAAGAATCGGTAAAAAATGTTTTTGAGCAGTTTCGGATGAATTAATTCTTAATCGTAATAAAGCAAAAAGTTTTTTTTGATCTTTAGAAGTGAATTGTAAAAATATTTCAGTTCCGCCTGAGGCTGGGTAGTCAGTCCGATTTAAGAAGATTTTTTCTTTAATTTTATAATCGGAACGAATTTCTCGGCAACGGATACAACTACATTCAACTTTTTCTTGTTGTAAAATTTGACGAAGATTGGAAATGTTGGGTCCGGCTTCAATTGATTTTTCCGGGATGTCTCTTATTAACCGAGCAATTCTAACGTAAGAAGGAACGATTTTCTTGATTTTAATTAAAAGTTTTTTTAAGGCTTTGTTGCTGAGCGGTTGATAAATACCTTTCTTCCAGAGTTGATAAATTTCTGAATTTTTTGTTACTACGCAGGGATAAATTTTGAGCATATCTGGTTGAAAATTGGAATTGTTGAAAAGAGTTTGAAACATTTTAAAATCTTGTTTAAGGGAGCTTTTGTACATTCCAGGCATCATATGATAATTAATTTTAAAGCCTGCTTCTTTGAGAAGTTTAGTGGCTGTTATAGT
>CAYWJP010000016.1:0-15001 GCA_964458715.1 uncultured Bdellovibrionales bacterium
AAAAATCTAATTATTTAATAAATACAGGGGTGACAAATGTATGCTCCTAAAACAAAAACGATTCTAACGATTTTTAAGGTTGACATTATCATTATTATTTATTAGAATGTTTTTATTCAATTAAAATATTCCGTAGACATTAGGTTAGCGAGAGAAATCTCCTGGAAATCCTAAAGAGGAAAAACTTTCAACTTATTAAAAAGTTTTTTATGTCTGCGTGAAGCAGATTTTTATTTTTAAAGAAACTAAATGCTGACAAAAGAGAGAAAAAAGCAAATTGTCTCCAATGTAGCAGCTTTGATTAAGGAGAGCAAAACAACTGCTTTGTTTGATTATAAAAGTCTTACAGTAGCCGAAATGGCAGAATTGCGAGACAAACTTAGAGAAAATGAAGCAGAATTGAAAATTTTGAAAAAAAGTTTAGCGACCTTGGCTTATGCCGAAGCTGGAATAGAGGTCAATATTAGAGAATTTGAAGGGCAAGTAGCCGTAGCAGTAAAAGGTAAAGATGAAATTTCTGTTCCTAAGGCCTTAGTTCAATTTGCGCAAGGAAGAAAAGAAGTGGAGCGAGTTTTAGGAGGAACTTTGGAAGGTATAATTATTGCTAAAGATAAAGTTATTGAATTAGCCAAATTACCTAGTAAAGAAGAATTGTTGGCCAAAGCTGTCGGTTCAATCAAGAGCCCAATTTCGGGTTTTGTTAATGTGTTGTCAGGGAATTTAAGAAATCTAGTCGGAGTTTTGAATTCTATCAAAGATATCAAAGCCTAGAAACTATTTTTTTGACAAATTTCTTTGCCTGCCTACCGGTAGGCGGGTCAAAACCTCCTTCGCCGCGGCGAATCGGTTTTTCCTCGAACTTTGTTCAAAAAATTAATTTCTAATATTGAATGGTTTTAGATGAAGTTTAATTTATGTTTATAATAATTTATTAATTTAAAAAAATGACTGAAGAAAAAAAAGTTGAGGAAACTAAGGAGGAAGTTAAAATCGAAGTTCCTGCTAAATTCAAAGGAATTGTAGAAGAAATTGAAAAAATGAGTGTCTTAGATCTTTCTGAGTTAGTAAAGATTTTAGAAGAAAAATTCGGTGTTTCTGCTGCTGCTCCTATGGCTATGGCTGCCGCTCCTGCAGCTGGCGAAGCTGAAGCTGTTGAAGAAAAAAGTGAATTTGATGTAGAACTTACTTCTGCTGGTGACAAGAAAATTGCTGTTATTAAAGTAGTTAAAGAAATCACTGGTCAAGGTCTTAAGGATGCCAAAGCTATTGTTGATGGAGCTCCTGCTATGATCAAAGAAAAAGTTAAAAAAGAAGAAGCTGAAGAGTTGAAAAAGAAATTGGAGGAGGCTGGTGCGACTGTTGAGTTGAAATAGGAAGATAGTCAGAGAATTTCTAAAGTATAAAAGCCTGCCTGCCGGCAGGCAGGTTCATAAAGTTCATAAAGTTGAAAGCCCCGAAAGGGGTTTTGACTTTATAAACTTTCCGATTAATCTCGTTTGACTTTTTTTGGATTTTGGAATATGATTAGAATCAAGTTAAGGAAGGTGTTGGAGGGTTTAATTCCGGTCATTCTAGACGGGAATTTATTTTTAGGGTAGAAGTCACACATTTGGCAAATTTCTTTGTCAAAACCTCCGCGGTTCACTCCATGTATTATCCATACAATTCGTTGCACTGCTCGGTTTTTCCTTGAACTTTGCTAAAATGTGTGACTTCTAAAAAAGTTTAAATAGTAAAAAATAAAATGAGTGATAAAAATCAAGTAATTAAAAATGCATCTGCATTGGGACAATTTCACAGTGCGATTTCTCAGATTTGTGAAGAAAAAGGATTAGATAAGGAGAGCGTGATTACCACTATCGAATCAGCCTTGGCAGCTGCTTATAAGAAAGATTATGGAAAAAAAGGTCAAATTATTATTTCTCATATTAAAGAAAAGACCGGAATAGCTCAATTTAAACAACTTAAAGAAGTTGTTGATGAAAGTGTTCGAAATATGGAAGATTTAGAAAAAATCGAGATAGACAGTGATGATTTTTTGAAAGAAGCTAAATTTAGTGAGGAAGAAATTGAATCTAGATCTATGCAATTAGATGAGGAAAATGATTATCTTCCTAAATTTAATAATGATAAAGATATTTTATTGAAGGATGCCCAAAAAACTGATAAAAAAATTAAAATTGGAGATTTTTTAGAAAGAGAATTGCCCTCAGAAGGCGATTATGGACGAGTAGCTTCTCAAACTGCGAAGCAAGTTATTATTCAACGCTTACGAGAAGCAGAAAGAATGGCAATGTATGAGGAATATAAAAGCAAGGAAGGTGAAATTATCAATGGCTCTGTTCATCGAGTTGAAGGACGAAACGTCTATATTGATTTGGGAAAATCAATTGGAGTTTTATATCCATCCGAACAAATTCCTGGAGAATTTTATCGAATTGGACAAAGAATTCGAGTTTATATAAAAAAAGTAGAAGAAGATTCTCGAGGCTCAGGGATAACCTTAAGTCGGACTAGTGTTGGTTTGGTGAAAAAATTATTCGAATTAGAAGTTCCTGAAATTTTTACTAAAACAATAGAAATAAAAGCGGCTGCTAGAGAAGCTGGAAATCGGACTAAGATTGCTGTGGTTTCTAACGATAAAGATATTGATCCAGTTGGTTCTTGCATTGGTCAGAAAGGAACTAGGGTCCAAGCTATTATTGAAGAACTAGGAGGAGAAAGAGTTGATATTATTACGTGGAGCGACAAAGTTGACAAATTAATTGCCAGTTCATTGTCTCCAGCGAAAGTGGTTAAAGTGGATTTAGACGAAAAGGAAAACAAAGCTGTTGCTTATGTTAAAAGCGATCAGTTTTCTTTGGCGATTGGTCAAAAAGGACAGAATGTTCGATTGGCCACTAAGTTAACCGGTTGGAAAATTGACATAGCTGAAATTAAAAAAGAAGAGCCTGAAAAAGAGGAAGAAAAAGTTGAAGAAAAAAAAGACCAGAAAAAAGTTAAAGCTAAAAAGGAAGCAAAAGCTAAAAAAACTGATAAAAAAGAAGCAAAAGTCGAGAAAGAAATTAAACCGAGAAAGACTAAAAAGAAGGTGACTAAGAAAACTGCTCCCAAGAAGGTTAAAAAAGAAGTTAAAGAAATAAAAAAAGAGGGAAAGAAAGCTGGTAAATAATTCTTTATTTATAATAAAAATGAAAAGTATTATAGGGCATCGAAACCCCGATACTGACACAATTTGTAGCGCTATTGCTCATCAATCTTATTTGGCGATTAAAAATATCGAAGCTCAAGCTTTTGCCTTAGGAGATATTAATAACGAAACAAAGTTTGTTTTGGAAAAATTTGGAGTTGATTTTCCTGAGGTTGTTCAAGAATTGCCTCATAATTCTGAAATTATTTTAGTTGATCACAACGAAGAAAGGCAAAGTATCGATAATTTAAATGATTTGGATATTGTTGAGATCATTGATCATCACAAGGTCAAACTTCAAACTGATAAGCCGATTAGAATTCATATTGAACCATTAGGCTCCTCTTGCTCCATTATTGCTAAAAGATTCTTTTCTCGTAAAATGGAAATTACTCAGAAAATTGCGCAAATTATGATTGCTGGAATTATCTCTGATACTTTGTATTTCCGGTCACCGACGACGACGCCTAAGGATCGAGAGTTAGTGAAGCGGCTGAACAAAATTGCTCAAATTGAAAACCTGGAAATTTTTAGCAGAGAAATGTTTGATGCGAAAAGTGACGTTAAGAATCTTTCGACTGAAGAACTAGTTCGGTCGGATTATAAAGAATTTGATTTTTCCGGTCATAAATTCGGAATTGGTGTGATGGAAACTACTAACGCTAATTTTGGTTTAGAGCGAAAAGAAGAGGTATTGGAAATTTTAAATAAAATAAAAGAAATAGACGAAATGGAGGCTGTCTATTTTTCGATAGTGGACATCTTAAAAGAAGAAGCCTATACTTTGTCTTCAGACGAAAAAGCCAAGGAACTATTTTCGACTATTTTTAAGTCTGAAAAAAAAGAAGACATTCTTTATAACCAAGGGATGGTTTCTCGAAAAAAACAAGTCGTTCCAAGCTTTGAAAATTACTTTAATAAATAATGAACTTAGAAATGTCTAAAAAAATTGAAGCTAAATTTGAAATGGAAAAGATCACTGGATCTAAAATTAAATTAAAAATGATTTTATCAGCTAAAGCTTTTGATAAGGTTATTAAACAAGTAGCGAAGCATCTGTCTGAAAGTATTAAAATCAATGGTTTTCGTAAGGGGAATATTCCTTTCGAAGTAGTTAAAAAATCAGTTGGAGAAAGTCATTTATTACAGGAGGGGGCTGAAGAAGCGATGAAACAAAATTATGTGGATTATGTGATTGAAAATAAACTTCAAGTAATCGGTCAGCCGGAAGTTCAATTTAAAAAATTAGCCATAGGAAATGATTTAGAAGCTGAGATTGAGGTAGCTATTTTGCCAGAAGTCGAATTAGGAAAAAAATGGAAAGAAGAAGTAGCCAAAATTAATAAAAAAAGTCAAAAAAATGAAGTTAAAGTAGAAGAAGTTGAAATTCAAAAAGAACTAGAAGTTTTAGCCAAACAAAAAGCTAAAATCAGTACTGTTGATCGAGCGGCCGAAAAAGACGATCAAGTCCAAGTTGATTTTGAAGCCTTTAAAGACAACGTCGTTTTGGAAGGTGGTTCAGCCAAGGATCATACTTTGGTTATTGGTGAAAATCGATTTATTCCAGGATTTGAAGATAATTTAATTGGGATCAAAGCGGGAGAAATTAAAGAATTTGAACTTGAATTTCCTAAAGAATATCAACAAAAACATTTAGCTGGGCAGAAAGTGAGTTTTAAGGTTACTATGAAAAATGTTCAAAAAAGAGAGCTTCCGGAAATCAGTGATGAATTTGCAGCTGGAATTGGGAAATTTAAAAACTTAGAAGAAGTTAAAGAAAATATCAGAGAAGGTATTAAGGCTGAGAAAGAGAATCAATTAAAGCAGAAATCACATATGGATATTCTCAATAATTTGATAGATAAAGCTAAAATTGAAATTCCGGATATTTTGATCAAATCTGAAATTGATAAAATGAAAATGGAGCTAGAAGGTCAATTGTCTCAAATGGGATTAGCTAAAGATGTTTATTTGCAACAGATTGGAATTTCTGAGAGTAAGCTTGAAGACCAATGGAAAGAGAAAGAGGCTCCTAAAAGAGTTAAGGCTTCTTTAACCTTAAGACATTTAGCTTTAGAAAATAAGATTTCTCCGGAATCAAAAAACATTCAGGATCGAGTTAATCAAGTTATGCAACATTATCAAATGATGGCAAAGGGGCAGAAAACTGATGATTTGGATGTGGAGAGGATATTTAATAATATCAAAAACGAAATGACTAATGAGTTAACCCTGGAATACCTTATCAGCTTGTAGTTTTTTGGGTTTAAGCCTGATAATGTCAAAATCCAAATTGTTTCAAATTGTTCCAAATCAAATTCAAAATCCAAAGTTCAAACGTCAAATTGTTTAGAATTTTTGTCATTTGTCATTTGGATTTGATTTGAGTAATTTGGAATAATTTGAGCTTTGAATAATTTTTAATTCTTAGATATGTTAATACCAACTATAATTGAAAAAACGAAATTAGGAGAAAGAGCTTATGATATTTATTCAAGGCTTTTGAAGGAGCGGATAATTTTTTTGGGAACTGATATCAACGATCAAGTCGCCAATTTAATTATTGCTCAGTTATTATTCTTGGAATCGCAAGATCCTAAGGGTGAAATCAAGCTTTATATTAATTCTGGAGGAGGAAGTGTTTCGGCTGCTTTGGCTATTTATGATACTATGCAATATATAAAACCAAAAATTTCCACAATTTGTATTGGCTTAGCAGCTTCGGCTGCCGCTATTTTATTAGCTGCTGGAGAAAAAGGTAAGCGATTTTCTTTGCCTAATAGCGAAATTATGATTCATCAAGTTATGGGAGGGGTAAGTGGGCAGGCTACTGATATCAATATTCATGCTAAACATATTTTAGCTACCAAAGAAAAACTTAACAAAATTTTAGCCAAGCATACTAGTCAATCATTGGCGAAAATTAGAAGCGATATGGAGCGGGATTATTTTATGAGTGCCGAAGAAGGGGAAAAATATGGAATAATTGATAAAATCATTAAAAAATCCTAAAAAGTCAGCTCAAAAGATATTTATCTGTTTCGCGTCATTTGTCAAGGCCGAAGATATCTTAATTGAGTGCTTTAGTATTAGACCTATTACGCAACAGGTCTATTGACTTAGGCGCTTTTTTGATTTAATATGAAATAGTTCTGTAAGCAGAATTTGTTTTTATAACTTTTTTAATTATATATTTATGTTAATAATCCGATATCGACGAATAGGAAAAAGAAATTACGCCCAATATAAAATTGTTGTAGCCGAAAAAGCTTTTTCAGTTAAAGGGAGATTTGTTGAGGCACTGGGAAGTTATGATCCACATACAAAAGAAGCTGTTTTAAAAGAAGATCGGATCAACCATTGGATCGGTGTCGGAGCTCAATGCTCGGATTCAGTTCATAATCTTTTAGTGACCAAGGGGTTGATCAAAGAAGCTAAACGGAAGGTTAGTTTTAAGGGAAAAGTTAAGGAAGAAGTAAAAAAAGAAGAAAATTTATCTACTGAAGAGACGAAATCGACTGAAGCAGTTGAAGAGACAGAGCCTGTGGTAGCCGAACCCGAAACAGTTGAAGGAGAAATAAAAATAGAAGTAAAAAAAGAAAAAGCTGAAGCTGAAAAACAAGTGAAAAACGAGGTGAAGGAAAAGATTCAGAAGGAAGTTAAAAATGAAGAAAAATTAGCTGAAAAATAATATTTCTTTGAGCAGAGAACCCCTTTCGGGGTTTTTTATTTTAATTGACACCTTGTTTTGAGAGTGTTAGAATTTTTTAGTAAATAAGCGAAATTTTATAAATCACGGTGGAATTTTAGACAGTTATTGAGCGATTCTATTATAATAATTAAAACTAAAATCATGAAAAAAATAATTCCTTTAGAAAAAAATGTTTTAATTAAGTTGGAAGAGGTTGATAAAATAACCGAGAGTGGAATTATTCTTCCTGAAAAAAACGAAAATGAAAAGTATCAACAAGGGCAAGTTGTTTCAGTAGGAGAAAGTAACGATATCAATTCGAAGATAAAAACTGGAATCAAAGTTATTTTTGAAAAATATGAAATTACTGAGATAAAGGATGGGGAAAATAAATTTGTTCTTTTGAAAAGTAAACATATTTTAGCTATTGTTGGATAGCTAGATATTAGACCTATTATGCAATAGATCTATTAATTTAGTTTAAAAAAATCCCGTCATTATAACGGGATTTTTCAGTTTTGTTTTGAAAATTAGAATCCTAAAAGACCGGCATTATCAATTGCGATTAGACTGAATATTTTATTATTACTTAAAAAATACAAAGTTTGATTATTTTTATTATAGAGCAAGTTTTTGTCTTGAATCGATTCCTCGGCGGTTGCTAAGCCAGATATATTAGTATGATTACGAGGATCAATTTCAAATGATTTTACACTGTTACCAGCGGAAAGAAGGATATTTTCATAGCTATCCATCCATTGAACGTTTTTTATTTGTTCTGATGAGCGAGTGATGGTGATTTTATCTCCAAAATATCTTTTCGGTTGAATTTCCCAATCTCTAAGCATATAATACCAAACTTCATGATCGTTCCAGCATAAAAGTTTTTTACCATCATCAGAGAACTGAATGCCTGAAATTTTTTCGCTGGGTTTAAGCGTCGAAATTAAATTCTTTTTATTGTTTTCATTGTGTAAAAAACTTTTGTTATCGCTATTAACAAAAATTCGATATTCATCATAAGCGGTTATTTCGGTAAAAAGATTTTTTCCTTCGATTAACAATGGTTCGTTGGAGATTTGTTTTTTGCTTTTAAAATTGTCTTGCTTAACTTTCCAGATAATATTATTAGGTAGCTGGGCATAGTAAATATTGTATTCGGCGAAATCAAAACCACTAGCATTTTCAGCAATTAGTTCAACTAATTCCTTTTTGTAGTCGAAGGAGAATAAATTATTTTTTTCAGTTAGGAGAGCAATTACGTTTTGATCATTAAACATCCAACGAGCCTGGTGAATGTATCCGTTTTTGAAAAAATCATTTAATATTGTGAATTTGCTTTTGTCCTCTTCTTCAGTGTCTATTATCAAATATTTTCGCTGATTTTCTTTATCGTTAACTGGCAATAATATCTTTTTATTATTGGTATTCCATTCTATATTTAAACCCTCTTCTTTGGGAACAAAATTAAAATTTTCAGTTTCAAAAATTAATTCAGAAGAATTATCGGTAGTATTTAGAAGATAAATTTGTTTTTTTAAATTTTCCTCGGAAAATAATACTAATTCATTATTACTGTTGGGGGATAAAAAAACTTGTTTAATTTCCCCTCGACCAACAAGCGCGGGTTTATTTTGACTATTTTCTTCTGGAAATAACAAAACATTCCAAAACTCGGTTGAAACTCCTGAGTGTACTTCAACTTCTTTCTCCCAAGTAGTGTAGCCTGGTTTAGAACAGGCTAATTGGTATTTACCAGGTTTAATACCGTTGATAGTGTGAGAGCCATTGATTATATTAAGGTTCTTGCTGGCTTGCTGCTTTCCGTTGATAAAAATATTAACAT
Organism: uncultured Bdellovibrionales bacterium; assembly: GCA_964458715.1. GTDB lineage: Bacteria > Patescibacteriota > Minisyncoccia > Moranbacterales > DUUL01 > UBA2773. The sequence continues at coordinate 8,728 of CAYWJP010000016.1, forward strand.
CTCTTGGCCAACTCTTTATGGTAATCGATCCGCTATAAACGAAAATGTTATTTTCCAGACTGAATCGGTAGCCTTGAGCTAATAAAATAACCGTTGGAGCTACCAAGGCAAAAAGAAAAATAAAAAGCCACATAAATAATCTTCTTTGGGTTCGATTCATGGAACGTGATTTTAATTAAAGGGGTTTAGAAACACTCTTAATATACTATGAAAAACCAGAAATGTCAAAGAAATTAAGGGGCGTTTAAGCGCTAGGCTTGTTGTGTAATAGGTCTATTGTATTTTAATTTTTTTTTGCTAAAATTGAGGTATGAATATCAAGAATAAACGAAGAGTAAAAACTACCTTAATTATTATTTTGGCAGTTTTAGCCATTTTAATTTCTAATCCGAAAAAAACCGGAATTTTATGGCTGGATGGAATTACTGATAAATTCCAAATTAATTTAGGCTTAGACCTTCAGGGCGGAATTCATTTGCTTTACGAAGCAGATATGTCGAATATTAAATCAGAAAACAAAAAAGAAGCGCTTGAAGGAATCCAAGATGTTGTAAAAAACAGAGTAGATCCTAACGGAGTAGGGGAAGTTTTGGTTCAAACTTCTCAGATTGGGGATACCTATCGTTTGATAGTGGATATTCCAGGGAAAGAAAGCGCTGAAGAAGCTAAAAAATTAATTGAAGAAACACCTTTATTAGAATTTAAAGAACAAGACTTCAAGGCAGTTTTGACTGATGAAGAGAGACAATTTATTCAAAGTCAAAAAGAGACTCAGATGAAAAAGGCTAATGAAATTCTTCAAAAAGCTTTGACTGGGGAAGATTTTGCGACTTTGGTTAAAGAAAACTCCGAAGATAGCAGTAGCTCTGAGGAAGACGGTGATTTAGGATTTTTCAAAAAAGGCGATATGGTAGATAAATTTTCTGAAGCCGCTTTTAGCGAGAATTTAAATAAAGGAGAAGTTTATCCAGAAATAGTCGAAACAGAATTTGGATTTCATATTATCAAAAAAGATGACGAAAAAGAAGAGGATGGAGAAAAACAAGTTAAAGCTTCTCATATATTATTGTTAGTTTTAAGTGAAGAAAGTTTATTGAGTCAAAAGCAACAATCTTTCAGGGATACCGGATTGACTGGTCAACAACTAAAAGAATCTCAATTGAGATTTAATCAACAAACTAATGAGTCTGAAGTTGGGTTGGTTTTTGACGATGAAGGGAAAGATCTTTTTAAAGAAATAACCGAAAGAAATCAAGGAAAACCGGTTGCTATTTATTTGGATGGAATTATAATTAGTGCTCCTATAGTCCAATCAGTTATTCGAAATGGAGAAGCCGTGATTAGTGGAAATTTTAATATTCAAGAAGCAAAAGAATTAGTTCAGAGATTAAATGCGGGAGCCTTGCCAGTTCCGATTAATTTGGTTAGTCAGCAAAGCATCGGTCCGACTTTGGGAAAAATATCTTTGGAAAAAAGTCTTAAAGCTGGTCTGATTGGGTTAACAACAGTGAGCGTGTTCATGATTCTTTATTACCGAATTTTCGGTTTAATTTCTGTTGTTTCGTTACTTTTATATACAGTTTTGATGGTTTCGATTTTTAAATTATCTTCAGCTACACCATTTTCTATAACCTTAACCTTATCTGGGATCGCTGGCTATATTTTGTCAGTCGGGATGGCGGTTGATGCCAACATCCTGATATTTGAAAGAATCAAGGAAGAAATTCGCAGTGGAAAGAGTTTGAGGGTATCAGCAGATGAAGGATTTAAACGAGCCTGGCCTTCTATCAGAGACGGAAATATTTCGACTATTATAACTGCTTTGATTTTAATTGCCCTGGGAACTGGATTTATAAAAGGTTTTGCGTTAACATTAATGATAGGAATAATGATTTCTATGTTTACCGCTATAGTAGTGACTCAAATGATTTTAAAATTTATTTTGATAGAAAAATTTGAAAATCATAAATTTTTATTTATAGCTAAGAGTAAATTGAAAAATAAAAAATAAAAATAAAAGAAATGGAGGTGGTATTCGATGGTTAGTTTTCATAAAATTTTAGCAGACGGTTTTTTTGTGATAGCTTGTTTGGCAATTTTTGCGGCTATGGTTGGTTGGTTAGCTGCAGATATCTGGTTGGCTTCGACTCAATGGCTATTGGTAGGTATTTTTGCTGTATTAGTGGCTATTTACACTAAATTAAGCGCCAAAGAGGATGAGGCGATAATGAAAAAATATAAAGCTGATAAAAAATAATAACGAGAAAAGATAAGCTGACTATTTTTGATGTTGACGGAACGATCTTCTGAAATAGTTTGTATTTTGGATTATTAACTGGATTATTTTATTCAGGTGTTTTTAAGAAACTACTCTGGCAGAATTGGTTAATATGTATGGAGATCGGCTATTAACAGTATCGAAATTTGATGGTGAAATTTTATAGAGATACTTTAGTAAGTCGTCAAGAAGTTGATATCAGTCATTATCTAAAATCTTTTTTATTTACTAAAGCATTAAATTTTAGACAGTTACTTAAAAAAGTGTCTAAACAAGTGCTTATCTTAAATATTTAAAGAGCCTATATATTTGCCAAAAGCTCAATGAAATAATTGCGATGAGAATAGTATTTAATTATTATTTTAGACTCTTTGATTGAAATTGTAAGTGAGCATGCTAAACAATTTCAATTAAATTGATTTTTTGGTAGTATTTATAAAATAGACAAAAACGATTTTTGCACACAGAGAAGTTTTTCTGCCAGTTCGGAATAAAGGGAGTGTAGCCAGTCATTTTGTCGAAGAATAAGGATTCTCTTTTTCTAAATCGATTGGTGCCAGTGATGCATAATTAAATGTTGAGTTTTTGACTTGGTCAATTGCCTTTAGTCTCAATGAAGATCTCAAGGTCATTACGGAATCTGAAAATCAGGAAATTATAGTTGAAAGAAGGATGTATTTTATAAAATTAAATAATTTAACTAATTAAATGAATGATTTTTTTGAGTTTTTTATTGGTCGAATGCTTTGGATATGGTTGCCTCTTTATTCATTGTATCGAATAATAAAAGATATTATAGAAATTGATTTTAAAATAGATGACTAATCAAAGAAACTTTATTGTTTTTGCTTATTATTATTTGCCTGTTATTTTATGGATGGGCTTAATTTTTTATTTATCATCAATTCCAGGATTAAGGTCGGGATCGGAATCAATTTCAATTGAAATATTTTTACGAAAATCGGCCCATACTTTAGAATATTTTATTTTGGTTTTTCTTTTTTGGAGAATTTTTCATTTTTGCTGGAATTTTTCCTTTTTTAAAGCTAGTGTTTTTTCTCTTATTTTTTGTTTTTTATATGCGATTAGTGATGAAATTCATCAATTTTTTATTCAAGATCGAGCGGGTCGAGCGTTGGATGTGTTGATTGATATGATGGGAGGATTGTTGGGCGCCTTATTTAGTATTCCAATTTCAAAAATTAAAAAAAATAAATGAACTGGTTCGTCTTTTTTTTAATAGCCTTTATCATCTCCAGTCTTTTGAGTTTTAGTTTAACAATTTGGGTCAAAGAAAAATCCAAATTTTTTTTTAGATTAGGAGGGATAGCTGTTATATCTTCTTTTGTTATTACGGTTTTGATTGTTCCTGAAATTGTAATTACTTCAGAAATAACGGCTCTCATGTTGGGATCAATGGCGATTTTAGTTTTTGGATTTTTAGACGATTATAAAAATTTTAACTGGAAGATTCAATCTGCATTCCAGCTTTTTTTAGCTTTAATTTTAATCTGGTTTGGTTTTAAGATTGATTTAATTTCGTTTTCCGGAAATGAATTGTTAAGACTTGATTATTGGGATTTGAATTTATTAGGAAAATCCTTTTCCGTTATTAGCGGAATTTTTATAATTTTTTGGCTAACTGGAATTATTAATGCTGTTAATTGGCTAGATGGATCTGATGGATTGTTATCAGTGGCAGGAATTTTATCCTTGCTAGCTGTTTTTTTTGTTAGCTTGAGACCTGAAGTCAATCAACCAGCTTTGGCTGTAATCAGTATGATTGGAATCGGAGCTTTTTCTGGTTTTTTTATTTTTAATTTTCCTTCGGCTAAAATTGAGGCCGGAACCAGTGGCAGTTATTTTGCTGGATTTTTGTTGGCTTCTTTGGCGATTATTGCTGGAACTAAAATTGCTACCACTATGGTGGTTTTGATTTTGCCGGTAATAGATTTTATTTGGGTGATTATTGGAAGAATCAAAGATGGGCAATCAATTTTCAGAAGAGATGACAAAAAAAGACATCTACATTATAAGTTATTAAGCTTGGGCTTTAGTCCTAAGCAAGTTTTATTGAGTTATGGAGTTTTTCTGAGCTTGGCTTTAATAATTAGTTTTTTTGTGGTTAATCAGGTTCAAAAAATTATTTTGCTAATTACGGAATTTATGATGATTTCTTTATTTATAATAAGTTTATCAAAAGAATTCGATTTCAAAAAAATAGTTATGAAAATTAAAAAAATATTATTAAACCCAGTCTGGTTGATTGTGTTTATTCTTACCGGTTTAATGTTGGTTGGTTTTTGTCAAAAACAAAAAAATGAAAGTGATTTTCAACCTAATGCTAAAATTGAAATAGCTGAAAAATTTGATATGAAAATAAGAATAGTTCAGACGCCGGAAGAAACCTATCAAGGATTAGGAGGTTTTCAATCTTTGCCAAAAAAAAACGGAATGCTCTTTCTCTATAATCGAATGAGTTCTTCTTCTCACGTTATGAGAGGAATGCAGTTTGATCTTGATTTTGTTTTTCTTCGAGATAATGAAGTAGTTTTTATTCAAGAAAAAATTCCCCAAAATTTTAAGGGAATTATTCAATCTCCGTTTAAGTGTAATCAGGTTTTGGAAATTAATGCAGGAGAAGTAAGCAAATTTAAAATAAAAGTTGGAGATAAAATAAAAATTGTTGAGAAATAAAAATTAATGATTGGAATTAATAATTTTTTTAGAATTCATTTTCGATCATTGTTTCAAACAAATTTTTTTCAGCTTCGATAAGATTTTTATGGCCAAAATTTATTTCCAATATTTGGTCAGAGTTTTCAATCTCATAGGCTTCTGTTAGTCTTTTCATCTTTTTTTCGTCAACGATTTTTAATAAAGCGATCGCTTCGTTTTTATGATTAACATATATAATTATACAAGTTTGATTTTGAGGAAAGCTTTTTTGAAGCTCTTCTAGGACAGTAGTAATTTCTTTTTCGTCAGAAATGCTTTGAATAAAGTCTTCCTGGGAAACTAATGACCAAATTACCTTTTTTTCTTTATCCCAATTTAATCGAGCCATAATACGTCCCCATAGTTTCAGAAAAGCTAAGTTTTTAGTTCGATATAAATATCTCATAATAGTTGGTTGGTCAGCTTCATGTTTCATAAGTTTGGCCGATAAGTCCATAGCTCGAGGAGAAGTAGTTGGGATTTGAAAACTTTCAGTACCAGAAATTATTCCCGTTAAAAGAGACTGGGATATTTTTTTATCGATTAATTCTGGATAGTTTTCTAAAATTAATTCGGCTAGGATTTCTCCAATTGAAGACGCGGTATCTTCAATAATATTTACTTGTCCGTAATTTTCATTTTTAGGATTGTAATCAATATTGATTTTGGGGACCTCAAAAAATAAATCGGTGTTTTTAAAGTAAAGATCTTGAAGATTTTCTAAGCTAGGAGCTCCTATTACGATAATCAAATCAAATTTAAATTTAGCAGGAATAAAAGAAAAATCTTTGGGATTAATAGATCCTTTTTCAGGAGTAATATGGATAACATATTCCTCCTCCTTTTCTTCAGTTTTAACTGTTATAATTTTATTTTCTGAAGTATTAAAAATTATTTGAAAATCTCGAGATCCGGCTAAATCATCAATTGTTTTAATTGGCTTAGTAAGAAAAGAAATTTTAGAAGGATCTTTTTTAGTAGAAAATAAGGTTGCGCTTTTATTCATTTTTTCCAAAAGGTGAACCAAAGCGAAAGAAGAGACTTTAACGTCAATCGAATTTTCTGGAGAAACAATTAAAATTTCTTTTGATTTTTTTATTATTTTTTTAAAATCTTCTAGCGAATTCAACATTGATTTTTTGATTTACTTAATAGGTGAGTAAAAAATAATAACACATTTAAAAATAAGTTCAATGTTTATTTTTTTATCCCAAGAAGTCTTATTATTGAATAAGTTCACTCACATTTTAGACAAAATTTAAAAAATGCAACTAAGTT
>CAYWJP010000017.1:0-14652 GCA_964458715.1 uncultured Bdellovibrionales bacterium
AAAGAAGGCGTTTTTGAACCAGAAGTTAATATTGATAGACCGAATTATTACTATTGGTGGTACTATTTTTTTGGAATAAAAGAACCGGAAGTAACATCTACTAATTCTTATGAAGAATAGTTTTTCTAAATCATTCCAAAGCTCAAACTATTTCAAATTACTCAAATCAAACTCAAATGTCAAAATCTAAAAAAGACTACGATTTAGAGGAAAGGACGGCTAACTTCGCTGAAAACATTATTGATTTTTGCAAAAATATAAAGAGAAATGGTATAAATAGAACTATAATAATTCAATTAATAAAATCAGGAACTAGTATTGGAGCTAATTATTGTGAGGCTGATGGAGCAGAATCAGGAAAGGATTTTAAACATAAAATAGCAATTTCCAAAAAAGAAGCCAAAGAAACAAAATATTAGTTAAGAATAATATCCAAAGCTAACCCAGAAATAAAAGAAAAAAGTAGAGAACTTTGGAAAGAAGCTCAGGAATTAACTTTAATTTTTTCTGCAATCCTGCTGTCTAAGAAAAACAACAAATAGGAAAAATTTGACATTTAGATTTTGGTTTTGATTTGGAATAATTTGGAATAGTTTGGATTTTGGAATAATTTATTAAATATTTAAACACCATGTTGTGATCTCATTTGTCTTTGAATTTTAAAATAGAGGAAGAAATGTAGAATTTTTGTAATAATTAAATTATCAAAATGGATTATACAAATTTAAAAAATCAAGATAAAGCTGTTTTTAATATTATTGAACAAGAAAAAACCAGACAAATAAATGAAATTGAATTAATTGCCTCTGAAAATTATGTTTCTTTGGCAGTGCTAGAAGCGATGGGCTCTGTTTTGACTAATAAATATAGTGAAGGTTATCCTGGGCATCGATATTATGGAGGTAATCAAGTGGTTGATAAAGTAGAAAATATTGCAATTGAGCGAGCTAAAGAGCTTTTCGGTGCCGAACACGTTAATGTTCAGCCTCTTTCTGGATCACCGGCTAATGCGGCCGTTTATTTTGCTTTTCTAAAACCAGGTGATAAGGTAATGGGCTTAAAATTGGATCATGGTGGCCATCTTTCTCATGGACATCCAGTTAATTTTTCAGGAATGCTTTATGATTTTGTTCAATATGAAGTAGATTCAAAAACAGGCAAAATCGACATGGAAGAAGTTAGAAAGTTAGCCTTAAAAGAAAAACCAAAAATGATTGTAGCTGGTTATAGTGCTTATTCTCGAGAAATTGAATGGGACAAATTTAAAGAAATTGCCGATGAAGTCGGAGCTTACACTTTTGCAGATATTGCTCACACTGCCGGATTGATTGCAGCCAAAAAAATGAATAATCCAGTTCCTTTTTTTGATGTAGTTTCTACTACCACTCACAAGACTTTAAGAGGACCAAGAGGAGCTATGATAATGTGCAAAGAAAAATATGCCAAACAAGTTGATCGGGCAGTTTTTCCGGGAATGCAAGGTGGTCCGCATGACCATATTACTGCCGCTAAAGCAGTAGCTTTTGGAGAAGCTTTAAGGCCTGAGTTTGCTGAGTATGGAGAACAAACCATTAAAAACGCTCAAATTATGGTGGAAGAATTTCAAGGTAAGGGTTATCGAGTAGTTTCGGAGGGAACAGACAATCACTTAATGGTAGTTGATATGACCAGTAAAGAAATTGATGGAAAAACCGCTGAAACCGCTTTGGAAAAGTGTGGAATATCAGTTAGTCGTTCTACTATTCCTAATGATCCTAATCCACCGATGAAACCTTCTGGTGTTCGATTTGGAACTCCCGCTATTACTACTAGGGGCATGAAGGAAGCTGAAATTAAAAAAATTGTTGAATGGATTGACAAAGCTATCCAAAATCGAGATAATGATGAGGTTTTGAAAGATATTCAAAATGAAGTTAAAGAGTTTTCTAAAAATTTTCCAATTCCGAGTGTGTGAGAGTTAGAAAGCCTGCCTGCCGGTAGGCAGGTCCATAAAGTCGATAAAGTTGGAATTTTTACAACGTGAATATCAAAAACTTTAGGGACTTTCGACTTTAAAGACTTTACGGATTAGTTCGTATCAAAATTGAAAATATAACATTGCAAAATGAAGATGTGTTTATAAATATTATTAAGCTTAAAGAATAAATGCAAACCAAAATCATTGACGGAAAAATTATTGCTGAAAGAATCAAAGACGAAATTGTCGAAGAAGTTTTAAAATTAAATCGACATAAAGTTCAGAACGCTGAAATAAGGCCTAATTTAGCGGTGATTTTAATAGGACATAATAAAGAGTCGGAATTATATGTTAATAAAAAAGTAGAAGAAGCTAGGAAGGTGGGAATAGATACTCATCTTTATCGATTTTGCGAAGAAGATTCCCAGGAGGATATTATTAGAACAATCGAGGTTTTAAATCTGGATAAAGAAATTGATGGTATTTTAGTTCAATTGCCTTTGTCAAATAAGTTTAATACTGATAAAATAATAACAGCGATTGATCCCAAGAAAGACGTGGATTGTTTTCATCCGATTAATCAAAAAAGAAAAATTGATAAAATAATATCCCCAGTTCACGGTGCAGTTTTGGAAATTTTAGCGGAAGCGAAATATGGTATTAAGAATAAAAATGTTTTAATAATTTCTAATTCTAAGATTTTTAGTGAAAATTTAAAAAATATTTTAGAAAAAAAAGAAGCTCAAGTAAAAAGGATATCCTCAGCAGACTCTTGTCTAAGTGATGAAATTTTAGAAGCAGATTTATTGATTTCAGCGGTCGGGAAGCCTCATTTCATAAAAAGTAAAATGCTTAAAGAGCGGGCGGGAATTGTTGATATTGGAATTTCTCGAGATGGAAAAAAAGTTAAGGGAGATTTTGATTCGAAAGAGTCAGAAGGAAAAATTAGTTTTTATACTCCTGTTCCAGGCGGAGTTGGCCCTATTACAGTGGCAATTTTGCTTAGAAATACGCTGGAGCTTTTCAAGCTCAAGTTCTTAAAGTCTAAAAGTTCGTAAAGTTTATAAAGTTATAAAATGGCAATAATGAAAACAAAAAATTGGATACTTATTGGAGTAGCAGCCGTAATTATAATAGGTGGAATTATTTGGTGGTCCCAAAGAGGCGAATCAACTGATAATTTGCAAAAAGAAATTGTAACCAAAAGTGATTTGGAAAAAACAATTTCAGCTACTGGCTCTTTGGTTTCGGAGAGTCCCATTGCTTTAAATTTTGAAAGTGCCGGAAGAGTTCAGGAAATTAAAGTAAAAGTAGGTGATGAAATTATAGAAGGCGATATTGTTGCAATTTTAGACAATAATGTACTTAGCGAACAAGTCAAAAAGGCGAAAGCTGCCCTGGATAAGGCAGTAATGACTGATAAAATGAACAGTGACTCGACAAGAGAGGCCCTTGAAAAAGTAGATAATGCCGAAAATTACTTAGAAGCCGTAGAAGAATATTATGACCAGTTAGTAGACGCTGCTGAGATCGCTTATGAAAATTCTAGTGATTATCAAGAAGATGCGGAAAGTTATTATGATCAAGTCGTGTCTGATTATGGAGTTGGAAGTAAAGAAGCTAAAAGTGCTTTGTTGACGCTGACAAGCGCTGATAATTCTGAGCAGGCAGCTGAAGAAGCTTTGGAAACTGCCAGAAAAAGCAGAGCTTTGAATAATATTTCTGCAGAAAACTCTCTTAGCTTAGCCGAAGAAAGTTTGACGACTATAGAATCTAATTATGCAGAATCTAGCAGGAATGCCACTGTTGTCGCTGCTCAAGCCGATTATCAAATTGCTTTAAAATCTTTGGAAAACTCCTCTCTGAAAGCCCCTTTGAATGGAATAATTTCTAAAATAAATTATGAACCAGGAGAGGTTATTGGAAGCGCTAGCCTGGGTGAGTCTTTCGGCGAGATGATTACTAAAGATTTTATTTTAGAAGCGGATATTCCAGAGTCTGATATTTCTGAATTAGAATTAGATCAAACTGCCGAGGTTACTTTTGATGCTTTTGAATATGACGAAAAATTTATTGCTAAAATTATTGAAATTGAACCTGCTTCAACCAAAATTCAAGATGTAGTTTATTATAAAGCTAAATTAAAAATTGAAGGAAGCAATTTTAAATTTAAAGAAGGAATGAGCGCTGATATTGATATTCTTATTAATTCTGAACAGAACATATTGCGAGTTTCAGACCAGTTTATTTTTGAAAATAATGGTCAAGAGATAGTTTTTGTTATGAATAACGGTAAATTAGCGGAAAAAAAGATTAAAACTGGATTAAATGGTGATAATGGTTACACTGAGATTTTATCAGGATTAGAAGATGGAGAAGAGGTATATTTAAAAGAAGAAAAATAAGAGAAATTTATAATTTATAATTTGTAATTTATAAACAATCTATAATAACTAATTTTTAATTTATAAACGCGGTGTTTTAAAATTTGATATTGAAAATTAGATATTGTTTACAAATTATAAATTATAAATTATAAATTGTTGATATTCAAATTTTGAAATTGAATTATTCGTCGTGGCAGACAAAATTTTAAATTTAAAATTACTAATATTTATTAAATCCTTATTTCTCATGAATAAAAATCTTAAAATTCCTCTAATTGTCTCAACAATATTAATAGCACTAATAGTGCTAATCGTTATCTTTTATGCGATTTTTCATTCGCTTGCCTATAATAGTCGAGTCAGTGAATCCAATCTGGTTCAATTATTTGAAATAGAAAAAAATGAAGGAGCTAAAACGATTGGTTCGAATTTAGCTGAAGCGAATCTAATTAAAAATAAATATTATTTTTATTTTTATCTTCGATCGGAATCTTTAACTCAGAAAATTCAAGCCGGAAATTATGAACTAAGTCCCGATATGACTGTTCAAGAAATAGCCCAAAAAATAGTTAAAGGAGAGATTAAAGAGGCGTATGAAAAATTAATTATACCAGAAGGATTTACTAACGCTAAAATTATTGAACGAATTAAAGAACTTGATCCAAAATTAGCCCAAGAATTTGAAGAGATTGTTAATTGTAAATGTCAAACTGGAGCAGTGTGTGCTTGCGAAAATATTCAAAATAAATATTCTTTTTTGAGCAGTCTTCCTATCGGAGTGGATTTTGAAGGTTATTTATTTCCTGATACTTATTTTGTTTATCCTGAAGACGATGCTATTAAACTAGCTACTAAATTTTTTAATAATTTTGACGAAAAAATTACTCCAGAAATAATTCAATCTATAGAAGATCAGGGGAAAACTTTACATGAAATTGTAACTATGGCTTCAGTGGTGGAAAAAGAAGTTCGTTCTGACGCAGATAAAAAAATTGTAGCAGGAATTTTTTGGAATCGAGTCAACGATAATTATTTACTTCAGAGCTGTGCTACTTTAGCTTATGTTTTAGGAGAAGATAAAAAGCAATATACCATAGAAGATACTCAAATTGATTCTCCTTATAATACCTATCAAAATATTGGTTTACCACCAGGACCAGTTAGCAATCCTGGATTAAAATCGATTGAAGCTTCGATTCTTCCAGAAAAATCCAATTATTATTATTTTTTAAGTGATCCAAAAACAAGTGAAACAGTTTTTTCTAAGACGCTAGAAGAACACAATTTCAATAAAGCTAAATACGGATTATGATAAAAGGAGTCCTAAAATTAGACTGGAAAAGTATGGGGGCAGTCTCTTTTTTATTGGTTTCGGGCTTAATTACTATTTATTCTTTTTCAATCGGAATTGAACAAGGGGAAATCAATCTTTTTCATAAGCAACTTATTTTTTTGGCAATAGGAATTACTCTTTTTTTGTTTTTTAGTTTTTACGATTATCGAACCTGGAGAAATTATAGTAATTTTTTGTATTTTGTTAGTATCGCATTGCTTTTTTTGGTGTTATTTTTAGGGAGTAATGTCAGAGGAACTTCTGGTTGGTTTAGTTTGGGATTCTTCAATCTTCAGCCAGTTGAATTGGTTAAAATCTTTTCTATAATTTTTTTAGCTAGTTATTTTGTTAGAGTCGGTCATTCAAAAATTGGTTTTAAAGAATTTTTTGGATCTTTTCTTATAATGGTTTTGCCAATTTTCTTAACTCTCAAGCAACCAGACTTGGGATCGGCTTCGGTTCTAATCGTAATTTGGCTGGGAATGTCTTTGTTCGCTGGGGTGGATAAAAAATATTTAATTTTTTTGTTTCTTACGGTTTCCATTGCGTTATTTTTAAGCTGGGGCGGGGTATTAAAAGATTATCAAAAAGAGAGAATTCAGACTTTTTTAGATCCTGAAAGAGATCCACTAGGAAGTGGTTATAATGTGATTCAGTCTATGATTGCTATCGGCTCTGGAGGCGTGACTGGAAAAGGAATCGGGAACGGCTCACAAAGTCAATTAAATTTTTTACCAGAAAGACACACCGATTTCGTTTTTGCTTCTATTACTGAAGAATTTGGGATAATCGGTTCATTTTTAACTATTGGATTCTATTGGATTCTATTTTATCGTATTTTTTGTATTGCTCAGAAAGCTCGAGATAGATTTGGTCAATTGATAGTCGGGGGTGTTTTGATAATGTTTTCTTATCAAGTGGTAATAAATATCGGAATGAATATTGGAATTGTTCCAGTTACTGGAATCTCGTTACCTTTTCTGAGTTATGGCGGCAGTTTTTTGTTAGCGACTATGATTGGTTTCGGAATATGCCAAAATGTTTGGATAAAAAAACGAAAAATGGTTATAGAAGATTACTCATAAAATTTTTCAGAGGTTCGACTTTTGGGCAATATTGAAACAATGAAAAACCTATCTATTGATTGGTAAGTAAACAATTGACAATAAATGATTAGTGATTAACAATAAATAGTCAGTAATTAAAAAATAAGATAAAAGATGAAAAGAATATTTTTTTCAATACTAGCTCCCTTAATTTTTAGCGGATTATTTTTAGTGGGATTTTTAAATATATCTCAAGTTAAGGCGGAAGAATTAAACAAAGTTCGACTTTATTTTTTTTATACTAGCGCTTGTCCACATTGCAAGGCTGAAGCTAAATTTTTGGATAAAATTAAAAATGATTATCCTAGTTTAGAAATTCAATCTTTGCTACTAGATGAGAAAAAAAATCAGATCATCTTTAAAAAGGTAGTGGAAAAATTTGGTTTGTCTGGGGGAGTTCCAGTTACAATAATTGGTGAAAATGTAGGAGGGGAAAATGCCGGTGTTATTGTTGGATTCAATAACGAAATGGGAGTTGGACGAAAAATAAAAAAACGAATCGAGGAATGTTCTTTCCAAGTTTGCGAATCCTTTTTAGATAAAGAATTAGAATTAGAGCCGATAATAAACTTATTGAAAACCAATCAAGCGCAAGAACCTAAAATTAACGGGAATCATGATTCCCATAAAACCATTCAAGTATTTGGTAAAGAAATCTGCCTAGAAGAAAATGGCTCACTTTGTTTTTTGGGAGGAGTTTTGGGCTTAGCTGATGGAATCAATCCTTGTATGCTTTCAGTTTTAATGTTTCTGCTTATTTATTTGATGGGGATTGGATCAAGCAGAAAAGCTTTAAAAGCGGGAATAGCTTTTATTGTTACCACCTTTATTTTCTATTTGCTGTTTATGTACGGTTTAATTAAGATTATTGCTGTTTTAGAAATTGCCAAAGAAATTAGAATTGCAATTTCTATTTTTGCTCTAATTGTTGGTTTGGTAATGATTAAAGATTATTTCTTTTATGGAAAGTGGTTTTCTTTCGAAATTTCAGAAAAGGTCAAACCATTATTAGAAAAGTTAACCAAAAAAGGAACGATTGTTAGTGCGGTCATACTAGCTTTGCTTTCTAGTCTTGTGGAATTGCCTTGTACCTCTGGAATTCCTTTGGCGTATGTTTCTGTTTTAAGCACTAAAGAGACGGCAGTTTTTGGTTATTTAGTTTTATATAATTTTTTCTTTGTTTTGCCACTTTTAGTAATTGTTATCGGGACTATTTTTGTTTGGAAAAAAGTGGAAAAAGTTGAAAAATGGCGACAACAAGCCAAAAAATATATGAGATTAGTAGCTGGAATTTTACTAGTTTTAATGTCAATTTTTATTTGGAATAATTGGCTATAAATAGTCTGATTATAAGCCTTTACTCAAACATTTTAAAAGAAAAACAAACCTTCAATAGGTTTGTTTTTCTTGACTTATATTAATATTTTGCTAGAATAGTAAACTTTAAAGATTAACGATTATTGTCGTAAAGATAATTTAATCTCAAAGACAATCTAATGTTGCTCGTAATTTTAGTGTAAGACAATTTCCCTCCTAGTCCTACCTAAATCCTATGAGCAACATCAGGTTGTTTTTATTATTAATGAAAGCCTTTGGTTTTACTAAAGCATAATAAAAGAATCTTTAGTAATTAGTGCTTGATATATAAAATAAATTTTGAATTTTGAATTTCGAATTTCGATTCAATTTTGAATTACTTAATTCTTCAATGGTGCAAGCTTCGCTATTCTATCTTCGAGGCGTTGAAGTCTGAAAGGACAATACGAATTTATTTTTAGTTTTTATTGAGCAGTTCCAATATTCGATATAATATGGATTTTATATCCATTTTTTTTATACCACTTAATTCTTCTTTAGAAAAATTTTTTAAAACAAAAAGTTCAGTAGCTAGGCCGTTGTCTTCTATTTGAATTCCAAACCGCAATCTTATGAAGTCCTGAGTTCCTAAATGGTCAATGATGGATTGAACCCCTTTATGCCCGGCTGAGCTTGAATTTTTAGAATCTCGAATGTCAGTGAAGGGTAAGTCTATCTCGTCGTGAATGATACTAATATTTTGTGGATTAATTTTATAATAACTCATCAAACCAGCAACTGCTTGTCCAGAATTATTCATAAAAGTCTGAGGTTTGCAAAGCAATATTTTTTCACCATTGACCATTAGTTTGGCTATTTCAGAATTAGAGTTGGTGTCCTTTTTGAATTTTGCTTGAAATTCTTCGGCTAATAAATCTAAAATCATAAATCCAATATTATGACGGGTTTTTAAGTATTTTTCACCAGGGTTACCTAGTCCGAATATGATCTTCATTGAAATGTTTTTTAAAAATTAATCTTTATTATAAAGTATATTACCATCATCATCTAGGATTAGTCCACCTTCAAATTCATCGACATTAGTTTGATCAATTTGTTTTCCTAGATTTTCAAGAGTTTTAACCGGAAAACAGAGAATAATATCGGCTGATAAATCAGCAAAAGAGCTCTCTTGAATTGCAACATTGAACTTAGTGGCTAAATCATTTAATGTATAATATTTTTTACTTTTTTGATTGAATATTTTGGTTTCATTTTGACATTGTTGGGCAATTGCAGAATCTTTTTCTAATTTGATAATATAACCCATTTTTTTAAATAAGTTTTTTATTTGGGATTCATTTTCAGAATTTTCTGAAATTAGGATAATTTTAGCCGCTTCTTTATTAATTTCAATTTTTTCTTTTTCAATTTTTTCTAAATCAAAAATATTAGTAACTAGATTTTGAATTTCTTTGTAATTACCAGTTCGAGGAACTAAAATAAAAGCGTTAACATTTCCTAACAAAACATGAGAAACAGCCAGTAAGGAGTCAGAGCTCCAAGCATCCAAGACTTTGGTATTCATTTCGTAGGTGTTAATATTTTTGAATAATTTAATGAAGGCCGGAATTTCGTCTAGTTGAATGTTGGTTTGAATATTTTCTTTGGCAACGTCTAATAAGCTAGCAAATTTAATAGGATTAACAAAATTTTCAATAGATAAAGCTCGGCGTTTAGCGGCTGAAATAATTTCTTGTTGTCTTTCAAGCCGAGCGAAATCTCCTCCCGCAACGTGTCGAACTCGAGCGTATTTTAAAGCTACATCACCATCGACTAAATGGGTGCCTTGATCAATTTTAAAGGTTTCATAAGATTTTCCTGGTCCAGGGTATTGAGTATCAATAATATCATTTTCAACTTGAATAATAATTCCTCCTAATTCATCAATAACTTGTTTAAATCCTTCAAAATCAATTGTCAAATAATAATCAACAGGTTGACCGGTAATTTTTTCTACAGTTTTTTCTATTGGTTCGAGAGTTGATTTATTTTCTTTCTCTAAAGCATTCTTTCCATAAGCATAAACAGCATTAATTTTAGTGTAAACATAACTTTCGGGTATTTCCACGTATAAATCTCTGGGAATTGAAATTAGAGCAGTTTTGTAATTAATTGGATTTATGGAGGCTAAAATAATAGTATCAGTTAAATACTGTCCGCTATGTCCTTCGCCACCCATTCCTAACAAAAGAATATTAATTCGTTCTCGATTTTCACCTTTGAGAACTTTTTTTTCGTTAGTAACAAATTCTTTGGCGGTGGATAAAATAGTAGAGGTTTGGTTTTGGTCATTATCCAGAAGAATTGTTTTTTCGAAAGAATAAAGTTTAAAAAATAGATATCCCCCCCAGATTAAAACGATGAAAATAACCAGTAAAAAGAGTCTCAACAGGAATTGGGGCCAGATTATTTTGAATTTTCTATTTCTATTTCTCAAATTTTTGGCAAAGCTATTTATGTATGATATAATTCTAGCAAATAACTAACAAAAACAAAAATGTCTGCTTTAAATGATTTACATAGAAGGCTTTATAGTCATAATAATGATGATTTAATAAACAGAGAAGTATCTCCTGACGATTATAGTGATAACAAAAAAGAAAAAAAAGAAACCACTCCAGTTCAGAATAAAATTTTGCAAGAGCAATCAAAAAAGACTGAAAATAAAACTTATTTTCAGGAAGATCCAATTGATAATCGACCTTCAAAAATTGATCAATCAGAAGTTCAAACAATAGTTTCAAAATTAAATCAGAAAAAAATTAAAATAGCAGGAATTATTTTGGCTGCGTTTCTAGTGATTTCTGGAAGTATAATCGGATATATAAAGTATAAACAATTATCGTTTGATCAAGAAAATGTTGTAATTGAATTTCAAGGAAACCAAGAAGTTAAAAGTGGGGAAGATTTTGAATATAAGCTTTTAATTCATAATAATAATAGAGTTTCTCTTAAGAACACTCAGATTAAAATCGAATATCCAGAAGAGTTAACTCCCGTTATGATGAGCTATATGAAAGAAAATACTTCAAATAGTTTTTTTATTAATATCGGAGATATCAAATCGCGAGAAACCAAAGATTATCAGTTGGAATTTGGTGTTTTTTCTCCTCGAGGAAATCAAGTTTATTTAAATACTGATTTTTATTATGAACCCTCAAATTTTAGTAGCGTATTCAATAAAGAGGGTAATCATTCTATCGATGTAAAAGGTTCAGTGGTGGATTTTTCTCTAGTTACGCAACAAGAGGTTTCCAGTGGAGAAACTTTAAAATTAATAGCTGTTTTAAATAATACCACTGCCATTGATTTTAATAATTTGATTTTGGAAATAGAGTATCCAGATGATTTTTCATTGTCGCAAACAGAATTAACGGCAGTAAGTGGATCTGAAAATAGATTCAAAGTGCCAGAACTTAAAAGTAACACGAAATTAGAGATTGAAATTTTGGGTAGCTTTGCCAGTGAAGTTGATTCGATTAAAAAATTAACCGGGATAATTGGATCTTCAGATGATAAAGGTGTTTTTTCAAAAATATCCTTATCCGAAGAGTCTATTAAAGTTATTCCTTCTCGAATTGCTATTTCACAAGAAATTATTGAAGGAGTAGATATTGAAAGCCAAACTACTTATATGGATAGTAATTTAAAATATCGAATTGATTTTAAAAATAATTCTACCAGTCCATTATTAGATCTTGTTTTAAAAGAAGATCTTGAAAGCGATTTAATTATAGGTTCTTCGGTTAGAGCTAAATTTGGATATTATAATCAAACGAAACAAGAAATAATTTGGAAAGCTTCAGATGTTCCCGCTCTTAAAATTCTTAATCCAGGAGAAAGCGGATCAGTTGAATTTAGTTTTAAGTTGAAGGATGATTTAGATTTGGATAGTGACGATACTAATCAAGCGCTGGTAACCCAAGCTAAAATTAGTAGCTTAAATATAGACACGGCTATTTTGAGCGATAAAGAAATTAGTTCTGGAGAGAAAGAAATTAAAATTAATACCAAACTAGATATTTCTGTTTTTGCCCAGTTTGAAGGAGGTGTTTTTAAAAATTCCGGACCAATGCCTTTCGAGTCTGGAAAAGAAACCACTCTTACTGCTAAAGTGGCCTTAAAAAATAATTTTAATAAAATTAATAGTCCTGACTTGACAATTAAGCTACCCTCTGGGATTATTTGGAAAGATAGTTTTCAAAGAAGCTCTGGAACGGTAACTTTCAATGAAAGATCTAACGAGCTAAAATGGGAATTAAATTCTCTAAATTCTCAAGTTGGGTATAAATATCCATTGGAAGAATTAATATTTCAAATTGGAGTAGCACCTGAAGCGAGCCAAATTAATAAGGATTTTCCACTTATAAATTCAGTTGATTTTGAAGGATTTGAAACTTTTGTGGAAAAAGAAATTATAAGAAATTTAAAAGCGTTTAATTCTAGTATAATTGGAAAGTATGACTTTTAGAATTGAAAAAGAATTTGGTAAGGGAAGATTAGGAAAATTAAAAACAAAAAGCGGACGGGTAACAACTCCGCTTTTTATGCCTATTGCCACTAGGGGGGCGGTCAAAACAATTTTGCCCAGTGAAATTAAAGAAATTGGCTTCGAAGTTGTTTTAGGAAACACTTATCATTTATGGCTTAAGCCGGGAACCGATCTTATCAAACAATATGAAAATAGTTTGCATGGTTTTATGAATTGGAATAAATCCATCTTAACGGACAGCGGTGGCTTTCAAATTTTTTCTTTAGGAGAAAGAGCTAAAGAACGCTTCGGAAAATCAGGAGTAAAATTAACTGAAAAAGGAGTTCATTTTGTTGATACAGAAAATGGAAATAAGCATTTTATGCGGCCAGAAGACTCAATCCAAATTCAATTAGATTTGGATACTGATATAATAATGTGTTTGGATGAATGCCCACCTTATCCTTGCTCTTATAAACAAGCTAAAAAGTCCTTGGAACTCACTACTCGTTGGGCTAAAAGATGCAAAGAATATTTTGATAAAAAAACTTTAAATAAAAAGAAGAAGCCTTTAATATTTGGAATAGTTCAAGGTTCTAATTATGAGGATCTTAGAATTCAATCTGCTCAAGAACTAGTGGAAATTGGATTTGATGGGTATGCTATTGGAGGGGTAGCAGTGGGTGAACCTCGAGAAAATTTAAGAGATATTCTTAAATGGACGATTCCTCATTTACCAGTTGATAAACCGCGTTATTTAATGGGGCTAGGAAGGCCAAACGAGCTTGTCACGAGTGTTTTTAGTGGAGTTGATATGTTTGATTGCGTTATTCCTACTCGAGAGGGTCGACATGGTAGAATGTTTTTATGGAAAAATAATCCAGAAAAAATAGACCTAACTAAAGTTCAGGATTTTTATGAAACGGTTAATTTGAAGAATGCTAAATTTAAAGAAAATTTAGGTCCGGTAGATAAATATTGTGATTGCCCTCTTTGCAAAAATTTCTCTCGAGCTTATTTGCGACATTTATTCGATGTAGGGGAGCCTTTAGCGAGACGATTGGCTTCTATCCATAATTTGACTTTTTATTTTAAACTGACTGAATCTTTAAACAATTGTTTAAGAAAAAATAATGAATAAACTTAAAATTAAGGTGGCTCCCAACGCTGGATTTTGTTTCGGTGTTAAAAGGGCGATTGATTTAGTGGAAAAAATTCTTGAAAATAGTCAAGGTCCTGTTTTTTGCTGGGGGGAATTAATCCACAATCCCATTATGATGAATAGGCTAAAGAAAAAAGGGCTTAAAGTTATTGATGATCTAAAAGATTTTAAAATAAATTCAATTTTTGTTATTAGAAGTCACGGGATTACTTTGGAAGATTTAAACTTAATTAAAAACAAGACTAATCAAATAGTTGATACTACCTGTCCTTTCGTTAAAAAAGCTCAAAATTGGGCTAAGAAATTTAATGAGCAGGGTCTTAAAGTTGTTATAATAGGAGATAAAAATCATATTGAGGTAAAAGGTATTAATTCTAGGGCTGATAACCAAGCTTTTATTATTGACAGTGCTCTTGAGTTAGAGAATATCAAAGAGAAATTATCAGAAAAAGTAGGTATTGTTTGCCAAACTACTCAAAAAAGCTCTAAGTTAATGAAAATTATTCAAAAGCTAAAGGAATTAAAAATTGATTTTGAATTACAAGATACTATTTGTTTAGATAGCACTCAAAAGCAAAAAGAAGTTAAAGAAATCTGTGATGAGCCGGATTTGTTGATAGTAATAGGAGGGCTCAACTCAAGCAATACTACAAAATTGGCAGAAATTGGCAAATCAAAAAAAATTAAAACTTATCACATTGAAAAAGCTGAAGATATTCTTCAAAAATGGTTTTTAAAAGAGGATACAGTTTTTTTGACAGCCGGTGCTTCTACGCCTCCAGATGAAGTAATCAAGGCAAAAAAAATTATGGAAAATTTTGACTTTGAATAAGTTCACTCACATTTTAGACAAAATTTAAAAAATGCAACTAAGTTT
>CAYWJP010000018.1:0-1888 GCA_964458715.1 uncultured Bdellovibrionales bacterium
GATTCGAACCCCAATTGACAGGATCAGAACCTGTTGTCCTACCATTAGACGATTCCCGAAAAAAAATTATCCTTGAAAAGAATAGTCCCATTCTACAGAAAAAAAGATTGTTTGAAAAGTGTTTGGAACTAAAACTAAATATGATAGAATAAAAATACCAATAAGTTAATACTTATGAAAAAATTCTATTTGTTTCTACCGTTAGCTATTGCCATTTTGATTGGAGCGGTTTTTTGGGTTAACGAAAAAGGGCAAGAACTGAGTCAGCCCGTTAATTTTATTGAAGCTACTCAGCCAGTTATTATGAAAAATCCTGAATTATCTAAAACACCCGAGGAAATTGCCATTGTAACTGAAGAAGCTACCGAGGATGAAACTTTACCTACTAAGCATTTAAATTCTTTAGCCTTCACTTCTCAAGCGCCCTACGCTAAATGGGATAATCTTCATGATGAAGCTTGTGAGGAAGCCTCTATTATAATGGCTCATAATTATTTGATCGAAACCGAGAAAATTGAAATTCATGATGCTGAAAATGAAATTCAAAAAATGGTAACTTTTCAGAAAACCTACTTTGGATCCCACAAAGATCTAACCGCCAAAGAAATGATTGAATTAGCCCAAGAATTTTACAGTGAAGAATATCAATTAATTGAATTTAATGCACCCGCTGAAATCTCAGAAACACCAGCGATTATTTCTGAAAATATTGTAGAAACTGAAGCTGAAAGCGTTCCAGCGTCAGAAGTAGAAATTCCCGACAAAGAAGCCTCTCAAATAGAAATAAACTGGGAAGAAAATATCGAATATATGAAAAAAGAATTATCCGAAGGAAGCATTTTCATTATTCCAGCCGCTGGTCGAGAACTCAACAATCCCTATTTTCGAATCCCCGGACCTCTCTATCACGCTTTAGTAATTGTTGGCTATGATGATAACAAACAAGAATTCATCACTCACGACCCAGGCACTCGTCGAGGCGAAAACTATAGATACTCTTACAAAATTCTCTGGAATGCCATTCGCGACTTCCCTGGCAAAAAAGCCGATATTCTTAAAGGCACTAAAACTGTAATTTTGGTTGAGAAAAATTCTGATTTAAATCAGAATTAGAATTTAAGATTTAGGATTTAGGATTTAGGATTTAGGATTTAAGACAAAAACCAGCCCAGGCTGGTTTTTTTGAATTACGTAATCAATTACGTAATTGATTGTCTTTTATTTTTTATTATTTATTTACGCTCCCAAGAATTTGAGTAACTCGAAAACCAAAAATGCCGGCCAGATAATTGCCTTCAAAAGACCGATTACTCCAGCCCAGAAACCAACTGCAGCCGAAATATAATAAAACGCAGCTCCAACCAATCCAAGCACATAAAAAACGCCTCCACAATCCTCAGTACCACAACACATTCCTTTTTTCATATTTTTATTTTTACTTATTAAATAATTTTGCCTTTGTAATAATAAATTTTCATATTTTTATAAAATTATTAACTCGATTATTTTAGATATTGAAAAATAGCAATTTAAAAATTATCTTGCTAATTATTAATAATAATGTTAATATTATCGTTCAAAAGAAACAGCACTTTAATCAATTCAAAATAGGAGATTTAAATTATGTCTGAGAGTAAAATTATTTATGCAATAATTCCGCCAGAAGAAGAAAAAGGTCTCATTCTCACTGGAAAAGGTTTCTTTTCGATGAGAGCCATTTCAAAAAATCTACCTAAATACTCCACTGTAATTTGTGGAGATTCGCAAAAAGAAATCAACATGCAAATGGCCTTAGAAATTGAGCCTAGCGTCTATCTAAAAATTTTCGGGGATTTAGAAATAAATGAATTCCGAGCTCTCAACTCTATTGAAATCTTGGAAAACAAAA
>CAYWJP010000018.1:1988-14012 GCA_964458715.1 uncultured Bdellovibrionales bacterium
GGCTTAGCACTAAACATGCTCAGTCGGTTTTTATTTTTTCTTAAAAATTGTGGTACAGCCGCCAGAAAGTTTAAAACCAGCAGATTGAGCTTCAGATTCGGTGCAAAAATAACGCTCACCTTTAGAAGGGTCGATTTTGGCTTGAGAATAAGAAGGACATTCAGGGAAGAAATAGATTTTTTCTCCGTTGTTTTGAGAAACATTGCCCTTGATCAAACAATCTTCATTTTCTGGCTGAGCATTAGTCGTTTCAGCAAAATTTTTCGGCAATCTTCCTTTACATCCATCCCAAACTCCCAACTTTTCTTCTTCTGCTAAAGTTCCAAATCGAGCCAAATAGGTCTTGAACCTGACATCTGGCAAAACAGGCTGAACTTTGGCAAAACCTTTCTCAATCATATATTTAGCCACAATCAAATTATCGTCATCTTCTGTTTCAGAAGAAATAAAAACATGCCGTAAAAACCGATTATAACCATCCACCCCAGAAACATCTTTTTCTAATTTTACTTTTTTATTTTTCAACAAATCCGTCAAAGCTTGTTTGGATTCCAAATAATAACACTCACCCCTATCAGGCGCAGACATGTTCAAAATCCGAACAGTAATAACTTCTGCACCTTTGCCTGCTATTTCAAAAGTATCACCATCCACCACTCGCACCACCCCATGCAGATTCTTCTCCACGCCTCCATAGTTCCCCTCTTTAACCAATTTATAACCAGTTAGTCCACTGGCTGCCAATAACGCTGTCACTGCAGCTACAACCGCGACCATTTTCGCTTTTCCTGTTTCTTTTTTTGTTTTTGGTTTTGTTTTTTTCATAAATTTATTATACAACAAAATTAATTTTTGACCAAAAATAAGCCCGATTACCCCAAAACCGCACCGGTTTGGGGGTAATTGGATTATTTTGACAATTTCCCTAGCCCTCCTTTACACTGGAGAATGGGCGTATTTTTATTTCTCTAAAGCACTTTATTCTTGCCTTTCACTTAAATTTGTGTTATTGTGGGCTATTAAAAAGAAGTAATTTGAAAATTAATCATTTTATAAAAAGGAGGCATTGTTATGCCGAAAGAAAAAATTTGTGATGAATATGCAAATGGAATTAAAAGAGTTTTGTGCTGGACTTTTGCCAGTATCCTCAATCATTATTTTGATGATGGTACCGTTATTCTTGTTGAAGCCGATTCAGACGGAAAAGATATTGAATTTTCCGCCACTCACAAATGGCTTGAACTTAACCATGCCCGTGAATTTGGCATTACGAAAGAAATGGCTGATACCTTTTTAATTCACATTGAAAGTTGCCAATCTCCTCAATGTATTGAAGCAAAAAGAATGCTTGATTTAATTGGACCAATTTTCAAAGAAGGCCTTCCTGCTGGGGTGGCTATTGTAAGTGCACTTCAATTAAAATCACGCGGAGTTCAAACAAGACTAACCAAAAAAAATGGTTTTGATGACGCTATCGATGAATTATTGCCAATTTTCAAGTTATTCACTGGCGAAAATAAGAATTTCTGGATTTGGCCAGAATATACAAAAACCATTGCCAAGGAGGTGTCATGAAAGTTAATAATAAAACAAGTTTTAAAGTATGCGCGCACTGTTGGCATACTGAACACGGACGCGGTAATCCGGAAGTCATTTCGCCAGGAGAAACTGCGGAAAAAAAGGTCCTTTTATAGGAGAAATGGGTGAAGGTAACTGCTACATTGACGTTTCAGGAGAAATTAGCTGCCAGGAAAACGCTGACGATGAAAATGGTTTTCAGATCACACCAGACACACCTCTCCATCTCCAAACTGGCAAAAAAGGAGTCAGTGTTGAATTCACGACTGCAGACATTGTCGTGTTTTGATTTTAAATTCAAAGGAGAAAAAATGTTAACTCAAATTATATCAATGCCTGCATGGCAATTTTATCTTGCATGTCTTGTTTGCTTATTTCTGGGAGGCTTCTCAGTTTGGGCCGGAAACAAATTTGCTAATTAAATCCGAAATCAACGAATTTCAAAAAGCCAAGGATTTTAAAAATCTTCTTGGCTTTTTGATTTGAATTTTTTGAGTTTCAATATTTTAAACTCCCACTAAAATTTAATATTAGAATTAATACTATGATTAATTTTTTGATTTTTGTTATTTATTCTTGCTATCTTTATTAATCTGTGGTATTATATTTCTTCGAATGAAGCAGCTTGAAAAATTAACTATTTTATAAAAGGGAGATGTTCTTATGCTAAAACCAGAAGAAATACACGGACTTGCTCTTTTAGAAGTCTTAACTGCCTACGAAAACAAAGGGGCCCAAGCCGAATTACTGGCAAAATATTTTTGCCTAGTCGAAAATTCCTTTGACTACTTCTTGGAATGTCTGGTAATCTCCAGAAATCTCCAAAGACAAGAAAAGGAAATATTTCCTGACGAGACAATTGTGCTAGAACATGTTTTAAAAGGTTTTGTTGATAGAAAGCTTCAATCTGATTGCTTTGCCTATCGGCATACTCATGAAACTTATCGCCATTTAATTTCCAACATCTGGCAAACGCTTTATAAGGAGCGTCAACTTTTTGTTGCCAGTATCATTCTGGCTTACTTGAACAATGAGCCTGAAGATAAAATCATGTATATCTTTGACGCTCTGGAAAATTATGACGAGCAAGAAGAGATCACTATGACTGAAGACCCTTTTTATTTGAAAGGAGTTTTGTTTGTCAAAAAATTAAATGAAAACCCCAATGGACCAGATAATATCTGGTACGGATTGGTACGGAGAGAATTTCACGTAATGGGCTCCACAATCTGCAGAACAATTCCTCTCGGAAAAAATAGTTTAAGTTTTCGAACTGACCTCACCAATGATCTGCGTCGATTCTACTTCTGGTTATGGGACAGCCAGAAAAAAATTGAAGGTGGACTTCAATTTTATTTTGGTCCATCTGATAAATTTTCCGTTGCTTTCAGCGGAGAGTTTTCTCAAACTGTTAAAGGGGTCACCGCTACCGACAAAAAAATAGAGCACCCAAATTGGGAAGCAACCTTTTATGGAGGAATTGAAAACAGTCGCGAAAGATTTCTTGTAGCACCAAACTACTTTTAAAGGATTTTAAAAATCTTCTTGGCTTTTTGATTTTTGTTATTAATTCTTGCTATTTTTATCAATCTGTGGCGTTATATTTATTCGAATGAAGTAAATTGAAAAACCAATCATTTATTATAAGGGGTGTACAAAATGAAAATAGTGGCGATTGATAAAAAGTTCGTTAACACCATACCTGGTGATTTGATAACTATCGATGAAAAAACAAACCCTCAAGTCTACTCCAACAAAACAGCAACGAGAATCGCCAGAACTGTTGCAAGAACTTTCATAGAATTTAGAGACGGAAGTTATTGGAATCCCATGGGAGGAATCTATAATGCCAATCACCGGACCTATATTTTAACAATTTGGTCTACTGAAAAAGAGAAAGTGGACATTGAAGTCGTAGGCGATTATCCTCTAGAAAAATTAATCAGCAAAGAGGCCCTTGCCGAAAGAGTTGTAGACCTTTTTTAAATGAACCCGCTCAAAAAAGCAAACCCAATTAAAGCCGGAGACCCAACAGGTCGACGGCTTTATTCTTTGGATTTTTTTATCTTTTTTCCAAATACAATTTAATACTAGAATTAATACTATGATTAATTTTTTAATTTTGATAAAGCTTTTTTATTTAAATTTTACAAACAGAAAGACGTCCCACCCCGGATAAATACTGCTTCGTAATTTAACTGGGTAAATATAGAACGCCTTTGTTGATGAGGGTTGATTAGATGTTTGCCCTGTGTAAATAGTACTGCGTAATTTAACAGGGTAAAGAATATCTTTTTAGCTCGATTTTATTTAAAACCCAAAGAAAAAAGGCTGGGGTGATTTAACGCCAGCCTTCTTCTCTGAAATCTTTTAAATTAAGTAATTTATTTTTTTATTCTCTTGGCCATCAACATTGCCGTAAGCTGATAATACATAATGAAAGAAAAATCCCACAAATCATTTTGCATCTGACTCACGTTGGTGTCGTTGGGAATGCTCATCAAATCATCGCTATCCACGACCCCGCCAGAAATAATAATTTGCAAAAAAAGATTTTCTCCTTCAATAAAGACCCAGAAACCGTTTTTGCCGTCTGATTCAACGTTTCCTCTTCGAGATTGATGATTAGGTTCTTCTGCTGCTCCTTTATCATCAACATGAATCAATTGAATTTTTCGTTGAACTTTGCCGGCCCTGCCTGCCGAAACATTGCCTGGATATTTAGAGCGATATTGTTCAATCAGCATTCGGGGAATTTTAGTGAAATCGTCTCCCCAATCAAATTCCTGACAAGAAGCAGTTAATTCGCAGATGGTCTCTTTTAGATCGACCTTTCTTGAATTATCAGCAGCCGACTTTTGAATTAAGGGAATGGTAAAAACCACTTTGTTTATGAACTCCTCTAAACACCAAGCTTTCCTTCCCCAAATTCTGATTTTCTCCTCTTGGCACAGTTTTCTTAACATCGCCGTACCATCCCTGTGGATTCCTCCGTTTTTATGCTGCACTTCAATTCCCAAGGAATCACCGAATCTTCTCAAACAGAAAATTGAGTCATCTAGAGGAAGATAGACTTTCGTCAGATTTTTGTTACTGTTTAATTCTTCAATAATTTTCTCGCCGGAAAAATTACGATAAAAACGGGCGTGAAACTTCAGAAAATTATCAAATTCCTCCCCTTTAACACTTTTCAGGTTTTTTTCTTTCCACTGCTCAATATAAACCTTGAAAATTGGGAACAGGCAGTCTTCTATTTTCCCTGAAGTAAAAAGTTCGGGGAAAATTCCCGGCCACAAAAAAGGTTTACTTTTCATTCGTAAAACTTCTACTCGAGGACCATAGTCATCCCGCTGCCAACGTGCATGGCTCTTTAGAACATCTTCCATTTTCATCTCTAATACCTCCTTGTTAAAGGACAAAATGATGATTCCCAGGGAATCATTCCATCGTATAGACGACAGGATAAAATGAGGTGATCCCATCTTACCAACTAATCTATATTAAAAAAATATAAACTAAAGCTAAGTGCGATCTTAAAGAGATTAAATTTTACTATATTTTTACTTTAAAATCAACCCGATTCACTAAAAATCAACAAATTTCAGAAAGCCAAGGATTTTAAAAATCTCCTTGGCTTTTTGATTTGAATTTTTTGAGTTTTTATATTTTAAACTCCCACTAAAATTTAATATTAGAATTAATACTATGATTAATTTTTTAATTTTGATAAAGCTTTTTTATTTAAATTTTACAAACAGAAAGACGCTCTGTCTAGAACGCCTTTATTGGTGAGGTCTAATCACTTATCTGGAATATCTTTAACTGGATTCCCGCCTTCGCGGGAATGACCCCAGTTAAATAGTGCTTTGCAATTTAACGGGGCAAGCAATTAGCGATAAACTCAGGGGGTGTTAGATTTGAGTGCAATTCGAGAAAAACTCGAGCACCGAACGAGGCGTATTGAATGATACGACGAGAGAGTGACAGAGAGTTTGCCGAAGAAGTGTGCCAAATCTAGCGCCCCCGACGTCTTGTGATGAAGATGTATTTGGTAAATTCTATCAAGAAAATGTTTACGATTACTATCCCCCCCAACACCCCCCACCCCTTCAAATCAATCTCCACCGTCTTAATCAACACCTGCAAAAACGGCACATAAATCGTCGCCAAAAAAGCCAACACCACAAATACCGAAGCGGCATTCAAAACTTTGTTATTAAACAAGTCAATATTCCAGATGTTGCGATTTAAATCCTTGAAAGAATAGACCACGAAAGCGGTGTCTAAGGCGAAGAAACCGAACATCAAAGTTCTAACATAGGCCAAATCCCAACCCAATTTCCCCCATAATAACCAAAATACAAAAAGAATAATGAATTGCTCGATTGTTCCCACTACGAAAATCAAAATCTTCATTTCTTTGGTTAGAAGATTGGATTGGATATCGACGGCTTTCTTTTTCATTATTCCCTTTTCTGGCGGTTCGAAAGCATAGGCGATGGTTGGGAAAGAATCTTCTATAAAATTATTCCACAAAATTTGGACTGGTAGAATAGGAAGGGGCCAGCCAAAGACCACCTTGGAAACTCCGACTACAATAATTGAAGCGAAAGAATCACTCAAAATATAGGCGATTGATTTTCTGAGGTTGTTCAAAATTGTTCGTCCTTCAGCGATGGCTTCGATAATGATATCGAAACTGTCATTTAATAAAACTAAATCCGAGGCTTCTTTGGCAATTTCTGTTCCTGAGCCGACGGCAATTCCAATGTCAGCTTGTTTGATAGCAGGAGCATCATTGACACCATCTCCTACCATCGCCACTACTCGACCGTTTTTTTGCCAAGCGTTGACAATTCGAATTTTATGTCGGGGTTCGGCTCTGACGTAAATTTTAAAGTTGTTAACAGTTTTTTTGAGCTGGCTTTCACTCATTCCGTCTAAATCTCGCCCCTCGAGAACTTGATGAGCGCCCACTTGAAGGCCGGCTTCTTGAGCAATAAATAGAGCGGTTTTAATTTGATCGCCAGTGATTATTATCGGTTCAATTCCGGCTTTTCTGGCTTTTTTGATGGCGGATTTTATTCCTTCACGTAAAGGATCTTTTAATCCAGCCAAACCAACAAAAGTCAAATCTTTAATTTCTTCCAACAATTCTTCGGTAGTTTCAGGCGCTTTTTTTAGCTCTCGATAAGCTATCCCAATAATCCGTAAACCTTGTGCAGCTAATCCCTCTGATTGCTTTTGCCAACCAGCTTGATTTTTGGAACGTTTTAAGAGTCTTTCGGGCGCACCAGTGACATAAATAAATAGTTTGCCGTCTTCTCTGATTACACTAGCTTGAAATTTATGGTGAAAATCAAAAGAAAATTTGAAAATTTCTTGAGATTTTTCCGCAAAAGATGCTTGAAATATCTTTTTATCTTCTCCTAGCAGAAATAAGGCCTTGTCAGTTGGCGCTCCGTTGATTATCCAATTTTCCTGATCTTCGTCGGGATTTTCTATGTAAGCTTCATTACAGATCACGCCTATTTTAATAGCTAATTTTTTATTATCCGCTATCATTTTTTCTAATTTCATTTTCCCTTGAGTCAAGGTCTTGGTTTTATCTAGACAAATAATCGAAGCCGAACCGAGCGTTTCAACAGAATTCATTTTTCTGATTAGTCCTTTTTTTCGCAGTAGCCTTTCCATTCCGATGGCTAAAATTACGGTAACTACAATCGGCAAGGACTCTGGCACTCCACCGACCGCGATGGCAACCGCAGCCTCAAAAGTTTCCAGTGGGCTATCCCCTCTCCATAAACCGCCGACAAATAAAACTCCAACTAAACCGAGAACAATTGCTCCGATAAATTTGCCGAGTTGGGCAATCTTTTTTTGTAAAGGACTTTTCAGTTCCTTGGTTTCTTTTAATAAAGTGGCAATTCCTCCAACTTCAGTTGAATGACCCACGGAAGTTACTAACGCTAATCCTTTTCCAGCCTCCACTAAGCTTCCAGTAAAAACCATATTTTCTCGATCGGCTAATTGAGTATTAGAAGGAAGTTTTCGAATAATTTTGTGAGAAGCTTCTGATTCTCCTGTTAAAATAGCCTCTGATATTTGTAAATTTTCCGAAAGAACTACTCGTCCATCGGCTGGGACTTTGTCGCCTACTCTTAATTCAATTAAATCACCAATCACTAAATCTTCTTGCAATAATTCTCTTTTGCGACCGCCTCGAATAACAGTGGCAGTAGTTTTTAGAGCCAAATTAAGTTTATCGAAAACTCGAGAGACTTTCATTTCTTCCCAAAAACCGAAAAAAGTATTAATCACAACTGATAAACTGATTACTAGAGAATCGGTATATTCTTTCATTATAAAAGTCACGATAGCGGCAAAAATCAAAACATAAATCAAGGGACTATTGAATTGACTGAAAAAAGTTTTGATTAAAGAGAATTTTTTGGCTTTGGCTATTTTATTTTCTCCGTAATTTTTTTTTCGAAAGTCAACTTCACTTTCGTCGATACCTTGTTTAATATCGGAACTCAAAAAATCAGTGGCTTCTTTAGCTGAAATATTATGCCATAAAATTTCGTTGAGTTGTTTTTTGTTTTGCATCCTGTTAAATAAGATTTAGGTAGTTTTATTTTAGCAAAATCTACCAGTAAAGGAAAGTTTTGGATTTGCTGGATTCCTGAAAAGCAATTAATAATAAATCAATTTTGAATTTTGAATTTTGAATCAATTTTGAATTTTGAATGATTGAATTTTGAATAGCTGGATTTCCGCGTAGGCGGGAATGACCCCAATTAAATAGCGCTTTGCAATTTAACCTGCCTGCCGGCAGGCAGGCGGGGCAAGCAATTAGCAAGGAGTAATAACACTTCGCTAGGGGTGAATTAGGTAAAACTGTGCTGGTTTTGGGCTATTGGGTTGAATTTTGGCGTTTAGAGAAAAAGTAAAAATGGAATAAAATTCTCCGGAAGTCCGACTTCCGGAAAGCGGGCCGGCCGGCCGGCAAAGTGCTCCAAATTACTTCCGCCGCGGCAAGCGACGCGAGACGGGCAAATCAAATTCAAATGTCAAATGATTAAAATTTAAATTTTTAAACCTAGCGTGCGAAACAGGAATAGATTATAAAATAAAAAACCGGGATTGGTGTTGTTAACCAATTCCGGTTTTCCATTTTGTAGTTTTCATTTTTCTCTCAAAAGAGGTTTAAGTTTTTTATCGATTACCTCCCACAAATCATGATGATAATTAGAATTAGAAGTAATTTTATGACGATCGTTCAAATCACATATTTCTTGAACTATGTCCCTCCAATCTTCAAGTGTTTTTTTATCAGCAATATTTTTCAAGACTACCGTTCGAAAGGCTCGGCTTTTGTCATTGAACATTTCAATCAGTCTTGTCAAATTGGAATCTTGGATACTTGAATAATTTTTATCTCCGAGTATTTTGAAAGCTTGACGAACCTGATCTAAAATAGTCTGAGGACTATCTTTGACAGTTTCGCTGTCAGGTTCAGAAATATTTGCTTCAAAATCATCCTGAATCATTTCAAGTACTGAATATTGATAAGCAGGAAGTTTCATTGGGAGCTCATCTAAATCTTCTCCCAGAAACATCAAAATTGTTTCAGAAAGAGCAATTTCCCTGACATTTGAAGGGCAATCAGCTTTAATTGCTCTTTTCATGTCAAGTTCAATCTCTTCTTTTAAAAATTCTTTGGTTCCATCAATAATGCCTTTCAAAGTTACGCACCACTCTTTCTTCTCGGTTAATTCTTTTTTCAAGCGAAGGACCGTTCTTTCCAATGTTTTGCGTTTTTTTTCTGAAACCTCCAGTTGAAGCAATGCTTCTTGAAGATCAGCTTCTAATGCCTTGGCTCTTTTTTTAGGATCCTTCTCTCTTAAAACTCCGGCTTTTTCTTTTTCAGACATGATTTTATCTCCTTATCTTAAATTTTTTTATTATTGTGATGTCAAAGTTCTTTGAAGTAAAATTATGATATAAAATTAAGTTTTTAGCAAGAGAAGTTGAACTTCCGTTTAGTGATAAACCCCAGTTAAATAGGATAAGCCCCAATTTTAGCTTTGCTAAAATAATTTAACCTGCCGGCAGGCAGGCAGGCGGGGCAAGCAATTAGCAATAAACAATTAAAGGCTGGATTCCCGCCTACGCGGGAATGACCCCAATTAAATAGTGCTTTGCAATTTAACGGGGTAAACAATGAGTAATAATACTGGACGCTAAAGTGAATTAGGTAAAACTGTGCCGATTTTACCTAATTCAAGGAAAAATAGGGCTTATTTAGCTAAATCAAGGTAAATTAAAACGAGGCACTTATCAATTGATAAAATACCTCGTCTAAAAAATCTATCTTGGATGACTAGCCCCTACCCAGTATCTTGCTCCTGGATATCTGCGAATTGCTTCATCAGGAATGATATCTCTCAACTCACGGCTTTTTACATGAGTTCCCAGTATCCCGATAGGCTCCTTGGTTTCTTGAGAGGATACTTCTTCCTTAATTATTTTTTTAATAATTCCATTGTTTCTTTTGCTTTCCAAGCCGGTAATTTTAACTGCCCAGATGCATTTTTTGGACTCCAAAGCTTTGGTAAAAAAAATAGTCAAAGCCTCTCTGACTCTCTCGTCTATAAAATCCTGGCCTCTTGGAACATTTTCGAAAGAAATTGGATCAATAGTTCTGAAGGCGTTGATGACTGTTCGTGCCTTTTTACCGCCAGCACTACTGACGAAAGATTTGACTCTTTCCAGGAAAATTTTGTTTATACTGGGCTTACCTCCCTTATCTTTTGATTTAGAAAAAAATCCTGATAATTCAAGAGCCCTAATCAAATGATTGATTTTTCTTTCGTTTAATGGATTAACTACTTTCATTCTACCTCCCAATATTTGAAAAAGTTAAAAACAAAAAAACTCCACCTAATATTTCAAAAAACTTATTTTCAACATTTTACCATAAAATAATCAAAAATGCAAGGTTTTTCAACAAAAAAACGAATTACTTCAATAATAAACGTCTTTTTTTATTTAAAATCTTGCTATCAAAATTTTTAGTTAAAGTTCGTTGGGATCAATATTGCCGGATCGCTCGAGTTCTTTAAGCGCTAATTTTTGAGAGTCTTCAATCATGTCAGCTTTTTCTTTTTCCGAAAAAATTGGTTTTTTTGTTTCAACGCTAACAGCTTCTTTGGAGGGTAACGCAGTCTTTTCTTTCTTTATTTTTTCTGCTTTTCCTATTTTTTTAATTTCTTTGTCAATTTCTCTTTTTAAAACTGAAAATTCTTCGGGTTTTAAATCAACCTTTCCGGTAATATTCCTAATAAATAAGCGGGTATTGGGTAATGGCCCTCCTTTTTCACTCCATTCTAATGTTTCTTGAACTTTTTTTGAAAAAAATTCCCTTCCTCTTTCATGAAAGATATTTGAAATAACTTTATCACTAAAATTTTGATCTGAAAAATTTGATTTGAATTTTTCCATCTTTTTTAAAAAATAGTAAAAATTGCAATAGAAACTGTGATTAGAAACAGTCCTATTTAAAGTATAACATAAATTTAATTTTAATATTTGATTTAAAAAAGATAAAAAGATAAAATTAAATTAAATCTATTTTAAATAACAGAATCACAGGAGGAGTAAATGAATAATCCTTGGACACTAGTGGCAATAATAGTAATTTTTATTGTATGTCTGTCAGATGATAGGTTCGATTTATTTAAAAAAATAAATATACTTATCAAAAAAATCGTTAAGAAAGAAAGAGGAGGGCTGTCATGAATCAAATAAACAAAGGGGGTTGTTATTTAACAACTCCTTCTGAAACGGGTAATTTAAAAAAATTGGTCGTTTTTTTATTTAAAAATTAATATAATTACGATATTCTTAAAAAACTAAAAATTATTTACTGGTTGCTTTTTCAAAAATAAAAACCGGTGAGCGCTATTTGGCGAAAACCGGAATTTATGAATGCTTTGCATTCTATTTTTGTTTTTTTCATATCTTTCATATCTCTATGAGAGATTTTCTACCCATAATCGGTAGAATTGCAAAGAAGATTAAATAAATCGCTATACCAAACAATACCAAATCCCAGGAAAATAAAGGAATAAAAAAATAGAGAGAAAGTAGATACAGAAAAATATAGGCAGACCAAAGTTTATGCTTCACTATTTTATCTGCAAGATAGTTGAAAGCCACAAACAATAAAAAGCTTATTCCGACTAATAAAAAAATAATAATATTTTCTATTAGATCAAAGAGTCTTCTCTTTTTTGTTCTCCTTATACATCCCGCTGAAAAAGGACTTCTTTTGAAACTCACAAGCACCTCCCGTTGCCTTTGATTAATTTAAAATACTTTTATATGCTTACACATTCCAAATTTTTGGTCAATGAATTTATTGTGACAATGGTTTTCGAT
>CAYWJP010000019.1:0-12864 GCA_964458715.1 uncultured Bdellovibrionales bacterium
CTTTCTACTGCTTTTCCCTTCATTTCTTCTAATGTTACTTCTAATCAGGGGATTATGTACGGAATTAATAAACATAACAACTCCCTGGTCTTGTTTGATAGGTTTTCTATGGAAAATGCCAATACAGTGGTTTTCGCTAAATCAGGAGCGGGAAAAAGTTATGCTATAAAATTAGAAATTCTTCGTTCTTTGATGTTAGGCACCGATTCTATTATTATTGATCCTGAAGATGAATATCGATATCTAGCTGAAGCGGTAGGTGGGAGTTATATTTCAGTTTCAATAAATTCATCTCATCATATTAATCCTTTTTCTTTGCAAGCTAATGAAGCCGAAAGTATGGAAGAAGTTTTAAGATCTAATGCGGTTGATTTAATTGGGCTTTTTAAACTAATGCTAGGGAATATCACTCCCGAAGAAGACACTATTTTAGAAAGAGCTATTCACGAAACTTATTTAGTGCGAGATATTACTGAAAATACTTCCATGGAAGATTTGCCGGGTAAAGATATGCCGCTTCTAACAGATTTTCATGAAATTTTGAAAAATATGCAAGGTGGTGAAAGTTTGGCGATGCGAGTAGAGAAGTATACCAAAGGGGTTTATGCGGGATTTTTAAATCAACCTTCCAACGTTATTTTAAAAAATAGATTGATAGTATTTAATATTCGAGATCTTGAAGAAGAATTAAGGCCGATTGCTATGTACTTAATATTGAAATATATTTGGAATGAAGTTCGTTTTAATGTTAAAAAAAGATTAATAACAATTGATGAGGCTTGGTGGATGATGCAACACGAAGACGGGGCTAAGTTTTTGTTTTCAATTGCCAAACGAATTAGAAAATATTACGGAGGGCTAACAACTATTACTCAGGATATTTCTGATTTTTTAGGATCTTCTTATGGAAAGGCGATTGTTTCTAATTCTTCTATTCAGTTATTAATGAAGCAATCTAAGTCGTCAGTAGATGTAGTAGCTGATACTTTTTATTTAACTGATAAAGAAAAATATTTTTTAATGGAAACTCAGGTAGGAGAAGGGATATTTTTTGCTGGAAATAAAAGAGCGGCTATCCAAGTAATTGCTTCTTATAATGAAGATAAAATTATTACTACTAACCCAGCCCAAAGAATTGAAATGAAGAAGAAAGAAAAAGAAGCTTAATTTTAAAAATCAGAGTATGTTCCAGATGAGCGATGAGTATTTACATCAGAAAGAATTAGAAAAACAAAGAAGTCGAGATAATAAAAAAAAAGCAACTAAATTTTCAGCTAAGTTTAAGGCAACGCTAGCTGAGGCGATTACAGATGTTGAAAATGCTAAAATATCCATTCTTCTTAGATTCATAATAATATTAGCGATAGTGGCGGACTTATTTGGATTGATTCCTGTCGCGGGAACTTTTATAGGATTTTTTTTCGGAATAATTTTGTTTGTTTTATATTTTCTAAATGGGCTCGGAAAAGGTTTTATAAAGGGCGCTACAAAGAAGCAAATTAGAAAAAGAAGCATAAGATGGATAAGAAAAACTTTTCTTATGGCCGTTGAAGGGGTTCCGATGTTTAGTTGGTTACCTCTGTTCACCATAGAAGCCTTAATCGAATACACCTTATCTAAAAAAAGTCTTGAAAAAAAAATAAAAAAATTAAAAAAAATTAAAAAAAGCATTAAAAAGTTTAAATAAAATAAATGTTAAATAAAATTAGAGAAAATTCAAAAATACTCATAATTTTTATAGAGATTTTATTAATTTTTTTGGGATTTTGGTTTTTACTAAACAATTTAACCACTAATGGTATTTGGGAAACGGTGGTTTTGAATATTTTGTTTTTTTTAGTATTTCCCTGGCTTATTTTAAAGCAAGGATGGATAAAGAGTGAAATCGAACAAAAAATTAATTTTAAAGTTTGCTTACAAATTTTAATTTTTTGGATTATTTTTTTAGTTTTAATTTTAAAATCGGATTACTTATCTTTTATAAAATTAAACTATTTATCCAGAATAGATTGGTTTTTGAACGATTGGTGGATGATATTTTTTATTGATTTAATCTTGGTACCATTGATTTTGTTTTCCCAAGAATTCTTTTTTCGAAATTTTTTAATAAACAAATTAATGGAAACTTTTTCAACTAAAATGACTTTAGTTATTCAAGCAGGATTTTTTGTTTTTTTTGAAATCCTTTTCTTCGAAATTTTTAGTTGGCAATTCATTCTTTTTAGTTTCTTTCTAGCTTTATTCTTAGGCTGGTTATATACCCGAACCAAATCAATTTGGTATTCATTTGTCACTCGTTGGGCTCTAATTTTGCTTTTAGACGGAGTTATTTTATACAAAATTCAAAAACTTAAACTTTAAACTTTGTTATGAAAAAAAATAGAATTGAAATCAGACTTTTTTATGCCTTTCTTTTAGTTAATCTTCTTTTTTGGAATTCAGCTGGAAGTGTCCAGGCTTTATTCGGTAGCGGATCAAGCGTCCCTTCTGTAGAAGAAGTTATGGATAAAGTGGAGAATCAGTATGGCTTTGACGCCGATATTTTGAGAAAATCTCAGAAAAAAGGGAATTACCCGCAAGCAGAAATATTTTTTGATAAAACTACTCCTAAAATAGGGGAAAAAGTAACGGCAACAGCTATGCCTAAATTTTTCAAAAATTCCAATGAAGATCTTTATTATACTTGGTTTCTATTTAAAGAGGGAGATTTATCAACTTATGGTGCTGCTGCTATTATGGAGAATGCTAAGCGAAGAGCGATGGGAATTGTTGCTCGTGGCGACTTTGATCCCTTTTTATTTGCTACTGACTATAGTAGCGGAACTGATGAAGATGGTTACGAAGCCTCTTTTGGAGGAGGTGATGGAGTAGGAGGAAAATCAAATACTGGATCGACAGGAGAGTATGAAGCTGAAAATTATTCAGATGCTTCAAAACAACTTGTAAATGCTGCTGCTATTACTCGTTGTTACCGACATAATTTTGGAGTATCTAGCCCTGATGATTATGACGATGATGAGGATGAAATTAAATATCCTGGAGGTGATTTAATTGTGCAATGTGAGCATAAATTTGCGGAAGCAGAAGATGATTCATTTGAAAATCCTTACGATTCTAGTGGTAGTGACATAGTATGTGATGCTAGTGGTCATGAGGTGGGTGACGGTGATTTTGGGAAAGACGAAGAAGCTTGTTGGAAATTGGATCCTAATAATCCTGATACCGATGGAGATGGAATTAATGATGAAGCGGATTTAGCTGGACTAGGACAGACTCAATTAACTTGGACTTTTAATTCTGGCGATAGAGTGGGGGTAATAGTGGAAGGAACTTCGATGATTACTA
Source organism: uncultured Bdellovibrionales bacterium (assembly GCA_964458715.1). Lineage (GTDB taxonomy): Bacteria > Patescibacteriota > Minisyncoccia > Moranbacterales > DUUL01 > UBA2773. The sequence continues at coordinate 3,346 of CAYWJP010000019.1, forward strand.
CTAATGAAGGAGATCTTGATAGTTCTGCGTTATCAAATACAATTACTTTCACTTGTACTAATTTTGTTGACGGAGCTTATTGTTTGGATGCTAGTATGCAAATTGGTCAATGTTTAAGTGGTAGTTGTAGTGTTATTTCAAATTGTACTGGTATTAGTGATGGAATTCCTTGTGAAATTTCAGGAGGAGGAACTGGGACTTGCCAAACAAGTAGTTGCGTCGCGGTCTCGAGTTGTAATGCAAGTTCAGACGGATATCTTTGTGAAAGTGGAGGAATTGAAGGAACTTGCGATGATAGTATTTGTTATTTAGCTCAATGTGCGAATGAAGGTGATACTTGTCAGACTGATGTTGGAACAATGGGTAGCTGTGACGAATTGAATATTTGTATTGAGGATACTATATCTCTTACAGATCCTGCTCTCAATCCTTATTATAAAATAACCTGGGCGGGACTAGATGTTTGTGATAAAGAAGAAGTTGAGGGCGAACCTAAAATGGATTTGATAGAAGATGATGAATGTGATGATGAGAATTCAGGCAGTGGTTATGATGATTATGGGGATTATGGTTTTACTTATTTAGCTACCAAAGCGGTTTTTGAACAAAGTGAAGAATTATTAAAAACTAATCTTAATTTTACTCCTCAGGCGCCGCAATTTAATGTTGAAAATCCTGATTATTCTGATTATATAACCGTTAAGGCTAATTTTAGCCAAAGTGAAATTAGCGATGATTTTGTTTATTATGATTGGGATATTTATTATTGTGAAGAAAACACATTAGATACTTGTACTTCAATCGCTGCTAACAGAATTACCCCAGATACTTGTAGTGACGGTGACATTTTAGGTAATTGTACTAGTGGAAATATTATTTCTGATTCTTATGCCGAAGGAATAGGACTTAATCAAATAAAATTTAAAATAGCTGATACTTTTCTCAGTGCTCAATCAGAAGACGACAATTTTTATTTGAAAGTTTTTTTGAAAACTAAAAAAAGTAAAAGCGATGACAAAATCGGCCTTTCTAGTGTTGATATTCCAGTTGTAGTTAATGATAATGCGATTGAATTTTTTAAGGTTTTTGATCAAGGTTCCTCTTATGGTTTCGATGCAATTTCGGATAAAATTTGTGCTCCTGATACTACTGTTACCGATCCTCTTGATAATCCTTATGCTCAAATTTGTCCAGTGTATCCTGGTCAAGTAATTGCTGCTAAGGCTGATATTGATATTGATTTGGCAGGAAGTTCAATTGTGGAATCTTATTCCTGGGAAGTGAACGGACAGCCGGTTGTAGCTCCTGGCTCAGGATCTTCTGCTTGTGATTTCAGTACCTGTTCTTTGGGTGATACTATCTATTTACCAATATCTGGATCAGAAATGGAAATCCAAACAATTTCATTGAAAATCAAAAAAACTGGCGGAGAAGAAGTGACTAGCGAGAGAATGCTAATTGTAGCTGAACCGATGGTTAAAATTATTAGTAACGACGATAATGCTTGGTCTGAGGGGGTGGAGTATGATGATGGAAGTGGAACTACTTCTACAAAATATTCAGACACTGTTTTTTTAGGTGAAATTGGCGAAGTTGCTTCATTTAAAGCTGATTTAGTCCCAGGTTATCTAACTGACGATTTAACTGCTAATAATATTTCTTTGACTTGGTATTTAAACGGGGAAGAAGTAAACTCGGCATTTGCTAGTGCTAATCCTGATCAGGAGATATTAATAGATCAAACCACTGGTGATATTAATTTTAAATTAACGGGGGGTGAAGATGATACGATAACTTTAGTAGTAGAAGCTAAAAAAGAATTTTCCACTGCAGAGCAAACTCTTTTAAAAGATAATTGGAATATTCAAAATTTAAAGACTCTAAAAAGTAAAAAATCAATTACAATCAAACAAACTGCTGATGTAACCGGAGCACATTATCCTTATGATAATAATTCTATTCAAATGTTTGTTGCCTCAACATTTTCTAATGCCTCTGAATATTTCATCTTTATAATCAGAACGGCCATTGTATTTGTTCTTTTTTGGGCTTTTACTTTTGGTTTTAATTTTTGGTTTAGCAGGGAACTTAATATAGAAAAGTAAATGTTTAAAAAAATTATAATATTTTTAATCGTTGCTAGTTTTATTTTAGTCCTATGGTTTTTTAGGGATTTTTTCTGGAACATTTTTTCTGGAACAGAAAAATTAATAATTGAAACGTCTTTACCAGAAGAAGTAATTGTCGAAAAAGAGACAAATATAATTGTTGAAAAAAATATAATTGGAATGGGTGATATTAGAGCTGTCGTAAAAACGAATGAAAATAAAATTATTTACTATAATCAAAATAATTTTATAGAGACAGATTCGGTTGGATCCTACAAAAAGAATCTAGGTTCTTATCCTTTTAATAATCCGAAAACAGTTAAATGTTCAAAAACTGGAAAATTTTGTCTGGTTTGGACGGGAGAGAAATTTTCGGTTTTTAACTTGGCTTTAAAACAAAATACAGAATTGGCTAGCAATATAAAAGCAGTAAATTTTAATTCTCTTGAGGACGGATTGATTTACTTGTTTTTTAAAAATGGAAATTATGAGTTAGATAGTTCTGATTTAGACGGTAAAAATTGGATCCAGATGAAAAAAATAAAAGGAGATAATCTTAATATTTCAGTTAGTCCTCAAGGTGATAAAATAATTTATTTTTCAAAAAAAGTTAGCGCAACAGAAAGCGGGATTTTTTTGACAGGAGTGTCAAATCAAGAGCCAGCTCAAAAAATAATTGAAAAAGATGTCATCGATGTTTTATGGGCACCAACCGGAACTAAAATATTATTTTCTTTTTATGATCATTCGGTTGCTCCCAAGAGGATTCAGTTGGGATATTATGACTTAAATCAAAGCAAGAAATATGAATTAGGTTTGCCTAGTATTGCTCAGAAATGTGTTTGGTCTGAAAGGGCTAATTATTTATATTGTGCGGCTTTAACGAGTGCTTCTCCTAAAGTTTTTGAATTAGATGATTGGTATTCGGGAAAATTTATTTCTCAAGATATTTTTTGGAAAATAGACTTAAATGAAAGTAAAAAAGAAAAAATCTTTAATGACTTAGAAAAATATCCTCAAGTAGACTCCTTTAATCTAATATTATTAAATGAAGAGTTGTTTTTTGTTGATAAAATTTCTGGGAACTTAATTAAAAGAGAAATATAAACCAAAAAAATAAAGCTTGATCATTGTTCCAAATTGGAACATCAATCAATCCATGAATTAAAAAGTATAAAAGAAAATAAAAAGATACTTCCCTTAAGATATTTTTAACGGGAAGTGTTTTTTTATAAATAAGATAAACCCAGGTGATTAAACCTAGAAACCCGAAAGATAGCCAAATTTGAGTCAGTAAATTGTGAGAATGAGGAACTGCCCATTGAGGATAGGGTGGAAAAAAGATTTGATTATCTAGGTATTTTTCTTGAAAATTGGATAAACCAATCCCATTAATAAAATTATGAGAGATAATTTTTTGGGTTGAAAGATAGATTGCTAGACGGGAATCAGAAGAGTTTTGATTTAGAAAGGGATTGTAATTAATTTTATTAAGAAAAGGAGTTAAAAAAAATAAAAATAGAACAAAAACTAAAGATAAGGAAAGTATATATTTAATAATAATATTAGGCTTAGGGAGATGTTTTTTTAGATAAATAGAAGCAACGACTATCAAAACGGTTAAAATGGCTCCGGTTGATTGAGTAAACGACAAGGCTAGTCCTAAAAACAGGAGTAGAAACAGGTTTATTTTAAAAGCCTTGTGAGTTCGCAGAAGGACACCAGAAATTATTCCTAAAGACAAAGCGATTGCTAATTGGTTAGGAGAATCAAAAAATAATTGAATTCGATTATCAAAAGTGGTCTGTTTAACGATCCAAAAAATAATAGTTAAAAAGCTTAAAAAAACAGAATAAACAAAATAGCAACCTAGAAATGACCAAAGTTGAAAACGAGTTTTTTGAAAGAAAAATCTAATAATTACGGTGAATAAGATAGGTAAAACAAAAAAACTTTTTAAAAGACCTAATTCTCTCGTCCAATTGTGGTTGAAATTTGTCAAGATTGAAATTATACCAAAGAGTAAAAAAATTCCGACACCTGGAATAAGCTTACTCTGGTTGAGGTATTTCTGAAATTTTTTTAGCTTTTTTTCTTGAATAATTAAAATAAACCCTAATATTATAGAGACTGATAAAAATAAATCTAATAAATTGATGCTTCCAAAATTTTTAAACGGAAATTTAATCCGATAAATTATTGGAAGTAAAAAAGGTAAATAAATAATCTTTGAAAATATTTTTTTAATCATATTGCTAGAAGACTTAAAATTAAAGGTAATAAGCGAACGGAATAGAAGGGTGTTTCAAACATTGAATGAGTTAAAATTATTATAAAAATTGTAGCAATTAAAAGAGTTTTGTCATTAGGATGTTTAAAAAATTTTACGATAGGAGAGATTATGATTAAAAAAACAGCTAGTCCTCCCAAAAATCCAATTTCAGAAGAAAAATCTAGAAATAAATTATGAGCATAAATGGGAATTCTTTGTTCAGAAAGAGGTTGAATTTCTTCAGATAAATTGCCAATACCCACTCCGTTCCAAAAATTGTTTTTGGTAATTTCTATTCCTGTTTTCCATAAAGTTAATCGCTCCGAAATGGAATTTTCCTGAAGATTGAAAATAGAAAAAAAACGTTGATTTATTGGGTTGGGTATCAGGAAAAATATGATAACCAAAAGGATTAATAAGATATTTGAAATATATTTTTTTCTTAAAAAACATAACCAAAAAAATAAAAAAGCCAAAATTAGACTTAGATAGCCAGCTCGAGAAAAAGTTAGCAGACTAACTGTCAAGATAACAATAGATCCGATTAAAAAACCTTTATTTTTGTTTTTTAGAAATAAGTAAAAACCAATTGGAAAAGAAATATTTAAAAATAAACTGAAAAGATGGGGATCGGGAAATAAACCAATCGCTCTAAAGACGGTTAGTCCATTTAGATTGACTAACCAACTATTATATTCTAAAACTACCGCCGAAAAACTTTCCCCCAAAAAGAAAGGAGCTAAACGAGCTTGAATTTCAAAAACAACCTCTAAGCCAAAAATAAATTGGGATAAAAATTGGATTAAGCCTATTATTGCTGAAATGAAAGCGGTTCCAAAAATTATTTTTAAAAATAGATTTAAGTTGGATTTTTCTTTCAAGAATGGAAAAATCACCCAGTAAAGAGGGAAGATAGAACCAAGAAATAAAATTTTTCTCCAAGCTTTAAGTGAGTCAGTAGCCCAAAAAACAGAAGCTAAAGAGAAAAGTAAGATAAAAATTAACAACCAAGCTCTAAAGCGAGGATCAATGACAATTTCTTTTCTAATCAGACCTATCAAAAACCAACTTAAAAAAATAATTGGAATAAGGACTCTTATTATTGACAGATCGATATTTAAGCTCGGATTCAAGGCAAAACTAAAAGGCACTAGGCCAATTAAGATCATTAGGCTTAAATTAATTTTGGAAAACATTCTTTTGGAAAACATTTATTTATTTAATAGTTTTTTGGTAAAAATTAAAATTAAGTAGTGCCAGCGACTAAAATGTTTTTTGAAAAAATAATTCTGAGATTTATAATAGGCCTGTTTTTTAAAACTATTGTTATTCCAACTTTTACCATTATGATGGAGAACTGAAAAATAAGGGAAAAAAAGGCATTTCTTACCTATTTTATTTAGCCTTAGGCATAAATCTTGATCTTCAAAATACATAAAGAATTTTTCGTCAAAACCCTTGAGTTTTTGAAAAGTATTTCTTCTAATAAAAAAGGAAGTACCTGAAACCCAATCAACCACTATGGATTTTCTATTATTCCAAGGTTTGTTTATGGAGTTTTTAAATAAAATTCTTAAAAAAGAGGTCTTTTTTCCACAAGTCCAAGGTTGAATACCTCTTCTGTTTTTTTCGATTATTTTAGTTCCGATGATTCCAATTGAGTTATCGTTTTGAAATTTATTAATAATCAAAGAAAAATCGCTGACTAAAAGTTCGGTGTCTGGGTTTAAAAAGAAAAGGTATTGTCCTTCGGCCTTTTCAGCTCCAAGATTGCAAGCTTTTCCGAAACCCAAATTTTTTTTATTTTCAATCTTCTTTATATTAAACTTAAAGACTTCTTTCAGTTTAAGAGATCGAGCTTCATTATTGACTATTATAATTTCAATTTTCTTAGATTGAAAATTTTTATCGACTAGTTTTTTAATAGATTTCAAACATTTTTCCAAAAAAGCTTGACTATTAAAATTGACTAGGATGATTGAGATCTCCATATATATCTTAATTAATTATATTAACAGTATAGTTTTTTAAAAAGTTTTTGTAAATTTTTCTAAAAAACTGTTTTTTAAACAATAATTGGATTGATGATTGGTTTTTATTCAGTTAAGAAAATCGCTAGATTAAATGTTTTGGAAACTTTGGGATTTAAACATTTTTTTAGTAGAAAAGCTTGTTTAACAGTAGTTTCCTATTGCGTTAGGTTATTTTTTCTGTTATATTGAGAATTGTTACAAGGTAGCGTTTTATTAAGCTAAAAAGTTAGTTTAAATTTTGTTTTTGAAAGCTAATCGTTTTTCAAAATAATCTTAATAAAAGACAACCAAGAACAATTTATTGTTATTAACCTGTATTATGGCTGTACCAAAACAACGACAAAATAAAAGTCGTCGAGATAGAAGAAGGGGAGGACAAAAAAAATTAGAGACAAAGTTAGTGGTAAAATGCTTAAATTGCGGAATGCCTTCATTGCCTCATCACGCCTGTTCTCATTGCGGTTTTTATAAGGGAGAGCAAGTAATTCAAGGTACTGATTTAAAAAAGAATAAAATTAAGTAATCAATTTTTGAAATGGGAAATCGTCATTTGGCTAGATCTGTAGTGTTAAAAAGTTTATACGAATGGGATTTTAATAATGGAAAAATAAGAAACACCCAAGAAATAATCAATGGTAATATTAAAGAGTTTGCTCCAAAATTAGAAGAAGACGAGTTTGTCCAACAGTTAATAGCGGGAGCGCTAAAGAAACAAAATGTCATTGATCCTATTATTGAAAAATGTGCACCGGAGTGGCCGTTGGATCAAATTACTATTGTTGATAGAAATGTTTTGAGATTAGGCGTTTATGAGTTGATGTTTGGTAATTACGAGGAGGTTCCTCCTAAAGTAGCCATTAATGAAGCTATTGAGTTAGCTAAAACTTATGGAGGAGAGAATTCTGGTAAATTTATTAATGGTGTTTTGGGAACTGTTTATCGAGAATTAGGCGAACCTATGAAGAACGATTTTTCTAAAAATAAAGAAGTTGAACGAAAGGAAGTGAATACAAAAAAGAAGCCAGAAAAGACGGAAAAAGATTTGAATAAAGAAAAAAGCACAGGACTAAAATAGTTATGTGTTTTTAGAAATATTTTATTGATTGAAACGGTCTCCATATACAAAAATTGACTTGTTTTTATCTAATTATTAGAATCGTTTTTTAAAAATAATTTTTTAAAAAACCAATTATCTTAAAAGGGAACTAAAATATCTTTACATAATAAAATTATTAAAAAAAGTAAAAAATAGTTTTTGAGAGTATTCTTTTTAGGATGTTTGGTTTTCTGACCATTATGAATCCATTATTAATTGGGGTATTGACTTTTGTTTTTGGTTCTGGAACTGGCTTTGTGGCTAGAAAATTTTATGCACGTTATCAACTTGATACGGCTGAGTCTAAAGTTGAAAAACAGTTAGAGGAAGCGAAAGTAAAGGCTAGAGAATTGCTTTTAGATGCTAAGGATAAGGCTGTTAAAGGGCTAGAGGAAGTCAAAAAAGAAGAAATAAAAAGAAGAGAAGAGTTAAGGCAAGCAGATCAAAGGCTTAATGACAAAGAAAGGAATTTAGAAAATCAACGTTCTCAAGTTGAAAAAGAAAAAAATCATATTAAACAAAAAGCACAAGAAGTTGCAAAAATTAGAGAAGGCATTTTAGAAATCAAGGAACAACGCGAAAAAGAATTAGAAAAGATTTCTAAAATGAAAAAAGAGGATGCTAAAAAAGAATTACTTAAGATTGTTGAAAAAGAAAACAAGGATGAATTAGTCAAAGCTATTTCAGAATTAGAAAAAAGTAAAAAAGATCAAATAGAAGAAGAAGCCAAGAATATTATGACTGAGGTTATGCAGAGGTATGCCGGATCTCACGTAGTGGATACTACAGCCACAACTCTTAGTATTCCTAGCGATGAAGTTAAGGGTCGAATAATTGGAAGAGAAGGGCGAAACATTAAAACTCTAGAAAATTTAATTGGGGCTGAAATTATTGTGGATGATACTCCAGAAGTGATTGTTATTTCTAGTTTTGATCCGATGCGACGAGAAATCGCTAAAAATGCTATTAACGCTTTAATTAAAGATGGACGAATTCATCCAACTAAAATTGAAGAAGCAGTGGAAATTGCCAAGAAGGAAATTAATAAAAAGATCAAAGAGGCCGGAGAAGCTGCAGTTTATGATGTTGGTTTAACCGGAGTTGATTCTAGTTTAACTCATCTTTTGGGTAAATTACGATATCGAACTAGTTATGGGCAAAATGTATTGTTGCATTCTTTGGAAGTAGCTCATTTAGCGGGCGCCTTAGCAGGTGAAATGGGTTTGGATGTTAATTTAGCCAAAAAGGCTGGATTATTTCATGATATTGGCAAAGCAGTTGATCATGAAATTAAAGGAACTCACGTGGAATTAGGAATTAATATTTTAAAGAAGTTTAATCAACCAGAGGAGGTCATAGAGGCGATGAGATCACATCATGAGGACTACCCGTTTAAAGATGGAATTGGGTTGTTGGTGGCAGCAGCTGATGCCTTGAGTGCTTCTAGGCCAGGGGCTCGAAAGGATACTTTAGAAAAATATCTGAAAAGGCTAGAGGAATTAGAAAGTTTAGTGATGTCATTTAGTGAAATTGAAAAATGCTATGCCATTCAAGCTGGACGAGAAATTCGAGTTTTTGTTAATCCCAAAAAAGTAGATGATTTAAAAGCGTTAAAATTGACTAAGCAAATTGCTACTAAAATTGAAGATGATTTGAAATATCCTGGAGAAATTAAAGTTAATGTCTTGCGAGAGGTTAGATCCGTAGAATACGCTAGATAAAGCCAAAATACAGGGATTTTTAAAAAGTCAAAGTTAGCTTAAAAAATTTCAAAAGCGGTTAAATAAGCACAAAACCTTGCATTGTTTCTAGAAAGTGTATTAGAATGAGACTATCAATTGAATAAATCTTCGTGGCAGAAGAATTCAGAAAAGAAAAAGGGTCGATAAAAATTAAAAAAAGGGACTATTCTCGAATAAGTTTTTGTAACAAAAAAGATATTCGGGGATAGTTCCCTAAAATAAAATGAACAATAGCAGGGAGGTGACAACATGAACAAAAAAGAACTAA
>CAYWJP010000020.1:0-12750 GCA_964458715.1 uncultured Bdellovibrionales bacterium
TAGAGCAGAGGACTGAAAATCCTCGTGTCGTGAGTTCAATTCTCACCCTCGGCACTGCGTGAATTTGAAATGATGTACTTATTTCTACTGCAAGTTTTAAATTTTAGTCAAATTTACTGCAAAATTTCTCAACCTATGAATATAGGTGTCGAAATTTTTTGAAAATTTGCTCTAAAATTTATAACTTTCGTAACGAAAACGACATCATTTCAAATTCATAAAAAATGGCATACAATTACAGGGAAGAGTCCAGGTTTAAGACTTTTATGTTTTAAGCCCGATTCTTTTTAGCGGGTATAGTATAATGGCTATTACTCTAGGTTGCCAATCTAGTGACACGGGTTCGATTCCCGTTACCCGCTCAAAAATCCAAAAAACCCAGGCTCGTCCTGGGTTTTTGGATTTTAGCGGAGTAACGGGAATCGAAAGACGGAGGCCTAGGATTCCGAGCTGGCGAGGAATTATAGAGAGTGGCCGAGTCCGGGCAGGAAGTGCCTGATGATTGCGAGTCGAAGACGAAGGAAGAATCGGCAACTTGACGCCGATTCCCGTTACCCGCTCAGATTTTGAAGAAAGTGTTTGTAGAAAACAAAAGAAGCAGTTCCAAAGAGCTGTTTTTTATTTTATTCCCATTTTCCATAACGAATCAAAAAATTCTTGTTGTCCTTTTGCTACCTCAGGATTTTTAAGCACAAAAGAGATAACTGGTTGACCAAACAAGTTTATGGCAATTCCATTTTTCCAAATACTTGTATCCATAGATCCTTCAGAAAGGCCTTTTATCACACGATAATCAAATAATTTACGATCTAATTTGGTTTTTATGAGTTCTTCTATATGCTCGTCTGAGCCAATATAATGAATAGATATTTTTTTAGAAATTCTCAATTTTTCATATCTATCTATTTCTTTTCCCATTACCTCAAAAAATTTATTCCAAGTTCCTTGTAGAATTGACAGCGTTTCGCCTTCTTCTGCGTCAAGTATTATTTGAAATTGATGATTGATAAAGGCTTGATCTCCCTTGAATAGCTCAAAATTTTGTTCCTCGCCCTTTTTAAAAAGTAGATCCATTTTGTCCACTAAATTTTCAGCTATTCGTCTTTTTTCATCTATTAAACCTTGAATTCTTCTTGGGGGTTGAGCTGACCATTTTTTTCGGCCATTAAAAATAATATGTTTAATTAATCCCTTTTTCTCCAGAGAATAGAGAGCATTATATATAAACTGTCGGTGTAGACCTGAATCGTATTCAATTTTTGAACTTCCCACTTCTCCCAAGCGTAAAAGCGCAATGTAGACCACTGCTTCTTTTTTGGATATGCCTAGTTGATTTAACCCTTTGATTAAATCATTTTTTTTAATTTCGTCAATATTTTCTGACATGTCTAAATAATATCCCTATTTTAAGAGAAAGTAAAGTCAATTATTGTTGTCATGTTACTATTGACAATAATTTAATATTATGCTAATATACGCTGTTACGGTGAAGAAGCCGTAAAGATAATGTCTATAATAATTGATTTTAAGTACCTTAAAAAACAAGGAGAAAGTGCAATGGAAAACAACGAAAAAGAATTTGGAGTTATGGGTGATGTGGTAACCACGGGAAGAAAAGTTGGTTTTAAGGTTGCAGATTGGAAAAAGTTTGCTCAAAGTGAGTATATAGCAAAACGTATTTTTAAATTTATTAGTGAATTTGAGCGGCCTCATTTCTCTGTTGAAGAGGGAGCTGAAGATACGGCAGTTAAAATAGTTAATTTTACGGAAGTGATCAATAATTACTTCAATAAGGAAAGTTTTTGTATTTGTTGTGGACTTAATCAAGGAGAAGGAAAGTTTAACGGAAAGTTCTTTTTGCGGACATGTGAGGAATTTGGGATTTGGCTTTCATCTAATAGAAAAATGTGTGTGAGAGGAGGAGGTTGTTTTATGCCTATTGAAAATGTTCTTTATTACATTATTAAGGACTTTCTTGGCGTGGAAGAATTTAAAAATGACAAGGAAGAATCAATGCGTTTAATATCAATGGAGAAACAATGGCCAAGATTGCTTGTTGTTACTGCAGTCAGAACTCCAATGACTTCAGATGAAAACATTGCTTTACTAGTCAAGGCTTTTGAGGAGAAAGGGTGTAAATTAAAAATAAACCTAAAAGTTTAAAAAGGTATTTAAAATGGGACTTTATCAGAATGATAAGTCCCATTTTATTATTTTGAACGGGGCTTGTCTTGTTTTATAAATAAGTGGCTTGCGATTTAAAAATGGTTGAGCTTGAAGCTTCATATATTAAATTTATTTTTGAAAATTAGTTCGCGAGTTTTTTTTCACAAAACCAATTCCAACCGTATGAACTAATCCGCTCAAGTTAGTGCTGGATGTAAATAACTCGAAAGAGTTGTTTTTTTGTGTTAAAATAACTAACATGAAAGATAATAAAGATCTAGGTTATGATGAATTTTTTGAAGCGAATCGAAAGAAGCTCGATTTGACTAATTTTGCAGTGGCTAGAGTGACGGCTCAGCAGAAAGGATCTTATACGGTTAAAAATAAAACGCAAGAATATTTGGCAAAAATAAGAGGAAAAAAGATGTTTAATGCCACTTCGAGAGAGGATTATCCAGCGGTTGGCGATTGGGTTGCAATTACTGAATTAGAAAATAAGCAAGCGGTGATTGAGAGCGTATTGCCAAGAAAAACAGTGATGAAAAGAAAACATAATAATAAAGACGAGGTTCAACTTATTGCTACTAACATCGATGTAGCTTTGGTAGTTGAAGCTGTTGGTCGGGATTTTAGCTTGAATCGATTCGAGAGATATTTTTCTATTGCTAGTGAAGGAGAGACGGAAACTGCAATTGTTTTAAACAAAATAGATTTAATTTCTGAAGAAGAATTGGAGCAAATGATATCTCAAATAAAAGCAAGATTTGGAAATGTTGATATTATTCCAACTAGCACCAAGACTTTAGCTGGAATTGTTACACTTAGAAACTATATAAAAAAAGAAAAGACTTATTGTTTTCTGGGTTCATCGGGAGTGGGGAAATCTTCTTTGATAAATAAATTGCTTGAGAAAACGAATTTAAAAACTGAAGAAATTGGACAATCTTCTGGTCGAGGAAAACATGTTACTACCAGTCGAGAAATGTATTTTTTGGAAAATGGTGGAATTGTGATTGATAATCCAGGAGTTCGAGAAGTTGGATTAACGGATGAAAATTCTGGAATAGAGAATCTATTTGATGAGATAACTGTTTTAGCCCAAGAATGTAAGTTCGCTGATTGCACTCACATTCATGAACCTGGTTGCAAAGTTTTAGAGGCTTTAGAAACGAGAAAATTAGACAAAGGCAAGTACTCTAATTATATTAGTTTGAAAAAAGAGACTGAATATTATGATTCAACTCAAGTTCAGAAAAAAGAAAAGAATCGTCGATTTGGAAAGTTTATTAAAAAGGCCAAAGACGGGTTTAAAAAGCATGGATACAAAAATTATTAGCTCAAAATCTTTAATCGACTCGAAGGTGAAATTTTAGGTCGAAGTTGATTGGATAGATTTTTACAGGGATTATAATCCATTGACAAGATGAGGTTTTAGGTATATAATACTTGTGTAAGTTAAATATTTTTGTCACTTAGGTGGTTCGCAAGTTTTTGTGAAGCACTTTTTATTTTTCTCAAAAAACATGGAAGTCAGGAGGGAACGACTTCAATAAATAATACAAAAATAAAAAGTGATTTGCTCAAAAATTGGGATCTGTCTATAAGAACAAAAAAATAAATTAAAAGATTACCAGCAAAAATTATTTGAAAGTAATCTAAAAAGAAAATGAAAACTAAAAACGTAAAAAACAATTTAATAATTTTTCTAGCAATTGTCGCATTGTCGTTTTTAGAAGTTGGTGTAGTTAAGGCTGAGGAGGAGGGAATTGAAAATCAGATTATTAACTATGTCAACCAAGAGAGAGTAGCGGTGGGGTTAGAGCAATTAGTCGAGAGTGATATTCTAAATGAAGTGGCTAATTTAAAAGCTCAAGATATGTTAGGCAATGACTATTTTGCTCATACTTCTCCGGAGGGTGTAGATCCTTGGCATTGGTTTGACAAAGCTGGTTATTCCTATAAGTATGCCGGAGAGAATTTGGGGATGGATTTTGAAACCGCATCTTCTGTTCACACTGCTTGGATGAAAAGTGAAACTCATCGAGAAAATATTTTGTCTACTAAGTATGAGGAAATCGGAGTGGCCGTTAAAAGAGGGATTATTGGCGACAAGGAAACTCAGATTGCCGTTCAGGTTTTTGGAAATTCTTTAGTTGATAATGAATCGATTCCCGTAGAGACCAAGAAACTACCAGAGCCGACTATTTCTGAAGAGGAGGGAGTAATAATTGCTCAGAGTTCAATTCATTTTTGGCAAGGTAACGATGAAGACGAGATGTTAGTTTCTGCTGAAGTTCAAGGAGATCCACAAGAAGTAGCCGCGGTTATTGGGAATGAGGAATATATTTTGGAAAATCTAAGAGATGATATTTATGTTAATTTAATCTCTATTGAAGGAGTTGATATTAAAAATGAGAATGTTTTGATTAAAGCAATAGACAAAGATGATGCGGCAATTTTTAATAAAGTTCCTGATAAATATTTTGCGGAATATCTAATTGAAAAAGAGGATCAAAAAGTTGAGGATAACCAAGTGGCAATGATGCTAACCTCCAATCAAAACAATAACAATAATTTACTAGATAAAGCTAGATTGTGGTTTAATCAAGAAGGGTTTATGTTGTTGATTGTGGGTCTGTTTATTATTACTATCTTTAATATCTGGATTTTGGAAAGAGAAGAAGAGCGATTACTAGAAACTGTCTAGGATCTCAACGTGAAATAATTGAAAAAATTAATACTCATCTACTAAAACATTGAAATTATGGCTGCAAAACTTCGCTTCAGCCTCAATGTATCTCGATACATTTTGACTTCCAGTTCGTTTCTCGCTCATAATTTCAGCGTTTTAGCCAGATGTGAGATTCTAGACAATTTCTTGAGATTAAAAACATAGAAAATAGACGGAAATAAATATAAGTAATTTTAATAATTAAAGTAAAAATAATGTGACAATAGACTGGGGTCATTCCCAAGAAGGAGTCGATATCAGAAAACTTCACAACGTAGTAAACTTATTTCCCAATAAACTTTCAATTAAATTCACCAATTTTCGCCACAACTTGTTCAAAAATTTTTACCAATACTAAGGCATTTCTAAAATTTTTTAACGGCGTTGTACCAAAAATTCATTAAATTTCTTTTGAAATTTTATTGGGGAATAAGTTTAATATCTGATTTCGACTTATTCCGAACAGGTTATCTAAAGAATAAATAAGAGATAATCTATTTAGAATAAGTCGAAAACGAAAACAAAAATTAATCATTAATCAGAACCTTTACAACTAAATAACGAAAATAGCCTTTAAATTAATTAGATGAGGAGGGGAAGATGAATACTCAGGAGGAATTTAAAGGATTATTTTGAAGCAAACAAAACAGCAAAAACTGTTGACCTAAGATTAGAGATCTCTACTCTTGTTTAGGAATTGCATGTTTGGCGCATTTCTTTGTCAAATTTTAAATTATTTTTCAATGTATCTTTAAATACATCTCATTCATAATTTAAAATTTTTCGTGAACTGCACTCAAACTTGCAATTCCTAAAACCAAAAACAAGAAAACCTAAAACCTTGAATGAAACCCATTTGAGGTTTTTTGTATCGAGTTGTTTTTTGGTAAAAGTAGGTTTTTTAGCTTATTTAATAGGGCCAAGAAGATTTTCTGGATATCTTTTAGTGTCTTTTTCTGGGTTGCTTTAAGGCTTTTAACGAATCAGTTTTTGGCGATATGTAAATTGAATTTTAGGGTTTGTTCTATTCTATTGACAATTTAGCAAAAGTATGCTATAGTTAAACTTCAATAAGATAGAATTTTGGGACTAATTATGAAGATTAGCCCTTTGACAATTTTTAAAAAGGAGGCCGTTATGGTCAAAAAGACAAAGGAAACTTTAAAGAACATGGGTAAGACTGCTTTCGCTTTCGTTACGATGGAAAACCTAAGCAATGCTGTAAAAAGCGAAATGGGGCAACAGGCTACCAAAACGCTTTTTGGTAAAGTTTTCAATATTGGTCCTAATGATGAGGCTATTATGGATAATGCAATTAGTGAAATATCCAAAAACCCTCAAATTAGAGCAAAAATTCGGATAAGATTTGACGAATTTTTTGCAGACATGAAAAAAAATAATTTTAGCGTTGAGTGGTTTAAAGCTGTTATGGTCAAAAAGAACAGAGATTGGAAGCTTGGTTCAAAAAATAAAAGCCCTGCTGCAGAGACTCTTTCTGCTATTGACAGAGGTAAAAATTTTGAGGAAAAAGTTAAAATTGCTACCTCAGAATTGATGCATAAAACAATCAAAAGTAGATTAAAAGAAGGTTGGCAGGTTGTCATGGGTGAAGATGGGAAGATGAAGCTTTTGGTTGATTCAGATAAAATTAATGCGTTTTTTTCGTCAACAGGAAGTAAAATCAAAACCGCTAAAGATAATTTTAAAAGCGGAGTTAAGGGAAACTTCTGGTGGTCTTGGGGTATCATGGCGGTGTTATCTGTAATTATTTTTTTTGTAATTAAAAGTTTGTAAAAAGGAGATTTAACAATGTTTAGATTATTTGGAAGTATTATAAATCCGATTTTAGCTCTCAATGCATTTATTGTAGTTGTTATTTCAATTATAATAGGGCATGTTTCAAATAGTTATTTCGGAATTGCAACTGGTTTTTTGTCGGTGATGGTTATATTGACCACTCCAGCGCTTAGAGTGAAGTTCTTTGGAAATGACTGGACATTTAGGGTACCAGTGTTTCCTGGGGCAGGATTTTTTAAAACTGCTCTAGCTTTGACTTTAATTTCAGCTGGTATCTTCGCTTTTATGGGCGAGGATATGACGGGGTCGATTTTCGATGATTTTAGAATATCAAAAGCGCGACAAACAGTCGCGAATAAGATAAAAATCATTAAGGCTGGAAATTGCTATTTTGAGAAGAATAAAAGATGGCAATATATTGACAGAACTACAGGACTTTTTCTTAAAGAAGAGAAAAAGGACGCCAACGGTTTGAAGCTTTTTAAGTTTAGGCTTGTTGGAATTGATGGACGATACGATGGACCGGTAGTTTGGGTTCCGGTTATTCGAGTGGGTGATCGGGCAATAACTACTTTGCATAAAACCATGAAAAAAGGTGGGAGTACTTCGACAGGCTCTCGGAAGGGAGTTGCTATCAAGACGCTCCCTCCGGTTGTAAAAAAGAGTTTGAGAGTTGTTATTTTGACTCCCGAACAGCTGGTGTTGAGAGATCAACACAAAAATTCTCCAGATAAATTTCTGCTCCATCTCTATGAGCTCCAACCCTGGGATTCGGTGGTGGTGGAAGAAGACTTCATTATTAGAGTAACTGGAAAAAGAGCTGACCCAGCGACTTCGATTTATTTCGGGGTCGAAAAAGCTTATGATTTATGGGGATCTGTAGTTAAGATCCCCAAAGGGACAAATTTTTTATTAAAAAAGATGTCTCAAATTTCAATAGTTTCTCAGGGTAATCAAAAATTCGATTATCCTTTGAAACTTAAAAAAGTAAATTAAAAAAAGCCGCGGTTAGATAAACATCTTTACTGCGGCTTTTTTGCGTCTATTTAATTATTTTCTTAGAAAAATTAGAGAGCGCCTGTTAATAATAGATCAATACTATCAATTATTATGTAGCTGGCACCTACCGTGAGCACAGCTATAATTGAATATTTGAAATATTGTTTAGCGTTTTCTAGATTTTGGCTACGAGCATCACCCATTGAGAATAGATACATTAAACCAGTAATAATAAAGGCGAGAACGGCTAAAATTAAAAAGATAGTCAATAACCAACTAGTAAAACTGATTAAAATGGGTATGATGGGATCATTAGGATCTATTGGCTCTGGTAATCCAGTTCCAGTTGGAAGCGTGATACCCGTTGCTTGTGCGATAGAAGTAGATGTCAAAAAGGTTAAAAACAAGAAAAAGATAGATTTCATTTTTTTTAAGTAAAGGTTATTAAATAGTTCCCATTAAAATATCGTCGATTAAAGTGATTATGATATAGCCAGAAAGACCAATTACGATTCCCAATATTGAGTAAACTACCATTTTTTTGGCTTTTTCGGCATTATCAGAGTTGGCTCCAGCAGTAAAAAACATAATTCCATTTACCACAAAAGACAAAACAGCAAGAACGGTGAATATCGTCAATATCCATAATAAAAAATTAGTTATTATTGTTTCGGCGAGAGCGTTTGGTAAACCAAAACTATCAGCATTTGACAATCCAGTCGCCCAATCAGCGTGAATTGTCGCTAATGGAATTAATAGCAGGGCAAGTCCAGAAAAGATAATCCTATTTATTTTTTTGAAATTAATCATATATTTAGATAAAATATTTAATTAAGTTTATTACGATATAGCCTATCAAAGTAGAAATAAGCCCAAAAACGGCGATTCTCCACATTCCGTGTGCAGTTTCCAATACTACTTCATCGCCTCCGGCTGTTATAAAATAAATTCCCGAAGTGATTAGTAGTAAGATAAATAAAACAAAACTCAAAGCTAAACCAACACCAGTGAAATGGATAATATTATTTAAAGTATTAGCAGTTGGAATATCGACCACGGCTTCTTTTGAGGAAAGTGCTTGAAATTCTGCCAGAGCAGTTTGCCCGTAAGTTATCCAAAATAAACCGATTAGATAATATTTTTTATTTATTTTTAGCATTTTTATTTTATCAATAGAAATATTTTTTTAAATAATCTTTTATAACTATATAATTTATTTTAACATTTTGAAATAAAAAAACAAGCAATGAGCTTGTCTTTTTATTTAAAAGAATTGTTTCTGAACACATTGGATGTTCGAGAATAATTTTTTAATAAAATTAGGTTTGAACAGTTCCACTAAGAAGTGAACTAATTACGGCAACTATAATGTAGCCAACCAAAGCAACAACAATACCAATAATTGAATAAGTTAACCATTTTTTGGCGTCTTCTCCTCGGTCGGATCCTCCAGCGGTTACAAACATAATACCAGAAATTACAAATCCTACAACAGCCAAAACTGTTACTAGCATTAGTAACCAATTTAAAATTGTGGTGATTATGGAATAAACAGAAGTGGTTGCAAGACCAGTTCCTGCTTGTCCTTGAGTGGTCGAAAATTGAGCTCCGGCTGCTAGTGGCAAACCGAAGACTACTGCCAACAAAGCAAAAGATAAAACATTTTTTGTTATTTTTTTCATTTTTCCACCTCCTCTCTCTTTTTTGTCATTTTTTTATTTTTAAAATTAATATTATTCAAAAAACAAAGCAATTTGCTTAACCACGACCAAAGCCGATCCGGCTATTAAAATTCCCAGCAGAGAATAACCAACGTTAGTTTTTGCTTTTTCAGTTTTGGTCGGATTTCCGAAACTGGTTAAATAGGAAATACCATTTAATACTAAACTAATTATAGCAAGAATGCCAATTATTGACAATAAAAAAGTGAGAGTGTTAGTGGTAAGCACGGTTAAGGAAGGTGCGCTATCAAGATCTGTTGGTGTGGTTCCAATAATTTCTTTTATTTGTCTTAAAAAGCCTGGACCAGCCAAGGCCAAGGCTAACCCGATTAAAGATCCAGTCCAGATTTTTTTAGCAGTTCCCACTAAGGCATCATTTCCAGAGCTAGAAGCCATTAAATAAATTACTCCACCGATTACTATAAATAGAACTCCTAAAGAGGCAATCAAGTTTAAAATTCCAGCTAAAATGGCTTCAAAAAGAGATGCCATAGTCATAGTTCCAGTAGTATCGATGGGATTGGTAAAAGTAACAGTATAAGCCCAGGTAATACTCGGAAGAATTAAAAAAAAGAAAACAAAGAGTAATATTTTTTTTTGGTTGATCATTTTAATTAAAAAAATTAAGGATTGTTTGAAGGATAATCAAAGATCCACCTGAAATAGCGAGGGCTACAATGGAATATGAAGCTATTTTTTTAGCTTTATCGGTATTAGCTGAGCTTCCCATTGAGCTTAAATAGGAAAATCCGCTATAAATAAAGCTTATTAAGGCTAAAATTCCAACTAATGTTAAGGTAAAACTCAAAATATCATCCAGAGTTTCTTTAATTGTTTTGGCGTTATCAATGTCTAACGTAGTTCCTGTTCCTCCTAGTATATCTTTGATCTCTTTTAATAAAGAAGGTCCTGCGACTGCTAAAGAGAAACCGATTAAGGCGGAAATTATAGTATTTTTAGCTAAGGTTAGTTGACTATCTTTGCCGCCAGCGGTTAAATACATTACTCCTCCAATTACAATAAAAATCACTGCTACCCAACCCACTATTCCTTGGATTGAAGTTAAAAATGTTTCTAAAAAACTAGTTATACTGTAATGAGAAAGGGGATTTGAGTAGCCATAGTCAAAAGAACTAGCAGCCAAGCATTTATTATTAAACTGGAAAACTAGTAAAATTAAAAAAATAATTGTGATAAAAAATTTATTTTTCATTTTTTTAAATTATGGAGTTTGAAAACTGCTGGTAGTTTCGCAAGTAAACTCGAACCAACTTCCTGATCCAGTTCCTACCATATCTTGTGTGGAGAGGAATACTAATAGTGTATAGACCAAGATCCAACCTACTAACATCAAGCCAAAGCCGATTAAAGTTTTGGTGATAATATTTTTAGCTATCCCGATTAATTTAGGGCTTCCAGCAGAAACTATGTAAACAACACCCCCTACAGTTATAAGTAAAATGGATACTATTATAATTAAAGAAAGCATTAAGTCAAAGATTCTCTTTAACATAATAAACAAATGACAAAGAGTGCAAGGTTCCGTTTCGTCTTCGCCGGAAGTATTTAAATCATCAGTGCTTCTTCCGCAAGGAACTAAGTGACCCTCAAAAGATAAAAAACCTCCAGTAGAACCTTCTTCGTAGGTAATACTGCTAGGCTTGCAACAACTCTCGCCTGTTGCACAATCGTTAAAGGCGGCTAGGTCTGCTGAGCTACAAATAGTGCTTTCTACGCAGGTTCCTCCATTATCAGTGCAGGTGCTAGCTTGAGCCATCAAAGGAGTCAAAAATAAAAAACAGAATAAAAAAAATATTTTAGTTAAGTTGCTAACGAAAAACGATTGCATTTTATTATTTGATAAGATTATTAATTCGAGTTTCAGCTGATTGTAAAGCTTCGTAGGAAGTTTTGGCTCCAGAGACGACATCGTTAATCATCTCAACAAAAATTTCTTCCACTACTAGGTTTTTAGGTTGAGACCAGGATTTGGCAGTTAGTGCTTGTAGAGCGAATTCATTGATGTCCTGGTTATCTTTTTGTTTGTTAATTAAATCTTTTCTGGCGGCTGGTTTGTTGGTATTTTCCAAATATTTTTCAGTTGGATCAAATCCTAATGTAACATTCGTTTCAGTCGCTATTGGCTTGGTAGTTAAATATTGGATATATTTCCAGGATTCGTTGATTCGATCTTGTTGGGTAAAACTAATTGGTTGGTTAGCGACAACCGGTTGAAGTTCCTTGTTTTTAGCGACTGCTAATCCCCAATAATTAGAAAAATTGATTTTATTAGTTAGTTCTTGTTGAGGGACTGAAGCAGTATCAAAGTTTAATTTGGGAGAATCATCTTTGAGTTGATTCTTCCAATAGGAATAATTAATCATCATAGCGGTTTTTCCTGATCGAAAACTATCCACAGAATAATCCATAGTAGAATTCCAAGTATAAGCCTTTGATCCTGCTAGAGCAAATTGAGTATAAAAATCTAGAACATCACTCGATTTTTGGTTGCTAGAAAAAGTTGCTCTTTGTGATGTTTTGTCAAAAAGATTGATTCCTGCTTGCATCATTAAAAGAGTTAGGATATCTGAAGATCGGTTGATTCCACCAGGATTTTTTGATCTTCCTAGCGCAATGGCTGATTGAGTAATATTTCCATTTGAATCTTGTCGAGTTAGATAATCTACATAATCTATAAGTTCCGTCCAAGTTTCTGGTGGAGAAGTTAATCCAGATTGATTAAATAAATCTTTATTATAAAATAGCGCTAAAGTGTCGCAATAAAGAGGCATAGCATAAATTTGGTTGTCTTCTACAAAATCGTCTTTAGCTACATCGACGAAATTACTTTTGAAAGAATCTATATATTTTTCGGAGTCAGGCATTGGCACTGTTTTGCTTTTATGTTCTGATAGCCAATTATTTCCAAAAAATAAAATATCTGGACCATTTCCGCTAGCAATAGCATCGGTTAATTCATCTTCGTAACTAGCGATATCGCCGGAAATTTTTCGATATTTAATCTCTTTAATTTGAGGATTAAGATCTTTGTATTGTTTATTAATTTCATAAAAAACATCAGAGTCATCAAAAATACCCCAAACCTCTAAATTAAGTTGATAGGGTATTTTTTTTTCTTTTAAACAACCGGAAAAAAAGAAAATACTAGGTAGTAATAATAACACTGTTCCTAAATAAAATATCCTTTTTGTTTTTTTTATTGGCATTTTTTATTTTATACTTATTTAAATCAACACTAACATTTTTTAAGAGGGAAAGCAAATTTTTTATTATTTTATTTCGAAATTTATTTTTTAAAATAAAAACAGGGTTTTC
>CAYWJP010000021.1:0-12570 GCA_964458715.1 uncultured Bdellovibrionales bacterium
AATACTGGTACTTCATCAGCCGCCGGCGGCTCAGGAATAGTGATTGTGAGGTATCAGTATCAATAACAACAATTAATAATTAACAATTAATAATTAATAATAAATAAATTTTTAATTTTTTACCCAGTTAAATAGGCTTTGCCTAATATAAGATTAAATTATTTAACAGGGTAAATAAAGTTAGAAAATTTATAAAGTTTAAATTTTGTAAAGTCAAAAGTCTGTCTTTCGGCAGACAGGTTAACAAATTACAAAATTAAAATTTCAAACAAAAACCACTAATTTAAAAGTGGTTTTTGTTTATAACAATAATTAATTTTTTCAAATCTTCTCAATATTTAATCATAGATTTAATCATAGTATTAATTTTATGATTAATTATTTAATTTTACTTATTGGATTTTCCAGCGTATTCTCTAGTTTCAGTGTTAACATTAATGGTGTCTCCTGTTTTGATGAAAAGAGGAGTATTTATTTTGGCGCCAGTCTCGATTATTACTTGTTTACTTCCGCCATCAGCAGTGTTGCCTTTAATTCCAGGTGGAGCATCAATTACTTCAAAAGCCATTTTAATGGGCAAATTTATATTGACTGGTTGATCTTTAAAATAGAAAACATCTAATTCATAACCGTCTTTCAAAAATTTGGCTGATTCACCAATCACTTCTTGATTTAGCTCGAATTGTTCATAATTTTCACTATCCATAAAATAGTAAATCGTGTCAGCAGAATAAAGGAATTGAGCTTTGCGATTTTCTATTTCCAGCGGCTCAATTTTGTCAGAGCCTTGAAAAGTTTTATTAATAACGGCTCCAGTGATTAGATTTTTGAGTTTAGTTCGTAAAACTGCTCCAGCTCGTCCAGTTTTAGAGTGTTGTTCAAAAATTACTTCGAAGGGTTCGTTTTGATAGATGATTTTAGAGCCTTTTTTAATTCCTGTAATTCCAATCATAGTAGTGTCGAAACATCAATATTTAAAGCATTTCTTTGTCTTGGGACTAAATTCAAATACTCTTTCTACTCAATCTAAAATTTTTGGCTAAATTATACAAAAATTTTCTTACATTGACTATGGCCAGTGCTTCAAAAATTGTTTGAATAATTTATCTCAAAAATTTTAAATTTTACTACGAAACTGCATTCGAACTTAATCCCTATTTCCGCCACTCGCTCAAAGGACCGGTAAGTCCATTTCGCTCGGTGCTCAAATCTTTCGCGAACTGCATTTAAATATTAATGTTTCTTAATTTAGATAAATAAGATTTCCTTAAAAACAAAAAACAGTTTTAATCAACAATTTACAATGAATTAATTTTTAATTTAAAAAATCTACAATGACAGGCTTTACTTGTATTTAATTTAATCTCTGCTTTTACGAGAGTAGGCTGGATTCCCGCCTCCGCGGGAATGACAAAGCGCAAATTTCAACGAAAAAATCTGCTAAATGTCGGTGTTTTATTTGGCGACGAAGGGGAGAAGGGCTACTATCCTAGCTCTCTTAATTGCCTGAGACACCATTCTTTGATGCTTGGAACAATTACCAGATTTTTTTCTTGGTAAAATTTTTCCAACGGTGTTGATATATTTTCGTAACAAAATAACGCTTTTGTAATCGATAGTTTTTATATCGTTAGAACAAAAATAACAAACCTTTTTGCTGTTATCGGTTTTCATCATCATTTTCATTTGGGTAAATATTAATAATAAGTAAATTTTCGTAGAGACTTATATAACCTATAAGTTCAAATATTTAAATTCGATCCTAAGGTTAAGCTCATATAACAGATTCAAAACTTAGACATTTGAGGACAGTTTGAGGAAAAGCTGAGCAACGAGCGGAGTGTAAAAACATACATGGAGCGAGTCGCAGAAGCTTTGACAAAGAAATGTTCCAAATGGTTAAGTTTTAACCTAAAACGG
The DNA here is from genome assembly GCA_964458715.1 of uncultured Bdellovibrionales bacterium. Taxonomy (GTDB): domain Bacteria; phylum Patescibacteriota; class Minisyncoccia; order Moranbacterales; family DUUL01; genus UBA2773. The sequence continues at coordinate 1,921 of CAYWJP010000021.1, forward strand.
GATGTCTTCAATGTTTATATCATCATTCTTATCCTCATCCACATTAATTGTCGGAATTTCATTGGCTGCTGGAATATCAACATTCTGTGATCCGGCATTATTCTGAGGAGCCGCTGGTTGCTGTTGTTGAAAGTTATTATTTCCTCCTCCAGTGTTTTGTCCCTTAGAATCCAACATAATCATATTTTCAAGATTGATTTCAGTTCGGTATTTTTTCTCTCCAGTTTTGGCATCATCCCAAGATTGAGTCTGAAGTCGTCCTTCGGCATAAATCCGAGCTCCTTTTTTTAAATATTGAGAACAAATTTCAGCTACTTTTCCCCAAGCGACGATGTTGTGAAATTGAACATCCTCTTGTTGTTGTCCAGTACTTTTATTATTCCAACGTCGGTTGGTAGCAATACTGAAAGAAGTAACATTTTGACCAGTTTGAGTTGATCTCATTTGGGGATCGTTGGTTAAGCGACCGATGATCATAACTTTGTTTAAATCCATTTTATTTTTTTAATATTTATTAATAATTTCTTGTTTAGATGCAGTTCGAGGAGAGCTCAAGCAACGCAACGGAGTGTATTGAGCGATACATGGAGTGAGTCGCGGAGAGCTTGACGAAGAAATGCGCTAAACATGTAATTATTGTTAACTATTTAAAATTTCATCTAACTTCTTGTCTAATTCATCCAAGGAAACTTCTTCGCCAGCTTCTTTTTCTTCAGCTTCCTTGTCATCTTCTTCAATTATTTCTTCAACCTCTTTTTTCTTAACAACTGCTTCCACCTCTTCGGTGGATAAATTCTTTTTCTTGGCTACTACTTTTTTCTTAGGTTTCGTCTTTTCGACGATTTTTTCTTCCACCTCTTCGGTGGATAAATTTTCTTCTTCTTTGATTTCAATTTCCTTAGCTGCTACTGTTTCAGCCTCTTCAGTTGATAAATTTTCTTTTCTCTCAATTTTAACTTCCTTTTTAGCGGCCTCGGCCTTTCTTTGTTCAATTAAAACTTTTTCAACATCCTCTGATTTAATGGAGTCTTTTTCGCCTTGAACTTTTTCTAATTCCTTGGCATCTTGTTCTTTAAGAGAAGCCAGACCTTCAGCTTGAACGATAATGTATCGAGCGATATCGGAAGTTTGATTAAGCTTAACTTTCAATTCATCTAGATTTTTGGCTCCTTTGAATTCGAATCGTAAAACGGTGAAAAATCCGTAGTTTTCGTGTTTAATTTCATAAGCCAATTTTCGTTTCAAATATTCTTTTTCTTCAACGATCTTAGCTCCATAAGATTCAATAAATTCCTTTGACTCTTTTCTGATTTTTTCTAATTCAGCAGTTTTTGATTGCAAAACCAGAAAATTGATTTCATAAATCATAACGATTCAGTTTAATTAGTTAAATTATAACATTTTTACAACGACAATACCACCTCGGAGATTTTTAGTAATCAAACCAAAGGTGGAATTCGACATCATTAGTCTTAAACTGAAAGTTTAAGCGATGAAGTCTAATGGGACGTTTAATAATGTATTAATGAAACTAGAATAGCTTAAAAAAAGATCTTTGTCAAAGGTTTTTATTAAAAATATCAAATATATTATATTTAAGCATTAAGATGAAGTTCGAAGGTAGATTTTAAAGAAAGAGGTTTGGAGTTTTTACTTTTAAAATAGTGGTTTCTATAGAAGTCGCTAAAATGTATATCATCGTGTACATTAAATTGGCTGCTAGAATGCGTATTGAATATTTAAATGCTAGGTACTAAATACTAAATATCAGGTCTCTTTTTTCACTTTGACATTGCCTCTAATATGCGTTAGGATTAGATAAATTACTAAAAAGTAAATTAATTTTCATGTTGCAATCGAAATTATTTGGAAAGGCTTTGAAAAATGTTTCTTCGCAGATCAAGACAGAAAGTCATAGGCTTTTAATTAGAGGTGGTTATATTGCTGAATCTACTGCCGGAAGATACTATTTTTTGCCATTGGGCTGGAGAGTGCATGAAAAAATAAAAAGCATTATTAAAAAAGAGATGGATAATAGTGGTGCGCAGGAATTGATTACTCCAGTTTTGCATCCTTTAGAGCTTTGGCAAGAAACTAATCGAACTTCTACAACTGGATTTGAATTAATGAAAGTCAAAGATCGAAGAGGAGGAAGTTTCGCTTTAGGAGGAACGGCTGAGGAGATGATGGTAGATTTAGTGAGAGGAATGGAAATTTCTTATCGAGATTTACCTTTTAATATTTATCAATTTTCAACTAAGTTTAGAGATGAATTACGAGCACGAGGTGGACTTTTGCGAGTGCGAGAATTTATTATGAAAGATGCTTATTCTTTTGATAAAGACGAAGAGAGTTTCAAGAAAACTTATAAAGAAATGGAAGAGGCTTATACTCGAATTTATAAAAAAATGGGTTTGAAAACTGATATTGTGCTGGCTGATAATGGTTATATCGGAGGAGAATATTGCCATGAATTTCAGGTTGAATCAGAAATTGGCGAAGGACGCTATTTTGTTTCGGAGGATGGAAAATATATTGCTCACGAAGATGTGGCTGAATTTGAAAGAGCTTTAATCAATTTTGATGAAGCAGAAAAACCAATGGAAGTGGTAGATCAACCGGAGTGGGTTAAAACCATGGAAGATAATATTAAAAATTATAAATTGCCCAAAGCTAGGTTTTTGAAAAATGTAGTCTATCGAAATGTTACCAATAAAGAAATTATCGTAGTAGTTATTCGAGGTGATCTAGAGGTCAATAAAACTAAATTGGAAAAAGTTTTGCAGGCCGTTGGTCAATTAAATGAAGCTACGGAAGATGATTTGAAAGAATTGGGAACTAAGCACGGTTATGTTCATTCCTGGGGTCATGATAAGGGTCGATATATTGGAGATTTATCTTTGACTACTATTAAGAATTTTGTAGGAGGCCAGAAAGAAGATGAGACTGATACGCTTAATGTTAATTATGGGCGAGATTTTGAATGTGAAATGTTGGTGGATGTTGCTATGGCTTTCGAAGGAGCTGAAACCAAAGAGCATGGAAAATTGGAAGAGAAAAAGGGAATTGAGGTGGGAAATATTTTTCAGTTAGGGCGTCATTATACTGATCTAATGAAAGGGGCGGAATTTACTGCTCAAGATGGCAAGAAAGAAAAATATTACATGGGTTGTTACGGAATTGGATTGGGGCGAACGATGGCGGCGATTGTAGAAAAACTTCACGATGAGCGAGGAATTATTTGGCCAGAAGCGGTTGCACCTTTCAAGGTTCATTTGATTTCAATTGGAGAAAATGAGAAAGCCCAAAAAATTTATGAAAAATTACAAGCCGTTGGGGTTGAAGTTTTGTTTGATGATCGAGACATTTCTCCTGGAAATAAATTTGCGGAAGCTGATTTAATTGGTTGCCCTTATCGAGTGGTTATCAGTAGCAAGACTTTGGAGAAAGGAAAATTAGAAGTTAAAAAAAGAAGTGAGGAAGAAGTGGATTTTTTGAGTGAGGAAGAATTATTGAAAAAATTAGAAGAGAAGAGGATATTCTAATTTTTTAAAAATTATTCCAAAATCAAAATTATTCCAAATTATTTCAAATCAAATCCAAAATCTGAATATCGAAAAGTCTTAGATTTTGAAATTTGTCATTTGAGTTTGATTTGAGTAATTTGGAATAATTTGAGCTTTGAAATTGAAAGCGTTTTTGCGGATAGTTTTATTATTGTGGAAAATCTAAAAAATATTTAAGAGATTTAATTTTATGCTTAATAGGCTTTTAGGAAAAATATCCAAAGATATTGGAATTGATTTGGGAACTGCTAATACTTTGGTTTATGTTAAGGATAAAGGAATTGTTATTAACGAGCCTTCAGTGGTGGCTGTTAATAAGAACACTGGACAGATTTTGGCTATCGGGAAAAAAGCCAAAAATATGGTAGGAAAAACTCCTTCTCATATTGTGGCATCTCGACCTTTGGTGGACGGAGTAATTTCAGATTTTGAAACTACTGAGCAAATGTTGAAATATTTTATTGACAGAGTTCATCAAGATTCGTTTACCTTTTTGCCGCGGCCAAGAGTAGTAATTGGAATTCCTTCAGGAGTAACCGAAGTAGAAAGACGGGCCGTGATTGATGCGGCCACTAATGCTGGTGCTCGAGAAGTTTATTTAATTGATGAGCCGATGGCTGCGGCCATTGGAGCTCGAATTCCAGTGCAAGAAGCGGCTGGAAATATGATTGTTGATATTGGAGGAGGCACGACTGAAATTGCAGTAATTTCTTTAGGTGGAGTAGTATCTTGTCGAAGTTTGCGGGTAGCGGGGGATGGAATGAACGAAGATATTATGCGTTTTGCTCGAGATGAGGCTAATTTATTAATTGGAGAAAGAACGGCTGAAAATGTAAAAATCGCCGTTGGGAGTTCTCACGTTGAAGATAAGGAATTAAAAATGGTGATGCGAGGAAGAGATTTAATCAGCGGATTACCCAAAGAAGTCCAAATTACCAGTTCTCAAACTAGAGAAGCGCTATCTAGGTCTATCAAATTAATTGTGAATGCTATTAAAGCTACTATTGAAGAAACTCCTCCGGAATTAGTGGGAGATATTATGAGTCGAGGAATTATATTGGCGGGTGGAGGAACTTTGATTAGAGGTTTAGACAAATTGGTAGCAGAGTATACTGAAATGCCAGTTCATAGGATGGATGATCCTTTGACGGCGGTGGTTCGGGGAACAGGAATCGTTTTGGAAGATCTAGAAAGTTTGAAAGAAGTTTTAGTGGATATACCCGATGGAAAATCATTACGATAGAAACTAATTTAACTCCATGAATAAAAATAAGAAAATAAATAATTGGTTGGCGATAGGTTTATTAGTAATTTCGCTAATTTTATTTTTTAACTCCAAAACAGATAAACCTTTTCAATCATTTTTCAATACTATTTCAAAACCTTTTACTAAAATTTTTTCCGGAACTGGTTTTTGGTTTAATGAGAAAATTAATTTTATTTCCAGTATCGGTGAATTGAAAAATGAAAATGAGAAACTTTTTAATGAAAATCTAAAATTAAAATTTAATTTGACTCAATTAAAGGAAATTGAAAATGAAAATAAAGTTTTAAGAGAACAGATAGAATTAGCAGTTCGGACTGATTTCGATACTGAGGCTAGCTTAATTTTAGGCAAGACTCTTTCAAAAGATCGACAGATTATTTATTTAGATAAAGGTTCTAAAAATGGAATTGAAGAAGGGATGCCAGTGGTAATTGGAGAAGGAATTTTAATTGGAAAAATTAAAAAAGTTTATAGTTTTAGCTCTGAAGCAATATTGGTTTTGGATCGAAATAATAAAATTAATGCTGAAATTCAAGAAAATGAGATTAAAGGAATTGTTCAGGGGGAATATGGAACCTCGGCTACTATGGACATGATTCCTCAAGTAGCAGAAATTAAAATGGGGCAAACGGTAATTACTTCTGGTTTGGGAGGGGCTTATCCCAGAGGACTTTTGATCGGTTATGTAAAAGATGTGAGCATGACAGTAGATCAACTTTTTCAAAAAGCTTCCCTGGATCTTCCTGCTCAATTTAAGAATTTGAGAATGGTTTGGATTATTAAAAGTACCAGATGAAAAAAATCTATTTATTTCTAGTATTCTTAGCTTTTCTGATCCAATTTTCTTTTTTACCAATGTTGAGTTGGAATATTCAAATTCCTAACTTAATTTTAATTATAGTTACGGTTTTGGGTATTCGGAAAACTTTAATGGAAAATATTGGTTGGTTTCTATTGGTTGGTTTTATTTTCGAAATTTTTTCAATTGAATTTTTTGGATTCAATCTAATCCTTTTTGTCTTGATTGGTTCGTTTATTTGGTTTTTTAGAAATATTATTTTAAATAAAGAATACAATATTTTAATTGAAATTCTATTTTGGTTTTTAATTAAGGTTGCTTGGGATTTATCTTATAGCGTGTTGCTAACATTGTGGAATTTGTTGCAGAAAATCAACGAAGGTGAATCCAGATTTTTTTTATCAGTTAAATATTTTGAAGAAACAATAATTTTTGTTTTAATTGGAGTTTCGGTGACTATCATTTATAAAAAATTTCTTAGTGATAAATAATTATGGCTAGAAAGAAAAAATTTAAATCAGGAACGGAGATTGAAAATCCAATCGCGTTTTCTTCTATCGCTGGTCAAAGTGAAGATCTTAATAACCAAAAAAATATTATTAAATCTAATCTCTTCATTTTTTGGTTTGCTTTAAATATTGTTCTGTTGATAATCGTCGGAAGAGTTTTTTATTTGCAAATTTTAAGGGGAGGTTATTATCAAATGATTGCTGAAAATAATCGAATTCGAGATGTCGAAGTTAGAGCTCCACGAGGTTTGATTGTTGACAACGCTGGCAAAATTTTAGCTAGTAATATTCCCAGTTTTGACATTGTCTTTATTTACAGCGAATTGCCTGAAAGTTATCAGGATAGAAAAAAAATGTATGCTGATTTAGCTGAGGAATGTGGATTGGATGAGTCTACTATAGAAACTACAGTTGAGAGAGTCGGTTTAAAAAATCAGAAAAAATATTTAATTAAAGAAGGACTTGATTATGAAAAAGCTTTAATTTTAATAGAAAAATTACAGAGTTTTCCAGGAATTTATTTAGAAAAAACGGCTCGGAGGAAATATGAAAAAGGAGAAGCTTTCTCATTTATTTTAGGTTATGCGGGAAAAATAACCGAAGAAGAATTGGCAATTATGGCTGATTATTCGATAACTGATTATATTGGAAAAAATGGATTGGAATATACTTATGAGAAATGGCTCAAAGGTCAGCATGGTAAATTAAGAATGGAGGTCGATTCTAACGGTAGTATTAAAGAAGAGTTGGGAATAAAACCTCCTGTTAGTGGAAGTAAATTAGTTTTAAATATTGACTCCGGACTTCAAGAAAAAAGTTTTGAAGTTTTGAAGTCTATATTAGAGTTTAACAAAGAAGCCAAGGGAGCTGCTATGGTGGCGGTTGATCCTCGAGATGGTTCGATTTTGGCTTTGAATTCTTTGCCAAGTTATGATAATAATTTGTTTGCCAATGGGATTAGTACTGAAAAATATCAGGAAATTTTAGAGGATCCTCTAAAACCAATGTTGAACAGAGCTATTAGCGGAGAATATCCGCCAGGATCAATTTATAAACCACTCTTAGCGGCTATGGGGTTAGAGGAAGGCGTAATCAATTCGGACACTACTTTAAATTGTCCGGGAGTTATTTCTGTGGGAGCTTGGTCTTTTAGAGATTGGAAAACTCATGGATTAACGAACTTAAATAAGGCCATTGCCGAAAGTTGCAATATTTATTTTTATGCTGTGGGTGGTGGTTGGGATAATGTGAATGGTTTGGGAGCTGATAAGATGAGTAAATATTCTAAATATTTTGGGTTAGGAAACATTTTGGGAATTGATATACCGTCAGAAATGACAGGAACAATTCCTGACGCGGAATGGAAGTTCAAAGAGATTGGTGAAAAATGGTATATTGGAGATAGTTATCATATGGCAATTGGTCAGGGATATAGTGCGGTTACTCCTTTGCAAATGGCAGCCGCCACGGCGGTAATTGCTAATGAAGGAATTTTATATCGACCCGAAATAGTTGACAAGATAGTTGATCCTAATGGGCAAGAGCGAAAAATTGAAGCCGAAATAATTAGAAGCAATTTTATTTCGAAAGATAATTTTAAGAAAGTTAAAACTGCTATGAGAGAAACAATAGTAAGTGGTTCTGGCGCAAGTTTAAATGATATGAAAGTTGAAGTAGCCGGGAAAACAGGAACTGCCCAATTTGGAGTTCAAGATAAAACTCATTCTTGGTTTACGGCTTTTGCTCCCTTCGATAATCCCGAAATTGCAATCGTTGTTTTGGTAGAATCAGGAGGAGAGGGACATGATTGGGCTACTCCCGCTACTGAGCAAATACTGAGAGAATATTTTGATGAAGAATCGGAAGAAATAGATTGGGAAGGTATTAAAAAAAGAGTAGAAACTAGAAACTGAGAAACTGTCTAAAAAATAATTAAAAACAATGACTCAAAAAACCATTCAAGATGATTTTCAAAAATTAGAAAAAATTATTAATAAATTAGAAGGACAACAAGTTGGACTGGAAGAAAGTCTAACTTTATTCGAAGAAGGTTCAAAGATAATAAAAAATTGCCATGGGCAATTAAAAAAAGCGAAGAATAAGTTTGAAGAAATAAAGGGAGATTTGGAAAGTGAGATAAATAAAGAATAGCTTAATAAATTATTTCAAAATCCAAATTATTTCAAATTGCTCAAATCAAATCCTAATGTCAAATTGCCAAAAACCGCCCTCTGGGCGGATATTTGGATTTTAGTTTTTGAAATTGATTTGGAATAATTTGAACTTTGGAATTTCAAAGTTAAATAAAAAAAGCCCCGGAGGGCTTTAAATTATTTAACTTTGTTGATTGTTCTTATACAAGCGGTACAAATTTTCTGCTTTTTTCCATCAATTTTTTTGGTTTGAATGTTGACTTTAAATTTTCTTTTAGTAGCAACATTGGAATGAGATCTCTTGTTTCCAGTTTGAGCTTTTTTATTGCAGATTTGACATCGAGCCATAGTATTTAGTTGAAATTTTATGAAAAGTATTCTAAAATAAATTGAGGTTTTTCTTTGATACTTAAAGATAATATCAATTTTATTCAATTATGTCAATAATTTAAGCCAGAACAATGAACTTAACATTAATAGTAGTTTTAATTGCAGTTTTGATTTTTTCAATAATGATTCACGAAATTGCTCATGGATTGGCGGCTTTGTGGCAAGGAGATTGGACTGCTCAACAAGCGGGAAGATTAACTTTGAATCCGTTAAAACATCTAGATCCCTGGGGTTCTTTTATTGTCCCCCTCTTCTTGATTATTTCGGGAGTGGGAATTATTTTTGGTTGGGCTAAGCCAGTTCCTTATAATCCTTATAACCTTAGAGATCAAAAATATGGACCAGCTTTAGTGGGAGTGGCAGGACCTTTGTCTAATCTATTATTGGCTTTATTCGCTGGAATTTTAATGAGATTATTTTTAGTGATGGGAGTCAGTTCTTCAGCTTTTATTTTTATTGTTTTAGCGCTATTTATTCAGATCAATATTTTGCTAATGATTTTTAATTTATTACCGATTCCTCCTTTGGATGGTTCTAAGTTATTATTTACTTTTTTGCCTATCTCAGAACACACTAAACAATTATTGGAGCAATACGGCTTTGTTTTTTTGCTTTTATTCCTCTATTTATTTTCCGGAGTTTTTAGTGTAATAGTCCAATATGCGATGATGTTTTTTTCTAATTATGTAGTAGGCGTAAATATTTTTAGTTTTTTATAGAATTTTTGAATATTAAAAACCGGTTAATCTTTAGTTGTGATTAACCGGTTTTTATCTTATCTGGATCTATTGTTGATAGATCCAAATTTCTTTATCATTAAATTTTCCTAAAATAACAAATTTCCCCTGAGAAGTGGCAGAGTTGAGCTGGAATTGATCTTTCAGCTCCTGAGAATTAGCCGGCTTATAAATTGCCGGAACTTCATATTGGGGAATAATTTGTCCCCCAATTCGCTTTACCAATTTCCATTTACTTACTGTTCCTGTTGTTGAAATAGGAACTTCAACGGCAAAAGCATCAGCAGGAACTGTTGCCCAATCCCATTTAGCTTCCCAGGGATTGTTCGTTGAGCCAGAAAGCCAATCTGGATTGATGACGGTTGGCGGTGGTGGAGCAGGTGGCGCTGGCGTTATTGGAGTTGTCATTAAAAGGGCAATTTCCAAATTTTCAGAGAGACTTAAAGTCGTCTGAATTTTTGACCAATCTCCTAAGAAAAATGAGCTGCTCATAACGTCTCCGGTCGGTCCTTTCTGGAATTGGATGATTTTATATTCATCCAACTTTCCTCCGGTAGAGTAGGGACCGCAGTAAGCGAATACACCGTTAACATTTTTAGCGGTGCTGTTCTGACCCATCTCTTCTTTCAAGCCGCTATGTAAATTAACGATTGAAATGGAAGGAGGGACCGGATTTTTTTTCGTGGCAAGTTCTGTTGACTCGACATACCAAATCGCAGCAATATCCCAGGAACCCATGAATTGTTCAAGTAGATTTTTCCAATCCGGAATGTCCATTTGAACTGGCGCGGTGTTGATGATTACCCCTGTTGATGTTTTTTCTAAAATTTCTATAAAGTAAGTGTCTCCACTTATTTTTTTGGCCATCACGCCAAAAATCATTTTTGAAGAAGGATCACCTCCTTCCATGTTTTTTAGCAATCCAGCGTAAAGGTTCGATCCTACGATCGCCTGGGCGGTTCCATTGTTCATGCTAAAAAAAATCAATCCTATTATTAATATTGCAATAAAAAATTTTTTCATTTCGTTTCTCCCTCTTTTTAAATTAATTTTCAACGAACTATTTTCTAAAATATCCAATAATTTAAAAGAATAGCTCATTTTTTTAGTTTCTTTTAAATCTTCAATTTAGCTTTAAATTATATCACGAAATAGTTTTTTGTCAATAGAAAAATGTAATGTGTTCATACATTTGGCACTTTTTGTTAGAATATTTTTTAATCCAATAT
>CAYWJP010000022.1:0-12058 GCA_964458715.1 uncultured Bdellovibrionales bacterium
TTTTTTAACAACCTCTACCATAAAAATTCCTCCTTTCTCATTTTTAAAATTTTTTAATATATATTAAATTCCTGGTTTAATTTTCCAAGTAATCGTTCTTAGATATAATTTACAAGTGAAAGATTAGAATTTCAAGATAAATTTTTTGAATAATTTTCGAATGACTAGCAATCGCTAATTAGAGAAAATTTGAAGAAAATTTAACTGAAATTATAATTTTTCGACGTAAACTATGCCTAAGAACGATTACTAACTCCACCCATTAAATGAAGATGAATATGAGGCACTTCTTGTCCACCATCTTTTCCAGTCCTAATCAACAATTTATATCCTTTTTCGGCAATGCCTCGTTTTTCGGCAATTCTCTTAGCGACCAATATCAATCGGCCCATTAGTTTCTCATTTTTATCGTCTTCTGTCAAATAATTAACTGATTCAATATGTTGTTTAGGAATTATTAAAACGTGAGTTGAGGCTACTGGAAAAATATCGTCAAAAGCCAATACTAAATCATCTTCAAAAATAATCTCCTTAGGTATCTCCTTATTAACAATTTTACAAAAAAGACAATTTTGGCTCATTGAATGATTTAAAATTATTTAATCCGAACTTCTTTCTTAATTTTTTCTAATTTCTTTTTGATTGCAACCACAACTTTTTCCAAAATAACTACTTCCTGATTACCTCCTAGCATATCCTTGACAATAACAGTTTCATCCAGAGACTCTCTTTGCCCTATTATTAAAACTAAATCCACTCCTAATTGATTCGCTTTCTTTAATTGAGCCTTAAGATTGCCTCGACCAAAACTTTCTGCCACTGGAATTCCCGCTCTTTCCAATCCTTGAAAAATTAATAGACTTTTCATTTTAGCTAAATCTCCTAATTGAGCTAAAAAAACTTTTGGTTTTGAAGTTTTAACTCCCTTTATACCACGATCTTTCATGGCATCTACTAATCTGTCCATACCCGCTGCAAAACCGACTGCGGGAGTTTTTTTGCCTCCCAATTTCTCAATTAGATAATCGTATCGTCCTCCTCCTCCTAAGGCTATTCGACCTTCCTCATCATCATGAGCCCAAAGCTCGAAAACTGTTTTAGTGTAATAGTCTAGACCTCTAACTAAATGAGGATTGATGCTGTAAGTAATTTTCAATTCATCAAGGCATTCTAATAGATAGGTAAAATGTTTTTTACAATCAGTGCATAAATGATCAACTGATTGTGGCGCTTGTGCAACAATTTGAGTACATTTTTCCTCTTTACAATCCAAAACTCTTAAAGGATTACTTTCTAATCGATTTTTACAGTTCATGCAAAGTGATCGACTTCGGTTTTTCAAATAACTAGTCAGTAACTTATCGTAATTCGGGCGACATTCCTTACAACCGATACTATTCACTTGAAGTTCAATTTTATTAATTCCAATTGAATTAAAAATTCTTAAAGCTGTCTGAATTATCTGGGCATCTAAAATTGGATCTTGCTCACCAATAGCTTCAAAACCAAATTGAAAAAATTCTCGATATCGTCCTTTCTGAGGTCGATCATAACGAAACATTGGACCTATATAAAAAAGTTTGACTGGACTAGGTTTGGTTTTCATCCCATGCTCAATGTAAGCTCTAACTACGCTAGGAGTTCCTTCCGGTCGCAAACTAACCTTTTTTCCACTTTGAGTTTCAAATTTATACATTTCTTTTTCTACGACATCTGTTCCCTTCCCAGTTGTTCGTTCAAAAAGATTAACCATTTCCACAATAGGCGTATCAATTCGATTATAGTTATAATCAGAAGCAATTTTATCAACTGTTTTTCTAATTTTATTCCAATAAGGTTGATCATCAGGAAGAATATCCCTCATTCCACGAACAGTCTGAAATTTAATCACTTTCTTTTTTGGTCCATTACTATTCTGCTTTAAATTAGTCATTTTAAAATTATTTAAGTAGTTAATTGCTGATTTAAAAAATATTAATTAAAAATTGCAATTTTTGAAAAAGGCCAAGCTCTAAAAAGAACTTTTCCTATAACTAGATCACTGGATAGAAGACCCCATGACCTTGAATCGCTGCTATATTTTCGATTATCACCTAGAACTAAAAATTCGCCTTCCTTTATATCAAAAACACAATATTCTCGACATTCAGTGTGATGAAGCATTTTAATCAAGTACTCACTTTCATCTAAGATTCCACCCTGAGGATTTTCATCATTATAAAGAATAACATCACCATCCTCAACCTCCACTCTATCCCCTGGTAATCCTATTACTCTTTTTATAAAATATTCTTTAGGATTTATAGGATTTCTAAAAACTATTACTTCTTTGCGAGAAATCTCTTTAAAAGAATCTACAGTAAAAAGTTTTTTTTCTTCGCTTCCAATGACTGTCTTTTTATAGCCAAATTCATTAACAATTAAATATTCTCCATTGTGAAAATTGGGTTCCATAGAAGCCCCTTGAACAAAAAACGGCTGAAAAATAAAAGTTCTGATCGGAATAATTATTATCAAAGAAATTATTACTATTTTAAACAACTCGAAAATATAAGTAGCGATTGCCCTTGATTTGCTTTCCTTTTTTTCTTTGATTAAATTTTCTTTCAAATCCATATCAAAATATTTTTAGACCTTAATAATGCTTTAAAACCTGACTTTATAACGCATTATACATCACTTCTAACAAAAAGTCAAAGGCTTTTTTTATAAAGATTTAAGATTTAAAAGAGACTCCGCCACAACTTTTATTAAAATAACCCCTGCGGGGTTATTTTTTCTAAATCTGCCTGTCGATAGGCAAGTCTTAAATCCTAATTCATAAATTTTTAATCTTATACTAATTCCTCGAATAACTCAATAATCTTTTTCTGAAATTCTTCTTTACTACTCTCGTTAATAATAGTGTAATCAGCCATAGCAATCGGTCCTCCTTTTTGAGTCCCTTCAATTTCAGTCCAATCTCGAGTCTTAAATTCAAACCAATCAGCAATCGGTCTTTCACTAATTCGTTTCTTCAATCGCTCAAACCTGGTATTTGGTGAAGCATAGACGGCTACGGTAATAAAATTTTCTCCAAATTCTTCTTTCATAATTTTATACTCATCCCAACTATAAAGACTTTCCGCTAAAACCATTTGGCTCTTTTTTAAAAGTTTTTTAATTTTAGGGACAGAAAATTTAGCATAAACGCCCATCCCATGTTCAGATCGTAAAGACTCCCGAACAATTCTCTCATTTTTATAGTTTACTTCCAAATTACGTTTTTTGATTTCGTCAAAAGTTACTTCGCCGAAATAAACCTTGGGAGCTGAATATTTTTCCTGAGCTTTTTTGACTACCTCAGTTTTTCCGGAACCAGCCATACCAACAATGGCAATTATTTTCTTGTCTTTCATATATTTAATTTCTAATTGTTTTAATTATCCTAAATAAAAACCAAAAACCAATTTCCCAAATTAGCCATTGAAAATTGGATTTTTGAGAATAATTAGAATAATTTACTTAACAATTATTTTAATTTATTTACGATATTTCTAAATTGACGACCTCGATCAAATTCATTTTCAAACATTCCAAAGCTAGCAAAACCAGGAGAGAGCAATATTAGTTCTCCTTTTTCAGAGCTTGAATAGGCATCTTTAATGACTTTTTCAAAATCTGAATAAATTCCCTTAATTTTGGCTTCTCCTCCTAACTCAATAATTTGATCTTTAATTTTTTCAGCAATGGCGCTATCTAAAATAAATATATTTTTAATATATTTAGATTGAGAAATTTTCTTTAAAAAATCAGTTGGATCTAATTCCTTACTAGATCCTCCTACAATCAAATTAATAGGTTTCATAAAAGAATCAACACCAGCCATAGCAGCTTCTGGAGTAGTGGCTGTGGTATCATTATAAAAATCAATCCCGTTTAAAACTCGAACCAACTCTAAACGATGGACTATTCCTTTAAAGTTAATTAAAGTCTTTTTAATTTTTTTTAAATCAATACCCAATACAGCCGTTATGGCAATAGCCGCTAAAATATTATGGAGGTTATGAGAGCCTTTCAATTTAAAACTTTTTATGTCACAAACTTCTTGTTCTTTGTCTTCTAATCTAACAAATATTTTACCATCTCTCACGAAAATAATTCGTTCTCCTGATATTTCTTGATCTGAATAGTAAACAACTTTACCTAAAGCCTCTTGCCCCATCTCTCGAGTAATTTTATTATCATAATTAAAAATAGCAAAATCTTCTGGTTTTTGATGAATATAAATTTGCTTCTTATCACCGATATAATCTTCCATGGATTTATAATGATTCAAATGATCCGGGAAAATATTAGCCATTAAAGAATACCGGGGACTTTTTTTAATTTTTTTCAAACCTGACAATCGCCAAGAAGACATCTCAAAAACGACAAAAGTGATAGGAGTAATTTTTTTTAATTTATCCATAACGGCTTCTTGCCCAATTCCAACTTTAGCAACTTTCTCTCCGGCATCTTCTATTATTTTAGCCACTAAACTGGCAATAGTAGTCTTACCTTTAGTTCCAGTTATTCCAATTATTTTTGAACTTTTGCATTGTTCCATAAAAATACTAGAATCCATTTCAATCGGAATCTTATTTTTTAGCGCTATTTGAATATATTTATTATTCCAAGGCACTGTCGGATTTTTTATTATCAGATCAGCTTTTTGAAAATCTTCTGGTCTATGGTGACCAACAATTACTGTTAGATTTTTAAAACTTTTTAGTTCGTCTAGCGTAGCTTTTAAAGAAGACTCTTTTTTTATGTCAGTAGCCACTACCAGCGCTCCTTGCTCCAGCAACCATTTAATCATATTTTTTGATCCTCCATGCAAACCGATTCCCATCACAGTTATTTGCTTGTTTTTAAAATTCATTCAGAACTTTTAAATATTACAATTTCATCTTTAAGGCCAAATCAACCACTCGACTAGAATATCCCCATTCATTATCATACCATCCAACCACTTTAACTAAATTTCCACCAACAACTTTAGTAAGCTCCGTTTGAATAATCACCGAATAATTACTGCCTAAAATATCGCTAGAAACTAAAGGTTCATCTGTGACTCGAAGAATATTTTTCATTGAACCAGCCTCAACTCCTTGAAAAGCTTGAACAATTTCTTCTACGGTAACCTCTCTTTTAAGCACCGCTACCACATCAGAAATTGATCCAACTAGAGTGGGCACTCGATAAGCCATTCCATTGAAAATTCCTTTTAATTGAGGAACTACTAAGGAGGTAGCTGTGGCTGCGCCAGTAGAAGTTGGGATGACATTACAAGCGGCGGCTCTCCCTCTCCTTACGTCTTTTTTAGCCGATCCATCAACTAAACTTTGAGTGGAAGTATAACTATGGATAGTTGACATTAAAGATTTTTCCACTCCAAATTTATCTTCTAAGACTTTCATTATTGGAGCAATACAATTAGTAGTGCAGGAAGCATTAGAAATTATATCGTCTTCAGCTTTTAGTTGATTATCATTAACACCCATGACAATTGTCTTGATACTTTCATCTTTAGTCGGAGCGGAAATAAGAACCTTTTTAGCGCCCGCTTTTAAATGCCCTTCTGCTCCAGCTCGATCAGTAAAAAATCCAGTTGACTCAACTACTAAATCAATTCCCAAATCTAACCAAGGCAATTCGGTTGGATTTTTTTGAGAAAAAACCTCTATCTCTTTTCCATTTACTATTAAATTACTATCTTTTATTTCAACTGAACGCTTATAAGCCCCATAAACTGTGTCATATTTCAATAAATAAACCAGATTTTCCAATTCAACTAAATCATTAATAGCCACAATCTCCATCTCAGGATTGTCTAAGGCAATCTTAAAAACCGCTCTCCCAATCCTCCCAAAACCATTAATTGCAATTTTCATATTTTTATTTTAATTAATAATAAGTTTTTAAAGTCAAAAGTTCTTAAAGTCATTTAATGAATTTCAACATTCTTTTAGCCCATTCAATGTTTCCATATTTAATTTCCTTCTCAAAAAATTTAATCATTAACTTTTTTGGTTTTTTCGAAAAATTAATTTGCTTTATTTCTGGCCAAAACTCCTTATACCATAAACCAATATTATCATGATTTAAATCACAAGCTCCGCCGTTAGGATCTTTTTCAATATAACAAATCTTATCAATATGATTGGTAACTGCCGCACCCAAACACTGTATACAAGGCTCCAAAGTACTGTAGAGAACAACCTTTTTATTATCTTTTTCTCTAACCTCTGCTAAATCATATCCGAACTCCATTATCAAATTATTTTCAGCATGATTAACAAAAGATTTTCTCTTGTTTATTTCATTTCCCGCAACCCCGATAATTTCATTATCAATAACCAAAACAGCGCCAACTGGGTAATTGCCTTTTTCAAAAGCTTCCTCGGCAACATCAATCGCTAATTTAAGATACTCTCTATCACTCTTCGTTGAGCTCATAAATTATTTTAAACCTTGAGTTAAAAAAATCAAAATCTTTCCATTCAACAACAGAAATTTAGAATTTTGAGAATAATTCGAGTCGAAACTGAGGATTTCAGTGAGATGCACTGAATGGTGCGGCGAACTGGAATTGGAAGTTTCAACAAAGAAGTATTCCAAAATT
Source organism: uncultured Bdellovibrionales bacterium (assembly GCA_964458715.1). Lineage (GTDB taxonomy): Bacteria > Patescibacteriota > Minisyncoccia > Moranbacterales > DUUL01 > UBA2773. Next base: position 6,647 of record CAYWJP010000022.1, read on the forward strand.
GTAAATTGCCAACTTAGACGTCTAGGTTTTGGACAGACTTGGCATGAGCTTGTATGAATTTCTTCCTCGGTGCCACTTCACTTCCCATCAAAATATCAAATAATTCATCAGCTTTCTGAGCATCTTCGATGGTAATTTGATTCATCATTCGATTTTCTGGATTCATGGTAGTATCCCAAAGAAGACTCGGGTTCATTTCACCAAGACCCTTATACCTTTGAAGAGAAATTCCAGTCGATTGTTTGAGATCCAACCCTTCTCCTTCATTTTCAGAAATTTCAAGATTGCTACCAGTCATTTTTTTAATAAGAAGTTCTTTCTGTTTTTCATCATAAGCATAGTGAATTTTTTTCCCTTTTTTAATAGCGAAAAGAGGTGGCTGAGCTGCATAAACATAACCACCTTCAATTAAACCTTCAAAATGTCGATAAAATAAAGTCAATAATAAAGTTCTGATATGAGAACCGTCCACATCAGCATCAGTCATAATTACAATGCGATGATATCTTAATTTTTCTAAATTCATTTCCGCTCCAATTCCTGCTCCTAAGGCAATCACAATGTTTTTAATTTCCTGAGAACCTAACATCCGATCTAATCGAGCTCTTTCTACATTCAAAATTTTACCCCTCAAAGGCAAAATAGCTTGAAATTGTCTATCTCGTCCTTGTTTGGCACTTCCACCAGCAGAATCTCCCTCTACAATAAATAATTCACTCTTGCTGGCATCTCGACTAGAACAATCTGCTAATTTCCCCGGTAAAGTCATTCCTTCCATAGCGCCTTTTCTAACTACCGCTTCCTTAGCGGCTTTAGCGGCTAAGCGAGCTTTGGAAGATAAAGCACATCGGTTAATAATAGCTTTGGCTTCTTGAGGATATTCATCAAAATAATCGGCAAAAGCTTCATTTAAAACTGAATTAACCACCGTTCTAGCTTCCGAATTTCCTAATTTGGTCTTAGTTTGTCCCTCAAATTGAGGTTCGCCTAACTTAACAGAGATTATTGCCGTAAGGCCTTCTTTAACATCATCAGAAGTAAAATTAGGATCTTTTTCTTTTAACAAATTACTTTTTTTAGCATAATCATTAATACTTCGAGTTAAAGCGGTTCTAAAACCAGTTTCATGCATGCCACCTTCGGTTGTATTAATATTATTAGCAAAAGAAATAATTCGATCTTTCATTGACATGCTAAATTGCAAAGAAACTTCCACTAAAACATCTTGCACTTGTTTTTCAACATAGAAGATATTCTCATTAACTACTTCCTTTCCTTTGTTTAAATATTTAACATAAGATTTAATTCCTCCATCAAAACAGAACCCCACTTTTTTGTGTAATTCTTCTTTCTCGTTTCGTTTATCTACCAACTTAAGATGAATGCCCTTAGTTAAATAGGCTTGTTTTCTTAAATATTCAGAAATTTGATTCCAATTCCATTCAATCTCTGGAAAAATTTCTGGATCTGGTTCAAAAGTAATAATGGTTCCATGTTTTTTAGTTTTGCCCACTTTTTTAGCCGGAGCCTTAACTGCCCCTCGACAATATTCCTGAGTCCAAATTTTACCTTTTTGATGAACTTCAGCTTTTGTCCAAATACTCAAAGCATTAACCACCGAAACCCCAACCCCATGAAGTCCACCGGAAACTTTATATCCGCCGCCGCCAAATTTACCTCCAGCATGCAAACGAGTCATCACAGTTTCTAAAGTCGAAACTTTGGTTTGCGGATGAATCTCCACTGGAATTCCTCGCCCTTGATCAATAACTCTAATTTGATTGCCTGGTAAAATTTGAGTTTCAATATAGGTTCCATTTCCTGTCATAGCCTCATCAATTGAATTAGCTACTACTTCCCAAACTAAATGATGCAAACCTTCTAACGAAGTTCCTCCTATATACATTCCTGGTCTTTTTCTAACTGGTTCCAATCCCTCTAATACTTGAATTGACTTTGCTGAATATTCGTTTTTATCTGCCATAATCTTTTCTTTTATTATTATTTCTTAAACATTTTAAATATTAGACTTATTGCGCAACAGATCTATTTTATTTCCCACCGAACAGCTCTCTCTAAAAAATAGATTAATTTTCTCGAGCATAGTTTGAGGAGAATCCGAGCACTGAGAGAGATGAACTTAATGGTTCATCGATCGAATGGCGCAGGAGTCGACAAAAAAATATGCCGAGAAAATTAATCTATCTAGCTAAAAAGTACAGTTCAGCCATAATAATAGCACCCATAGCCAACAACCCATCCCACCAAACTAAAATTTCAAAACTTTGCATTATTAATAAAATCAAAACAGCCAAAGCTAACAAAAATCCTTGTCGAAAAGAAACTCCGGCAAAAGAATCCAGTTCTTTACTTTTAAGATTAGTTAATTTTAAAGTTCTTATCCGAAAAAGCAATAGAGAAAATCCGGCTAATAGAGTAAAAAATAAACTAGTTTCAAAAATAAAAATGTTAATTGATACCGTCTGCTGAGAAGAATAAGATTTTGAATAAGGAGAAAGATATATTAGAGTAGCCAGCATTAACAAAAACGAGACAACAACCAAAACTCTCATTCCCCACAAGAAAAAACGATAAGACATTTGTTTTATTTTAATACATTTCAAACTGTTTTTCAGGAAACAGTTCTATTCTATTTTAAACTATTTTGTCGACTAAATCAAGCTGCATTTTTTTATTAAAAATTTTAGTTAATAATCTATAAATTATTAATCATTTTTGTCTTTTACTTCATTTAAATAATTATTCCTCTTAAAAAAGAACCCTCTCAAGTTCTTTTTCTATTGAAAACTAAATGCTCAATACAAAATATTATTTTTTCTTTTTTCTATTAGCGATCGTCCTTTCATTCTCCGTCAAAAACTGCTTTCTTAGTCGAATATTCTTAGGAGTAACTTCTAAATATTCATCTCCGGACATAATTTCCATTCCTCGTTCTATCGTTATTTCAACCGGTGGGATTAATTGAATAGCATCATCCGTTCCCGAGGATCGAACATTGGTTAATTGCTTTCCTTTAATCGGATTTACAGCAATATCTTCTCCCCTGGAAGTATTTCCTATTACCATTCCTTCATAAACTTGAGTACTAGCTCCAATATACAAAGAACCTCGTTGTTGTAAATTAAACAAGGAATATCCCAGAGCCTTTCCTGCGATCATAGAAACCATTGAGCCGGTTTCTCTTTTTTCAATCGTACCCGCATAAGATCGCATTTCCAAGAATCGACTGCAAAATATTCCATTCCCCTTGGTATCAACAATAAATTGCCCTCGATAACCCAATAAACCTCGAGTAGGAACTTCAAAAATCATTCTAGTAATACTATTAACTGGTTTCATTTCGATCATTACTCCTTTTCTTTTCCCTAATTTCTCAATAATAGCTCCTACATATTCTTCTTTAACATCAATCGTGACTTCTTCAAAAGGTTCCATTTTTTGACCAGCAATTTCCATTTCAATCGCTTCTGGTTGAGAAACTTGAATTTCATAGCCCTCCCTTCGCATATTTTCAATTAAAATAGCGATATGAAGTTCTCCTCGCCCCGAAATTTTGTAATGATCATTAGCCGAAAAATCAACTTTTAACCCAACATTGACTTCTAGTTCTTTTTCTAATCGTTCTCTGATTTGAATATTAGTCACTAAAAATCCATCTTGTCCAGCAAAAGGAGAGTTATTGACCAAAAAATTCAAAGTGATTGTCGGTTGATCAATATCAATACTTGGTAACTTTTCTTGTTCTGGATTTTTACAAATAGTTTGACCAATATAAACATCGGGTAATCCAGCAATAATAGCAATATCTCCTGATACTGCTTTCTCTACTTCTTGCCGTTGAGTTCCAAAGAAAGTAAACATTTTGGTAATTTTGGCTTTAGAAATTTCATCTCCTTCTTTTTTAATATAGACTTCATCGCCAACTTTAACCACTCCTTCATAAACTCTGACTACTGCTAGCCTCCCTAAAAAATCATCATAAGCCAAATTAAAAGGCTGTAAACGAAATTCACTTTTTTCTTCTTCTTCATCCTCAATTGAAGCAGAATGAACTCTTTCCAAAATTACATCCAACAAAGGAAAAAGATTGCCAGTTTGATTATTTAAATCTAAAGTAGCCATTCCACTTTTAGCATTAGCATAGACGACAGGAAAATTTAATTGTTCATCATTAGCACCTAAATCTAAAAAAAGTTCGTAAACCATCTCCTCGACTGCTTCTGGTCGAGCGGCAGGTTTATCGATTTTATTTAAAACTACAATCGGTTTTAATCCCAAATCTAAAGATTTTTTTAGCACAAAACGAGTTTGGGGCATTGGACCTTCTTGCGCATCCACTACTAAAACAACCGAGTTTACCACTCGTAAAACCCTTTCTACCTCAGAACCAAAGTCGGCATGCCCAGGAGTATCTACAATATTAATTTTAGTATTTTTATAATTCAAAGAAGCATTTTTGGAATAAATGGTTATTCCACGCTCTTTCTCGATTGCATCAGTATCCATAGAAGAATCATCGGAGACCATTCCAGTTTGACGCATTAAAGCATCAGTTAAAGTAGTTTTTCCATGATCAACATGAGCCACAATGGCGATATTTCTAATTTCCATAAATAAATTTGAACTGTTCCAGAATAATTTTCTACAACAATTTTTAAAGGGATTTTTCCCAACTAATATTTAAAAAGGCTTATTTCTTAATTAAAGACAATCCCTTATTAAGCAAAAACCAATTCTAACCTAAAAAAAGGCAAATGTCAAAGCCAAAACAAGTAATAATTAGCAATAACCAATTAACAATACTCTATTAAAAATAAAACTGCCCATCAAGATGTTTTTTAAACCAAAAATAACTGGTGATTTTTTGACTTGAAATAAAAGGCCCTCCAAAAAGAAAGACCTTATTACTAACTGCTAATTGTTCATTGTTTATTGATAAGGTCCTCCTCGGTTTGACTAGCCATAGTTTTATCATAACGAGATTTGATTTCATTCTCTACAATATCGCGATCTCGACCATATTTATAACGAGAATATTCCTTAAAAGCGTCTCTTAATTCTTCGCTCCCTGATTGAGGAGGATAAGTTTTCATATCAAATGGCTCAGAAGATTCGTTGTTAATTAACAGTTTTGTAAGACATTGAAAATTGCTCATATTAATCAAATCATTAGCATCAAAAACTGGAGCAAGTTGTTTTTGCAAAAAATCTGCATCTTCCGCTCCAACTCTAAAAGCGCCCATTGAACCAACGTTGCCAAAAACCGCCTTGGAAATATCTTCTGAAAGTTGTCCAATATATTGATGAGCGATAGTTAAACATAATCGATATTTTCGAGCCTCTGCTAAAATTTGAGAAATTGAATCGGTAGTAAAATTCTGAAATTCATCA
>CAYWJP010000023.1:0-11586 GCA_964458715.1 uncultured Bdellovibrionales bacterium
AGAAAATGGAAGAGTGTAGAAGTGTAAACTTGACGCTGCAATGCTACATTTATTGACAAATTAGCTAAAATGAGTTATCGTTATGTCATAATTTAGTACATTCAAATATTTAATTTCATTGGGAGGTGAAGTTTTGAAAAATAGATTTAAATTAATAGGTGATGGAGAAAAAATCTTACCACTAAAAATGCTTAATAAGAACAAAGTTTTTAATGAGCTCTTCTCAAAAGTAGAAAAAATATTAAAAAAATATCACATTATTCTTTTTAGAGGAGATTTTAAAATTCCTTTCGAATATTTAAATTTTGATATTGATAGTATGGTTGCTTATCTTTTAAACAGAGAGATCCAAATTCTGACAAGAGTAGAAGGGCAAAAATTTGGAAAGATTCTCGATGGTAAACCCGAAGAAATTATCAAAAAAGCCGAAGGGATTAGATCTTTTTCTGAGCAAGAAATTATCGTACGTTTTTGGTGCGTTTTTTATTTGAATTCAGAGATAATTTCTAATTTTCACGAGGCAATAGTTTATTCACAATCTTTAGAGAAAATTAATATTGGTGATAGAAGTTTTATTTTCGATAAAGATTTTTCTAAAAAATTTTGTGCTCAAGATTTGAGTGTTTTTGAGTGCAGAGAAGAAAAAAGCGGAGAAATTTATTTTTTAGTAAGAAAAAAGGGATTTAGATACGCTGTAAGAAAAAAAATTCTTGAAAAAGATTCAGCGGTCGAGGATGCCATTAGAAAAGCACATATGAAATGGATGTCCATGATCTAAATCAATGGAAGCCCTGACGGATAATTTCGTTCAGGGCTTTTGAAGTATTTAAGCTTTCTAGTTTGGTTGATTGAAGAATATTTTTAGAATAAACCATTAAAATTGTCCTAGATTTAAAAATTATGTTAATATAAAAATAATCATATTAGTATAAAATAAAATGAATTTTATTGACGGTTTAGAATCTATGAATGAGTTTTTGAATCAATCCTATTTTTTTAGGGCTTTTAAGTTTTTTTTGGCTTTTTATCTGATTATAATAAGTTTAGCTGTCTTGGGGATTGTAATAAGAATTTGGAGGGATTATTATGCTTCTTTGTTTCAAGGCGCTGGTTATAGACCAGAACTAGGAAGATATCAGAAAAGATGGAATAAAATTAATCAACAAATTAATTCTGAAGATCCAATTCAATGTAGCGCGGCGGTGTTGGAATGTAGTCAGATGCTCAATGAAGTTTTGAAAGCGATTGGTTATGAAGGGGATAATTTAGGAGAAAGATTGGCTAAATTATTACCTAGTCAACTGGATAATATCGAAAAATTAAAAGTGGTTAATGAGGTTAAAAATAAAATAGTTCAAGATCCAAATTTTAAAATTAGTCAGGAAGAGGCGATTGGGATTAGAGACGTGGTCGGAAGGACGCTTGATACTTTTGAGGTAATTGAAATTGATGAATAAAAGCTAGAAAGTTGGAAAGTTTCTAGAGTTCATAAAGTTAGAAAGCTTGGAAAGCCAAAAGTTAAAAAATAAAATTACAGATGGATAAAAAATTTCCGAAAGATTTTTTGTGGGGAGCGGCGACAAGTGCTCATCAAGTTGAAGGAGGATTAGATAATGATTGGATCCAATGGGAAAAAGAAAATGCTAAAAGATTAGCAAGAGACGCTGATAAGAAATGGGAAAAATGGCAACAAGATAAATTTCCTGAAATGTTCGAGGTGAGTAATTATATTTCTGGTAAATCCTGTGATCAATATAATCGTTATGAGGAAGATTTTGATTTGGCGAAGGAAGGCGGTCATAACGCGCATCGATTATCTTTGGAATGGTCAAGGATCGAACCGAAAAAAGGCGAGTTTAGTAAGGAGGGCATTGAGCATTATAGAAAAGTCCTGTTGGCTTTGCGGGCAAGAGGTCTTGAGCCTTTTGTTACGCTTTGGCACTGGACTGAACCTGTTTGGATTGGCGAGATTGGCGCTTGGGAAAATAATGAAACTTCGAAATATTTCATAAGATTTGCTGAGCGTGTTTTTAATGAGTATAAAGATCTAGTTAAATTTTGGATGCCTCTAAATGAGCCGGGTACGGAAGTTTCGCTTGGGTATATGTTTGGTAATCAGCCGCCGGGAGTTAAAGGCAAAATTTCTGCTAACAGAGCATTTAAAAATTTAATGCAAGTTCAGAAAAATATCTACAAAATTGCGAAATCAGTTTCGCCTGATTTTCAAATTGGTTGTTCGCATTTTATGTTCGATATAAAGTCTTACAATAGACTTCCGTGGAATGTTTTAGCTACTAAAATTATGGATTATTTTGCTAATCATCGTTTTTTTAAAGCATTTAATAATTCTTGCGATTTTTATGGAATTCAATATTATCAGCCTTTTAATGTTAATTTTAAATTGGGCGGAAATTTTTTTGGATTTTTTGAAAATAAAAAAATTATTGAAAAACAAAGTGATTTAGGTTGGCAAATTTTTCCCGAAGGCATATATAATGTTCTACAAAAGGCATCCAAGAATGGAAAACCTATTTATATAACCGAAAATGGTTTAGCTGACGCCAAAGATAAATACCGAACGGAATTTATAGAAGGACACTTAAAATATGTTCAAAAAGCGGTTGTTGATGGAATGGATATTAGAGGATATTTCCACTGGTCACTTTTGGATAATTTTGAATTCGTAGAAATGCGTGGTTTTTGGCCGCGTTTTGGACTGATTGAAATTGATTACAAAACATTAGAGAGAAAACCTCGGAAATCATATTTCGAGTATCAGAAAATCATACGACAGTCAAAAAGTTCGTAAAGTCAAAAAGTTTATAAAGTTCATAAGGTTCAGAAAGTTCGTAAAGTTTATAAAGTTAGAAAGTCTGGATTCCCGCCTTCGCGGGAATGACAGAGATGTCTCTGATAATATTAAAAAGATTTTATGGAAAATTGGCTTTTGATTGCTATCGCGGGCTATTTACTTTTGGCCATTGAAGCGGTTATTGCTAAAATTTTATTAACCAGTAAAGTTAAAGATTGGCGACTTTATTCTTTTTATGTAGGCTTACTTTCTTTGACTGGTGTTTTTTTTGCGCCTTTTGGTTTGCATTGGTTTGGTTGGTTTTTATTCTTAGAATCGTTATTAGTAGGAATCATTTTTTATTTAGCCCTTATCTTTTTATATAAATCCCTTAAGGGGTCTAGTGCTTCTAGAGTTTTTGTCTTGTACGGAGCGGTTACAACTTTAATAAGTTTCATTTTGGGACATTTTTTATTAAAAGAAGAATTTTTAGTGATCGATTTATTGGGAGTGGCTTTGTTGATGATTGGTGGATTTTTTATTTCCTTTAAAGTTCTTGAAAAAAGACTTTTCAGCAATTACAAAAATGTAATTTTTTCAGGAGCTTTGATGGCATTAGCTTTGATTATGACGAAAGATATTTTTGATCAACAGAATTTTGTAACTGGTTATGTTTTTAGTCGTATCGGAATCTTCTTAAGTGCTTTGTGTCTGTTATTTTTAGCACAATTTCGGAAAGTTATTAAACGGAGTTTTTCTCAAAAACAAAAAAGGAATAGTCAGAAAAATTTTGGTTTAGTATTTGGGGCTAAAACAATTGCGGGAATTGGGACATTATTACTTACTTATTCTATTTCGCTAGGAAGTGTAGTTTTTATTAGTGCTTTGGTTTCAGTTCAATATTTGTTTACTTTTATTTTGGCAACTTTAATAGCGATTTTTTTAAAAAATTCTGTTCAAGAGAAAATTACTTGGAAAAATTTGTTTTTTAAATTTGTGGGAGTAGGGCTTATCGTTGTCGGTATATTTTTAATTAGTTAGAACTTAATTATTTGGTGCACTTCTTTGTCTGTCTGCCGGTAGGCAGGTCAGATTCTCCTTCGCCGCGGCGAATCAAATCTTCCTCGAATTGCACTCAAATAATTAAGCTCTAGAAAATTGCCTGAGAATAGTTTTCTGAACAATGAACAATTAGCAATAAATTTTGAAACATGCCTTTTTATCAGACAAAGCTTCAGACTAAAGTTTCGATTTAATACTATCTCCAAGAAACTACTCACCTTTCTTCTCCAAAATTTCGCCTGTGACTTTGTAAAAAATTCTCAATATATCTAGATATACTTCGTATTTTTTACTTTGTCTCGGCTGAAATTATTAAAAATAAAGACGCCTAGTTTCTTGGAGATGGTATAATTTCTAGTTTCAAATTAAAAAATCCATTAACCTAGGTCAGTGGATTTTTAATTTCTTTGTTTTTCTGGTTGGTAAACGGTGTTTGTGTGTTTTGCTTCTTAGAAAGGTTTTATTTTTTAAATACTAATAATTTATAACCGAAGAAATTCCAGATTAGCCCAAAGGCTGTTCCGCCTAAGGCTCCAACGGTGCCCCAAAGAGTGGCGTTTAGAGGGATAATCAAGACTCCTCCCATAGCTGGTTTTACATAAGTTACTATCAAAGTAGCCACAGTAACATTTACAACAGCTCCAATTAAAGAGACGATAAAAAATTGAGAAAATTTTTGAATTTGATTGGTTTTGGAATTATCTTTAAAAGCCCAACGTTTATTCATAAAATAACTGAAAGTGGCGGCGGTGCAGAAAGATATGGTTTTAAAAGCGGTATAAGCAATGCCTTCGTTAAAACCACTCAGAATCATTAAAATATTAAGAATAACTAAATCTACTCCAGTATTTAATCCGCCGATTAAACCAAAACGAACAAACTGACCAATAACAGGGTACTGTTTTAAGATTTTATTAATCACAATGTCTTTAATTATTTTTTATTTTAACTATTTTCGATAGCCGGTTGACTAGCTTCTTTTTCTAAAACCGCTAATTCTTCTTCGGAAAGATCATCGCTTTTATTTATACTTAAAGCATTAAGTTTTTGTCGTTCTTCTTCCATTTCTTTTTCTAGTTTTTCGATAGCAGAGGGAGTTGAAATTTCTTCTTTTGTTTCAGCTTCATTCTCGCTGAGAACTTCCTCAGAATGTTTAGTATTTTCAATTTCATTTTTTTTAACCTCAGCTAATCTTTCATAAATTTCGCTATTAATATTGTTTCGAGGGATATCATTGGCTTTTCTTAAGACATTTTCAATGGCACACCAAACTGGTTCTTTATCTCGAGGAATTACCAAGGTGACTTCATCGCCGGCTTCAACTTTGAAATAAGTAGCCGCTGCTAATAAAGTTTTGTACTTGATACCCTCAGAATTAATTATAAAATTTCCTCGTTCGTCTTTTTCAACCACTCCGATTAAATATTTTCGTTCTACTGGCCCAACTTGTTTGTAAATAAAATTACCGGTTGGGGTAATAGTCAGTTTTAACATATCATTTTCAACTAATTTTGATTTAGAGGCATAGTTAGAGGGTACAGGATATTGTTTTCCGTCTTCACCAATCATTATTTGACCATCAAAAATTCCGTAGAATTCACTTCCAGCATCATCATTACGAAAATCCTTTCGAGTATCGAAATTTTGGGCACCTTGCATCTGGGCTAATTTTTGTTTGGTGGCAGTAATAGTCTTTTCAGCTTCGGCAATTACTTTTTGTAAGGCTTCTGCTTGGCTCATTTCAGAGCCATCCTCGTTTTGAGAATTTTTTCCGTTTAAAGTCATTATGGTTTTTTAGTTGTTTTTTATTTTTATTTTCTTTCTTGAATTTCTATTTTAATTTTAAATCATTATTAAAAATTTTACAAGACTCAATAAAGAAAATGGGTGCTATTAATTATATCTATCAAATACCCGACTTTTATTTTTGTTCAAAAGTTTTACGATACTTGAGGGTTTATGTTAGCATCAAAAAATATTTTTGTCAATCTAATAATCTCGTTAAATATTACGTTTTTAAAATTTAAAGTTTTCTTTTTTATTTGTAATTTTTGTTATTCTAAAACAGAAAAAATATTGACAAAAAAAGTTAATACTGTATATTTTCTTGAAGGATTGAGTTATAATTAACTTTTAAATATTCCAAGGATTTATTGGAATTTATTGTTTTCAGGTAATGATTTTAAATTAAGCTATATTTTATGTCAAAATTAACCAGAAAAAAACAAAATATTCTTTCGATTGTAATAATTGTAGTAGGTGTTATCGTTTCTTTCGCGATTTTTGGCTCCAATAAAGATAGTCAAAAAGTAGAAGCCGAGAAACTAGATTTTGCCACAAAAGTGGGCGTGATGACTATGGGAGAGGAAAATTCTAAAATAGCTGAGATTTCTCGAACTGCCATTTTTGAATCAATTGATTTAGCTGAGGCAGTGGCAGAACAGGCTGGTAGAATCACTAGCGTTAATTTTAAAGTTGGTAATCAAGTCCAAAAAGGACAAATTTTAGCAATTTTTGATCAATCAACTTTAGTTAATTCGGCTAAAATAGCGCTAGAAGACTCTTTGATAACTTTAAATTTGGCGGAAGATAATTTGAAAAAAACTAAAAATTCAGTTGAAGAGAGTCTGGAAATTGCTAAAAATAATAAGCAAATTGATGAGTTGGAATTAGAACAAGCCGAAGATAGCGGAGTTCAAGATGATATTGATTTGGCTGAAAAGAATTTAGACAATAGCAAGGATGCTGAAGATAAGGCCAAACAAGACGTCGAAATTTCTATTAACAATGCTAAAATTCAGGTTTCCCAAGCTCAATCTACAGTTCGTCAAAATCAAATTGCTTACGAAAAATCAATCATCCGAGCTCCTATTTCGGGGGCGGTGACTGCTAAAAAAATTGAGCTTTTTGACTATATTTCAGCCGGTAAGAGGATAGCTGAAATTTCTGGAGTGGGTCAGTTAAAAGCTAAAATTTTCTTAAATAGCTTTGAAATTAACAAAATTATTGAAGGGGATTCAGCTATTATTGAAATATCTGGAAAAGATTATCTAGGAAAAATTATTTCTTTATCTAGACTGGCTAATTCTGATAATAATCGTTATGAAGTTCAAGTTGAGAGTTCAGAGGATATTTCCTCTGAAGCTAATCAAGCCGCTAAAATTAAAATTAATCTAAAATTGGAGCCAATTGAAGGTTTCTTCTTTGTGCCTCTTTCGGCGGTTAATATTGGTCAACAAAAAAATACTGTTTTTGTTTATGAAAATGGTCAAGCTAAAACGTTGAAGGTGGAAATTGGTAGAACTGTCGGAAATCAGATCGAAATAAAAAAGGGTTTAAAAAATGGAGATCAATTGATTATTGTCAATAACAGAGGATTAAGAGACAGCGAAAAAATTGAAATTCAATAATTTTTACATTCATGGAATTATCTCAAGGAAAACAAGCAGAACGAGAAACGGCTTTAAAAAAGGTAGAAAAATTTGAGAAATCAGCTTGGGCTTTTTTGATTAGAAAAAATCGATTAACTTATTTAATTATCGCTTTTTTGATGGTATTTGGGATTTTGACTATTGGCGAATTACCAAGAGAATTAAATCCGGAGGTGGAAATTCCTTATGCGGTAATTTCAACGGTTTATCCTGGTGCTTCACCTTTGAACGTTGAGCAACAGATTACCAAAGAAATTGAAATGGAGATTAGCGATTTGAGTGGCATTAGGGAAATCAATTCGACCTCATCTTCAAGCTTGTCGATTGTTACTGTGGAATTTGAAGCTAGTGAAGATTTAGAAAAATCAATTAGAAATTTGAAAGATGAAGTAGACAAAGTAAAAAATGATCTTCCGGAAGATGCTTCTGACCCGATGGTTAATGAAGTTAGTATGGCCGACGAGGCGATATTTACGGCAATTTTGGCCGGTGAACAGGACATTTCAATGCTCAAAAAATATGCGGAAAATCTTCAGAAAAAACTAGAGAGCATTACTTACGTTTCTGAAGTTAAGGTGATTGGTGGTCGAGATCGAATATTCAAGATTGATGTTGATTCCAAAAAAGCCTCTGAAAAGGGACTTTCGGCTAAAGCTATTTTGAGTGTGTTATCAGCCAATCATTTAGATTTTCCAGCTGGAAGTATTGAAGTTGATTCTTTAAGCTACAATGTTCGAATTGAAGGAGAATTGAAAACAGTGGATGAATTGGCTAGAATTCCAGTAGGAAGTAGCAGAGGCAGTCCAATTTTTTTGGAGGATGTAGCTACCGTAACTGATAGTTTCTCGGAAGAAACTAGTCGATCCCGTTTCGCTTTTGGCGGTCAAGATGCGGTGGATGCCGTAACTTTACAGCTTTTTAAAAAAACCGGGGGAGATGTTACTAAGGTAGCGGAAACCGCTCGATTATTAACTGAAAAAGGGAGAGGAATAGACTATCCAGAAAATTTAAAAGTGGAAATTATTTTGGATCAATCCGTTTATATCGAAGATAGCATCAATTCTTTACTAAGAAATGGTTCGGGGACAGTTCTGATTGTTTTTGCACTTTTATTTTTTTTCTTGGGGTGGAAAGAAGCATTGATTGCTGGTTTAGCGATTCCATTTTCTTTCTTTGTTGCTTTTATCGCAATGTCAATTATCGGTGAAAGTTTGAATTTTCTTTCTTTATTTTCCCTAGTTTTAGCCTTGGGACTATTAGTGGACAGCGCCATTGTAATTGTAGAAGGGATGTATCGAAAGATTGCCCAGCTTAAATTGACTGGTTATCAGGCTGCAATTGCAGTAGTAGAAGAATATTCCGCACCTTTATTGAGCGGGATGTTAACCACGGTGGCAGTCTTTGTGCCATTGATGTTTTTGACGGGAATAATGGGACAATTTATGCGGACTATTCCAGTGGTAATTAATATTACTTTGATTGCGGCTTTATTTGTGGCTTTGAGTATTATTCCAGCCGTAGGAGCCTTAGTTTTAAATCCTCGAGATAAAAAAGTTTCTAATAACAAGAAAGAAGGCCGAGATTGTATAGGATTGGCCTGGCTATGCAATTTAATTAAGCAGAAATGCGCTTCTAAACCTCGAACGGAAAGATTGTCGAATAAGATGTTTTTAGCCCTATCTAACCGTTATTATGATTTTTTGCCTAAAGTTATCGCTACTTCTAAGGCTCGGCGTATTTGGATTGGGACTTCCTGGGTATTATTTGTTTTGGCGATTGGCTTAGTAATGTCAGGGTTCATTAAAATTAATGCTTTTTCTGAAACTAATAGCGAATTTTTCGCAGTTAATATTGAAATGCCGAAAGGATTGCAGATTGAAGAAACCGATAAAGTAGTAAAAAAGGTTGAGCAAATTATCAAGAACGAGAAAGAAATAACTAATTATACTTCTAGCGTTGGTTCTAAATCGGGTACTGGTAGCGGTGGTGAGAACGTAGCCTTTATTTACGCTAATTTAAGCAAAACAGAAGATCGAAAAATTAATAGTTCTGAAATTATTCAAAAAATAACCGTTAAATTAGAAAAGGAAGTAACTGAGGCTAAATTTAGTTTTAGCCAAGAAGAGTCGGGTCCTCCGAGCGGAAGTGCGGTTGAGTTAAGAATAGTGGGGGATAATTTGTTGGTTCTAGAGGATTTATCCGAAAAAATAAAATTAGAATTAGAACAAATTCCAACGATTGTTTCGGTTGATACTTCAGTTGATTTTTCTCCTGGTGAGATAGTTTTTGTCCCTAATCAAGATTTATTAGCGCAACGAGGATTAACGGTTGGTAGTGTGGGAATCGAGATAAACAAGGGAATTTCTAGAGATCGGGATTTAAATATCGATATTGATGGTGACGAAATAGCGATTGATTTAGGCTATGACAAGAAAAGTCTTAGTTCGATTGAAGATATCGAGGGTATTTTAATAGCTGGTTCGACTGGGCAAACTTACGCTCTTTCAGAACTAGGAACAGTTCGTTTACAAGCCTCTTTATCAAGTATCGAGCATCGAAATGAAGAGCGAGTGGTAGTTGTTACGGCTGATACTCAAGGAGGGAATGTCGCTGAAATTAACGAAGAATTACAAAATCGAATTGATGATAATATTGATTTCCCCGATGATTACAGGCTTGATTTTGGTGGAGAGAGCGAGGAAACTATGAAAACTTTCCAGGATATGTTTATGAAGATGATTATTGGAATAATCTTAATTCTACTGGTTTTAATTATTCAGTTTAATTCTTATAAACAGGTATTTATAATTCTTTTCACTATTCCTTTGGCGATGATTGGAGTGTTCTTTGGGATGGGATTGGCTGGTCTGACTCTGGATATCCCAGCTTTTATTGGGGTTATTTCGTTAGTGGGAATTGTGGTTAATAATGCGATTATTTTGATTGATCAGATTAATAAGGAATTAGCCAAGGGTAAGGTTTTGGTAGAAGCTACTCGAAGTGCTGGTTATACTCGAATGAGGCCAATTATTTTGACTTCAGTTACTACTATTATGGGACTTTTGCCCTTATCTATTACTGAACCTATTTGGCGAAATATGGGGTTTACTATTATCTTTGGTTTAGCTTTTGGGACAATTTTAACCTTATTTATTATTCCAGCAATGGTAGTCAGTTTCTATCAAAAAAGTGTAAAATAATTAATCCAAGTATTCAAAAGAGCTAATCGAAAGATTAGCTCTTTTTATATTAAAAAACATTTTAAACGTCAACGCTAAAATTTGACCAAAGAAAAAACCAGCTGATTCGGTTGAACCAACTGGCTTTTTTCTTTTTATAGAATTACAGATTAGATCTACAGACTTTCGTCGTAGATCCAAGTGCTATTTCCCTGATCGACAAATTCCCCCTTTGCCGTATCAGGATTTGTTAGGAATGCAGCTTTTAATTCATAGCTGCTTCCTGGCTCATGATCAATGTCTATATATATGAACTGGGGAACCATATTCCCCCCTTCTAATTTGAGCAGTTTCCATTTCCAACCGGTGGTTTTTTCGGTTGCTTGTACCGCATACTGACCCTCTGCCAGCATGTCTGTCCAGTACGTCGACGCTACCCATGGGTTGTCGCCGGTAACTTCTGAAAAAAATATTGGACTTTCTTCGACAACAACAGTAGCCGTTGGCGTGACTACAACATAAAGTTCTACGTTGTACCCTTGCCCTGTTAAAGTGTTAAAAAGAGCGTTCCAATCGCTTACTGTCGTGGAAGGCAATGGATCTGGAACGGTTATCGTTCCATCGGTTGCTGTCTCCGTTACTCCGATGAGATATTCATCGGTTCCAGATGCAAAATCTGGTCCGACTCTTATCACTGCTCCGAACATTCCGGGTGCGTTTGGAGCGTTAAGTGTTAATTCATCTATTAGTGGTTGATTTAGATTAGCCGAAGCCAATCCAACAGTAAATAGTGTGATAGTTAAAATCGCCAGACAGACATTCGTTAATTTTTTCATTCCACTCTCCCTTTTTAAGTTAATATTATTATTCATACACTGCTTGAAAATAGACCCTCAAGTGGTGTATAAATAATTTTTTTCAAAGGACATTCAAATAAATTCAATTAAACTTACAATTAATATTAAAAGTTTAAAAGAAACTTGATAGTAGCATATTTAAGTAAACTTGTCAATAGATGTAGACTGGTTTTGTTACCTGTCTGTAATTTATATTATTTCAAGTGATGAATACTCTTGTTATCATTGCAGCAACAAGGTTTACACTTTCTAAAAAATAAATACAA
>CAYWJP010000024.1:0-3904 GCA_964458715.1 uncultured Bdellovibrionales bacterium
AAAACTTAGTTGCATTTTTTAAATTTTGTCTAAAATGTGAGTGAACTTATTCAACAGAATATGAAATTAATTTTCAACCCGCCTGCCAACCAACAAGCTCATAATTTTTCCGCCTCAACAAGTCCACCCCGACAAGTGACACAAGACAAGTGACACAAAACAGACAATCAATTTTCAATTCTCTAATTTACAATAAGCAATCTGTTCTTAGTTATCGGTAATCAGTAATCAGCAATCGGCAATCGGCAATCAACTATAAACAACCGAAACTACTACCATGGAAAACTAATAGCAAAAACCTTCTCTCCGGCCCCACCCGCGCAAGCTCCGCTCGCGCTCCCCTCTCAAAACAAACTTAAAACCCCTATCACACATTGTGCAACAGGGGCCTAAGATAATTTTTTATTCACAACTGAACTCCTGGAACTTCCGACTTTTTTATTTCAAACAATGCCAGATAATTCAATTGATAATCTTCCGACATAAGATCGATTATCAAAAGGTTATCCATAATAGAGGAAAACATTTCGACGAAAGCTCCGTCATTAAGAGTCCCCTTTATCCATAATCCTGTGATATTTTTCAAAAAAGCAATCTCTTTCAACCGATCCTGCTCTAAGCGATTAATAATCGAAACCGAATCAGTCCCCATTTCCTGAATATTTCCAAGAGAAAGTGGATCCATTTTTTCAACCAGTTCTTCACTATTAACGGCTTTCGCAATTACTACCAATAAGAATAAAGCAATCACCGTCAACAAAATTCTTGCCAATACTTTCTTCATCTAAGTCCTCCCAAACTAAAAGATTTATGCCAAAGAACTTCCTCAACTAACTTGTCCCTTAATATAAACCATTTTCCCCCATTTGTCGATACCAATTTATACAAAAAGTCCCAATCACATAATATGCGACCAGGACTCTTCTTCTGCTTCAAAATTTAAACCGAAAAGTACCTTTTTCTCCGAGGTACTGGGTCAGCACCTTCCACTTGGAACGTCTTAGTTCTAGGCTGAAGATAAACTACCCCGCTCATGGGTAATTCTCCCACGTGTACCGGGAAAACACCCTTTTGACATTCCGGACATTGAAGTTTAATGAAAATTTCGTTGTCGTCCTTTCTTCCATTTAAAACTGCTACCAATTCCGCCAAATTAGAAACGAACTGATTTCCGCAAACAGAACACTGCAAATCTTCATTTTTCAACCAAATTTTTTGTCCTGCATCCAAAACTGCGCTATCACTAGTACTCTTGTTCTTCATAAAACTTCCTCCCAAAAGCTTAAACATTAATAAAAAGAAAAGCGATTGAAAAACAATTTAATCAACCACCTCCACTAAAACCCTAACATAAATCGAGCTATTAGTCAATCAGACCTACCAATGAAAGTTCAAATATTTAATTTTTTAAAATCTTCGGCATTTCTCACCCTCCAAATATTTTATGGAAATATTATTCCCCGTAAAATCAGCTTTAATAAGACTGGCCAAAAAATCTCCGCTGACAATTTCTCCGGAATGAATTTCTCCGCCGAACGGAAGCGTT
The DNA here is from genome assembly GCA_964458715.1 of uncultured Bdellovibrionales bacterium. Classification (GTDB taxonomy): domain Bacteria; phylum Patescibacteriota; class Minisyncoccia; order Moranbacterales; family DUUL01; genus UBA2773. Next base: position 1,547 of record CAYWJP010000024.1, read on the forward strand.
ATTTTCCCTCCGAATATTTTTATTATTCTAAATAACTGATCTTTTCTGAAAGCGCCATCTTTTATCATCTCATAAAAACCACCGACTCTCATCACCTCAATCTTCAAATTCTTGAGACAATATTCCTCAAAAGAGATGGCATACTTCCCAGCTTTTTTCATAAAAATCTCAGCTTCCGGATCCAAGACAGCCATTTCCTTAGTCAATCCGTCCACAACCGCCACCGCTTGAATAAAATTGAACCAAAGACCACCATAACCAAAATGTCTTATGAAACTTTTGGGCATAAAAAGATCCACTCTATGATTAACGGGAATATCAACGCACTTATAAAGATACTCCAACTTAGCAACGACGGTAATAAGCTTCCCCCAGGCACTAATTAGCATCAATAAGCGAGTTCCTGCTTCAATTTTATCAAAAAAATTCTTCAACAGCTTATTTTCAAAAAAAATCTTTGAAAACTCCACATAACCTACACTTCTAGGATCTTTCATTTCTTCACGATACTCCTTTTTAAACTCTTCCTGATAATCTGGCGGATTATTGAAAACCACCGCTGGATTTTTCTGACAAAAATCAAAAATCTTCTGCCCCAATGGCGTCAACTCACTCGGCTCGTATTTTTCCTGTTGTCTTTCCTCAGTCATTGTCCTTTCCTCCCAAAAAGTTTACATCCATTAATCTAAAATTCCTAAATTTTCAAAGAAGTATAATCTTAACAGATTTTAATTATATAATCAACTATTTTCCACAAAAAAAACTGCTCAAAGCAGTTCCTGCAAAATAGAAATTATCAATTTAAGCAAAGTTCGAGGAAAAAATGAGCATTCAAGTGAGGTGTATTCAACATACAACGAACGTGAACTCACCAAAAACAACAAAATAGTTAAAATCCAAAAATTTGAGTACAATTCGACCTGCCTGCCGGTAGGCAGGGGAAAGCCCGACTCGCCTAGGCGAGAGAAATGTATCCAATAGTACATAGAGTGAATCGCGGAAGGCTTGACAAAAAAGTGCGCCAAACTGTGAAACTCCCAAAAAGTCATCAGAAATCCGGGAATTAGCAAGGTTATGAAGAATTATATTCCGGAGAACAAAATTCCTCTCTCTATCTTCAGATTAAGGAGACGAATCCGCCTAAACGAATATAAAGATTTCACTAAGACCCGAATTTCTAATGGCTTTAAAAGTTTCATGGGGCTGTTTCCATTTAGTCTTACAAGTATAGCCCATTCTAACCGAAAAGTCAACAGAATTTATCCCAAACTCTTTCCCTAATTCTCTTCCTCAAAAAATTTTCTAAATTAATTAAATTTTAAAGTTTCAATAATTTCGTCCATTCCCGCTGACCAATCTTGCGCCGCTCCATCTAAATTTCCCGCTACCAAATCCTCATAAAATTCTGCCTGCCCGATAACACTCCATTTTTTCTCCAAACCACAATTCTCCTCATCAACCGTAAAATAAGGTTCGAATTTATCCAAAATATCCTTTCTTGGACCATTCAACGTAATCACCACCTGATAACCGTCTTTATAGAAAATTAATTTCCTTTCAAACACTACATCACAAACTTCAAACCGACCAAAAACCACAAAGTCCTGCCCATTAACCTCACCCAAATTACGAATCACCTTAGAATCAGACAAAGACCAATCAACCTCTTCACCATATTCACCTTTTGCCAAACTGGCTTGATTTTTTAAAGCGGTTTCTTTATCATATCCCATCATATCAACCAACCCTGTTATTTTATCAACTGTAACTGTCAAAAAAAACTGCTCTCGGTCCAATTGCTCTCCGACCTTCATTAACAAAATTTCCCCCGGATATTGAAAAGAAAATCCAACCAACTTATCCTCATAAATCTCTGACCCCACACCCTTTCCCTGATCTTCAGGATTCATTTCTTCTAAAAATTCATCGGCACTTCCGACTTCCTCAACCTCTTTATTAACTTCGATTAATTTAGGTTCATTGGCTTTCTCGCTCCGCTTGTTCAACCAAAAAAATATCCCGCTCCCAATAATAACGATCACTAATAAAATCGCTACCACAATATTCACCACTCCCCGTTCATCACTTTTTATATTATTCATATCATTAGAATAAAAGTTTAACCGTACCTCTATTATAGCATAAACAAGATATTTAGAATATCTTTTAGCTTAACTTCGCTTGTCATCCCCGCCCTTCTCTTGTCATTCCCGCTCTTTTCTTGTCATTCCCGTGCAGACGGGAATCCAGCCCATCTCACTTTATATTTTGTCATCCCCGCTCTTTTCTTGTCATTCCCGCGTAGGCGGGAATCCAGCCCAAAAACCGCCCAATAGCCCAAAATCGGCACAGTTTTAC
>CAYWJP010000024.1:4004-11391 GCA_964458715.1 uncultured Bdellovibrionales bacterium
TTTGTTATTTCCACTTCCCACTTGTCATTCCCGCTCCCCACCTTGTCACCCCCGCTTCCAACTCTGTCATTCCCGCCCTTCCCCTGTCATTCCCGCTCTTTTCTTGTCATTCCCGCGTAGGCGGGAATCCAGCTTATAAATTTTTTATTTATATTTTATTTAAAAAAATTACCTGATTAATTACATAATCTTATTTTTTATTTTTAAATCTCTATTTTTTTCAAGATTATTTATTCTACTATTTTGCTCAACTACTTTTTCTTTTAATTGAAAATTTATCCCACCTAATCTTCAGAAATAGCTCTCAATTTATCTACGGCCGGAGTATTATATATTAAATCAATTTTTTCAGAAACTTCTTTCAGTATTTTATTTGCATTGGAAATAAATTGAGGAGTCACTTTATTCTCTCTTGTTTCGTTCTTTTCTTCTCGAATTGGCACAAGAATGTTATTCTTTTTATCAGAAATTTTTCCAATAACTACGTCTAAATATGCAGAATTAGAATAAAATTGACTAATTATATCAATCTCTGTTTCTTTTAAATCTTTAACAAATAAATGTATATTGCTATACCAGCTATTCGTCGGTAATAATTTATCTGCCAAATAATATGTGTAATCATTTTTTCTTGCTATCTTTATCTGAATTTCGGCCTGTCTTATCTCTTGTAATATCAATTCTGCAACATTTTTCTTATAATCTTTCTGTTGTTTTCTGTATAAATAAATCACAAAAGAACCAACGCCCAAAGTAACTAACGATGAGAAAAACGGTGAGTTTAAAAATTTAATTATATTATAATTATAAACAACCACACTAAAAACAACACCTACCAAAAAAGAGCCTACAATTAAAAAAATGTCTTTATTCTTTTTCATTACTATTTCCACCCCTGTCCAGTCACTCGCCATTGAACTTTTTGTTGCGGAACTTGGATCGGACCTTGAGGCGTTTGTTGAGTTACATTTACTTGACCTCTCTTAAATTCCAAATTGAGATCAAAATGATTAGCTACTTTTGCACTCTCGACAAAGGCAATTTGATATTCTTTTTTAATTTCAGAATTATTTCCCAATTCACTTTCTGGGTTCCAAACCACTCCAAAATTCATTTCCTTTCGATATTCCTCATACAATTCACTCATTAAATCAGCCAAAGAACCCTCCGCTCTAAAAACAGTTTTTACCCCCAAATCATCTTGGGCTTCTTTCCTGCCGATATAATATTGATGAGAATAAAGTTTTTCCGTAAAATATTCCACCACTTTTTTGACTTCTTCTTCTTTCATCGGAACATTATGACTTTTCAAAAGTCTTTCCGCTAATATTCTAATCAAATTATGAGTTCGATTAACATTACCTAAAGCTAACGGATGGACTTGAGGATTAGCCTCAACAAATTTATTAAAAACCTGCGTCAAATTTTCGTCACTTTTTATTCCAAATTTATTTTTTGCCAAATCCATATAAGCCACCACGTCCTCCACCGAAATTGGAATTTTATTTTGTGGATTTTTTGGATCTTGCGGATTGAAAGCATTGGCAGTCGAAGGATCAATCGGAGAAAGTTCTGACAAATCACTCATTACAATCTCATCCGCTCCCAAGGAAATCATCGTAGCCGCGCTGTGAGCTTTATAAGGAACAATAACAGAAAACTTGTCACAGTATTCCCTAATCATTGAAACCAATCTCCAAGGCACCATAGTATCGCCTCCAGTGCTATACAAAAACAAATCAATGTTTTTCACCTTACCAATCTGTCTCAACTGTTGACTGACAATTGGAATTATATCCATCGCCACTCTTCCACTCACAGGACCCTGTCTGTCACTAGTGATATAAGTAATCACTTTTGAATTTCTTTCTTTTTCTATTTTTTCAATTAATTTTTCTCTTTCGCTCATATTTTTTAGTTAGATTAAAAGCCTTTCAAGACATTATAGCATTTTCCATCCTCACCGTCTAATTTATACCCCCAAAAGATACCCAAACGTAACATAAATCACAAATCCAAAGCACCAAATTCCAAACAAGCACCAATATTTTAAATTCAAATATTCAAAACTCTCTACTAACTTGTAAGCTCGAGAAAATTTTGAATTTTGAAAATTGAGATTTGTGATTTATTTGTTATTTGTTATTTTGAATTTGTAATTTTCAATTTTGTTTGTCATTCCCGCGTAGGCGGGAATCCAGCCTTCAAAATTAAATCATTCGAAATTGATTCAAAATTTATAATGCCCTTTGGGTGCAAAATTCAAAATTCAAAATTCGAAGGCTATTTAGCCTTACCATTCCACCCAATAGCCCAAAACCGGCACAGTTTTACCTAATTCACCTCCCACCTTGTCATTCCCGCGTAGGCGGGAATCCAGCCCATCTCACTTTATATTTTGTCATTCCCGCTCTTCTCTCGTCATTTCATCTTGTCATCCCCGCCCTTCCCTTGTCATTCCCGCGTAAGCGGGAATCCAGCTTCCGAAATTCAATCATTTTCACCTAGATAAGTCCGCCTCGACAAACAACGCAAAACAGACAAATATTTTTTAGCACCGTTTAAATTATTAACCTTGACCAATTATAGGTTTATTGCTAAAATTTTTATTCAAGTTATTTAAATTCGATTTTAGAAACTTCTAAAATCATCAACTTTAACCTGAACAAAGGAGATTGTCATGTTTAAAAAATTTATACCAATGTTCCCACCGTTTTTAAACCAGGGTTCAAGCGGAAACGCAGTGGACTTTTTAAGCAGAGCCTTGATTTTGAGAGGATTCATGCAATTCAAAAATTTTGAATCTGGAACATTTCCAACGGAAGCAGTGAAAAATCTTCAGAGATCTCTGGGCTTCACTGATTCAGCTGTTGATGGAAATTTTGGCAAAGACACTCGAAATGCTGATTTTATTCAAAACAAAATTTTCTGGGACAGCATCCCAGCCACACCCGGAAAAATAACCAAATGGTACGGCCCAAGCCACAAAGGTGGCAAAATATGGCCCACTTCCAAAGAAGAATAAACCTTTTCAGCAGAAACCGAAGGGACTGTTTCCAATTACAGTTTTTAAACGAAATTTATTAGTTTTAGGGTAAATTATTTAAAAATTTTTGAGGTATTAGCCATAGCTAAGCCAAAACAATTTTTAAAGAATCAGAGTTTACTTTTAATTATTATTTCGTTACTAGATTTTATAATTTTTAAATAAAATTATTTAAATAATTTTTGAAGCACTAACCTTAGTTAATGTAATAAAATTTTTAAAGAATTTAATTAAAAATTTAAGATCTTAGTAGAAATAATAGTTGGGAGTGAACTCTTAAGCCAAAACTGGAAAATTGCAGTAAAAAGGGTGATTGAAAACAGCCCCATAAAGCCCTCTAGTAAAAACATCTAGCAGGGCTTTAATCACGCCAATTTTTTGATTTTCTCTCAAAAATTAACCTTTATTGACATAAACTGTCTGAGTTGGAAAAGCAAACCCTATTTTTCTTTTTTCAAATCCCTCATAAATAGCCAGATTAACTCGCTCTTGAATATCTAAAGATAAATCAATATCAGAACTATTAATGTGGTAAACTACTTGAAAAATTAAAGCAGAATCTCCAAATTGAGTAAATTTCACTCTTAAGAAAGTAGCGTCCTTTTCTGATTTAATTATTTTTTCAATTATTTTAGGAATTTCTTTTAATTTTTTGCTACCAGTATCGTAAGTAACCCCCAAATCAAAACTTATTCTTCGTTTGTTCATTCGACTAAAATTATGAACTCTAGCTGAAGCAATATCAGTGTTAGACACAATCAATTCTTCCCCATTAAGCGTTTCTATTCGACTAGTCTTCATACCCACTTTTTTAACCGTTCCAGATTCGGTTCCAGTCTGAACATAATCTCCAACTTTAAAAGGTTGATCTAAAAAAATCGAGAAAGAAGCAAACAGATCCCCTAGTACTCCCTGAAGAGCAAAAGCAATCGCAATTCCTCCAACGCCCAATCCAGCTACCAGGGAAGTCACATCCACCCCTAAGTTAGAAAGAATCATCAAAAGACCGACTACCCACAAAATAATTTTAACAATTTGACTTAGCAGTTTGATTACAGCCTTCTTATTTTTAGCGTCATCCTTACCTTCCACTTTTTGTAGTAATGTTTTTTCTAAAATGTAATCAATAATTTTTTGTAAGATTAGAACTGACTGGAAAATTAAAACCACAATAAACAACCCAAAAACAACCTGATCAATTAAATCATTTAAACTAAGCGATTGTAACGCCACATAAAAAGCAATTAAAAAATAAAAGGGAGGCTTAAGTTCATTGATTACCTGAAGAGCAAAATCATCAATATCGTTTTTAGTTTTTTTGGATAAATGTTTCAAACGAGCTATCACAATAATTTTAAAAAGCTTGAAAACTATCATCAATCCCAAAAAACATAAAAAAGCCTGGGCATAATCCCAACCACTGTTTCCCCCCAACTGAAGTTCTGACAAATAATTTACTATCTCCATATTTAATAATATTATATTTTAAACTCCCTCCGACTCTCTTCATGTTACTATACTCCCTACTTTTCTCAACCCTCCTTTAACAAATATTTTATTTTTTTAGCAAATAATTTAAATCGAGTTTTTTGTCATTCCTGCTCTCTTCTTGTCATCCCCGTCCTTCCCTTGTCATTCCCGCTCCCTACCTTGTCATTCCCGCTCCCTACCTTGTCATTCCCGCGTAGGCGGGAATCCAGCCCTCAAAATTCAGTCATTCAACCTGCCTGTCAATAGACAAAATTTATTATTTGTTATTTTGAATTTGTAATTTACTCACCACCTTCTCTCAAAAAAACAGTTCCTTCAAAACATTAAAAAATTTAATTATTGATTAAAATTTGGAATTTTTAAATTTCGATACAATTCGAGGAAAAATTGAGCATTGAGCGAGACGTATTTAATGATACGTCGAACGAAAAGCGGAGATTTTGACAAAGAAGTGTATGAAATTTTAAATTCCCCATTTAGTTCTCTAATAAACGGTTTATCACATCTTCGTCTTTGCAGGAATATTCGTCACTAGCCGAATAATACTTCCTCGAATCCCCATAACAACCATTATTTTCCTTAGATAAAACCGCCAACATCGGCATCATAAAACCAACATCTCGAGCCGTAAAATACTCATCTAAATTTTCTAAAGTTTCTGCTCTTTTTTCCCGACTCATCCGAGAAAAAATACTCATATCATCTCCGATCACTCCGCTCCAATCTAAATGAACAAACACATTATTGGCTTTCTTTTTGAAATCTTCATGCCACAGCAAAGCCCAACACCAATCTCCTTTCTTTTTCCACCACCTTGAAAAACAAGGACCGTCCTCAACTTTTCCATCCTCATTAATTCCCACTCCCCCTTCAATAAAATCAAAAGCTTTTAAATATTTTTCATCATCAATATCATTAGTTTGAGCCCCAATCACAATTTCTACTCCTCGAAATTCAGCATAGTCTCTAATTCTATCCAACAAATCTTTCACATAAAAACGAGAAACATCATCTTGATAATGAATCTGTCCAAACATAAAGCTCTGAACTCCTAAATTAATCGCCCGAACCATCATATCGAAAACATAATTTTGATATTCACTTCTGCTCAAAGATGGAATGCAAGTATGCTCTCCCCAAAAATTATCCGTTCCCTTTTTACACATTTTATCAAAATCCAATTCTCGATCTTTAGTTTTAGAATAATATTCCGCCTTGGTATCAATGGCCTCAGCAATAAACATTCCATAAACTACATCCTCTTTGGTAATCTTTTTTATATTAACTTCTATTTCCTCAAAATCTGGAGCTTCCAACCAAGTTTCAATAGAACGATGCAAATAATAGCAACCGGATCGATTAATTAAACCGATAGCACTTTTGGCGTCTTCAGTTTGTCCATTCAACAAACCATCCACGACACAACCCTGAATTTTCATTCTATTCATCGAAGGGGGCCGCGGAATAACAATTTTCTCAACATTTAAATTAGAATTATCGCCAATACTAGCAATCGCTTTTTGCAATGATTCTTCTAACGCTTCCCGATTATCCAAAATTTCCTGAGCAATCCGCGCTTCCTCTTCTTGTTGTTCTTTCATCTCTAAATTTTTCTTCCAACCCCAAAAAAAGCCAAAACTAATGACCGCTAAAATAAAAATCATTAATAGAAATTTTGTTTTCCAAGCCTCCATTATATTTAAAATAATTTTTAATTTTGTAAACCCCGCCTGCCTGCTCGCCTCGATTCGGCGAAGCGGGCTAGTAGGCAGGTCTAAAACATTTCGCGCGCTAGGTTTACCCGTCTCGCGTCGCTTGCCGAGGCGGAAAAATTAGAATTTAGAATTTATTTAAAAATTATAAAATTAAAAATTAAAAATTTATTTATTATTAATTGCTAATTACTCATTACTAATTGATTTCCCCAAAACCTCCTCAATTTTACCTAATTCACTTTATTTTTTAACTTTTAACTTTATAAACTTTACAGGCTTTAAGAACTTTATAAACTTTTGACTTTATGGATTTTCTAACTTTATTTACCCAGTTAAATAATTTAATCTTAGATTAAATTAGGCAAAGCCTATTTAACAGGGTGAACTTTACAGACTCAATCCTATTGATACTGATACCTCAAAATTACTATTCCTGAGCCACCAGGAGAAAGAGTACTGGTAAGACCTCCTCCACCTCCACCTCCAGTATTTGCTGTACCTGCTATTCCATTGTTAGAACTACTAGGATCTCCTCCATCTCCTCCGCCTCCAGTTCCGCCAGTTCCGCCAGTTCCGTTACCATGGCCCCCTCCACCTCCTGCATAATAAACAGAGGCTCCTGTAATTGAACTTTCTGTTCCAGCACCTCCATTTCCACCGGCTCCTTCGGAAACTGCTGCTCCGCCAGCAGCACTCGCACCGCCACCGCCACCTGACTCATAGGCTGGATCTCCCGCTCTAACCTTGCCTGCACCTCCATTGTTTCCTTGCGATGGGGTAGTAGCAGGTGTATTACCTGCTCCACCTGCAGAATTTCCTGAACTTTCCGAAGCGCCGCCGCCGCCGGAACCTCCTACCGCGCCAGTACTACCTGTAGGATTACCATAATCTCCTCCTCCTCCTCCTCCTGTGGCAGTTACATTAGCAAAAATAGAATCATTCCCATTTGAGCCTCTTCCTCCGTAAGAATTATCTGAACCGGCTCCTCCAGCACCAACGGTTATAGAATAAGCTTGCTCTGTGACAGAAAAATTAGATGCGGTTCTAAAACCTCCAGCCCCCCCACCGGCACCATAAGTTCCACCACCACCACCACCTCCAACAACCAAATGTTCTACTGTTCCAACAACACCTA
>CAYWJP010000025.1:0-11380 GCA_964458715.1 uncultured Bdellovibrionales bacterium
GCAACGGCCTTTTAAGCCGATGGTCGGGGGTTCAAATCCCTCTGCGCCCACAAAACAAACAATCAAACAGGATTCATTCCTGTTTTTTTGTTTGTCTCTTGTGGACAGAGGGATTTGAAGGGAGCGAGAGGAAGAGAGCTAGCGAGCTTTCGGTGCGCAGCTCCCAGGTACCCGAGTCGGAGCGAGGGAAAACCCCTCTGCACCCAAATAAGATTTGAAAAACGCAGGCACTGCATTGAGAGCTGGCGAGCAATAGGACCTATCACAAAATATCAACCGGTTCTAAATTTCTAAATTTTAGTAAATTTCTTCTAAAAAATTTTAACCGATACATTTGTATTGCTAAAAATTTATATTCCGCCTGATACTAGTGTGCCGAGTCCGGGCAGGAAGCGCTTGATAAGTACAAGCTGAAAGCGAAGTACGAATCTAGCGACTTAACCCCAAATCCCTCCACGCCTCCCTCCCCTAGATTAATAAATATTTTTAATATAAAATTATAATTAGAATATAATAAATAAAAATTAACTAAAAATATGTTTAAAGAGTTTAAAAAATTCGCTTTAAAAGGAAACGTGATTGACTTGGCAGTCGGTATCATTATCGGAGCAGCTTTCGGTAAAATTGTCAGTTCCCTGGTTACAGACATAATTATGCCACCGATTGGTCTATTGTTGGGAGGAATAGATTTTTCTAACTTAGTGATCACCCTTCAAAAAGCGAGTACAACAACCGAGGCAGTGACTATGAATTATGGAGTGTTTGTCAACACATTAATTGATTTCATAATTATTGCATTTGCAATCTTTATAGTAATCAAACAATTAAATAAACTAAATAAGAAGGAGGAAAAGAAACCGACTAAACCGACCGAGGATATTTTGCTACTGAGAGAAATAAGGAATTCTCTGAAAAAATAATCCGAATCCCATTAAAACAAAAAAAGCAAATGTCCTTTCACTCTCCTATTTCCTAAAAGTATTTATTTGTTTAGTTATATTTTATTTTTTCAATAACATGCATAGACCCGAAAAAAGATGCGCCTGGGCAAACCCAGAAAACAAACTCTATCTTGATTATCACGACAATGAATGGGGAGTACCTGTCCATAGCGATAGAAAACTTTTTGAAATGTTAATTCTTGAAGGGGCTCAAGCTGGACTTTCTTGGGAAACGATTTTGAAAAAGAGAGAAAATTATAGAAAAGCATATGACAATTTTGATCCTGAAAAAATAGCGAAATATAGCGAAAATAAAAAAGCTGAATTATTACAAAACCAAGGTGTTATTCGCAATCACCTTAAAATAAAATCAGCCATTCAAAACGCCAAAGTATTCCTAGAAATTCAAAAAGAATTTGGCAGCTTCGATAATTATATTTGGAATTTTGTTGAAAACAAGCCAATTAAAAACAATTTCAAAAATCTTTCCGAAATTCCCGCCGAAACAAAACTATCAAATAAAATCTCCAAAAATTTAAAAGCTCGTGGTATGGATTTTGTTGGCCCAACTATTATTTATGCTTTTATGCAAGCCGTCGGTCTCGTTAATGATCATGAAATCTCATGTTTTAAAAATACTCAAAGTTAAATACCAATTTAAAAAATGTCGTATCAATCCCAAGAATTTGAATCAAAAACTTTTAAAAACATTGATTTTACTAATCAATCTTTTGAGAACTCAACTTTTATTGACTGCACTTTTGAAGATTGCAATTTGCCTAATGTTAATTTTAAAGATACCCGAATTCAAAATGTATTTTTCAAAGATTGTAAGCTTTTAGGATTAAATTTTTTAGACTGTAGCCATTTTATAATTAGTTTTAATTTTAAAAATTGCCTTATTTCTCTTTGTACTTTTTCCAATTTAAAATTAAAGAATACTAATTTTGGAGATTGCCAAATTTTTGAATGTGACTTCGTAGAAACTGATTTAACAAAAGCCAATTTTGAAAACTCAGAATTTAAAAAAACTCGTTTTCAAAATGCCAATTTAAGTTTTACATCTTTCAAGAATGCAAAAAACTACGATATTAATCCTAACAACAATATTCTTAAAAAAACTAAATTTTCTTTTCCAGAAGTCATTAAACTATTAAATGTTTTTGATATAGAATTGGAATAAATTATCCAATCTTGAATTTATTTAAATTAAATAAAAATAGACGCCTCTACAGAAGCGTCTATTTTTTATTCCGACCTTATTTAAACCCTTTGAAAATCAAAAGAGTCTCTCAAATTAGAAAGAGACTCTGGTGAATTTTACAACCACCTTGTTTTTTTTTCATTACGAACAAGGGAGTAAAATATAGTCATCAGGTTTTCTGTAATAAGGATCTTTTCTGCATGCACTATGACTATGGACCGCTCCAAAAAATTGTTTTCCTTCTTCAATCGATTGAAACTCTTCTACAGTTAAATTCAATACTGTCTTACACCTCGGGCATAAATAAGTAACTTTCCCCATTTAAGGTTCCTCCTTTGCTAAATTATAAGTTTCTACTCCTAAAATAATCTTTAAAACTAAAAAAGTCAACGAACAAAGTCTAGAATCAAAGTTAATATAATGTCTAAATCACTTTAATATAACATCCCATTAAGCATTTCTAGATAATTACCCAGAAGCTTAAAAATTGACCAGATAGTTAAAATCGTCGAAACTAGAGTAAGGGTAACTACTATTCCACCAATTTTTTTTGTCTGAAGATCTTTCTTTTTCAAATATTTGATACCTGGCCATAAACCCAATGGTGGTAAAAAAATAGCTAAGACATATAAACCAACTTGGGTTACCGCTGTTATTTCCGCCGGCTTCTCTTTCAAATTATTACCACAATTCGAACAATAATAATATTCCGATAAAACCCTTTGGTGACAAACTGAACAACTTTTTTCTTGATTTATTTCCGTATCCATATTGATATTCATATCTATAATTTAAAATAAACTTATAAATCCACAACCCTATAAATTTTATGTTTGAGTGCAGTTCGAGAAGAGTTTGGGCACTGAGCGAGATGTACCGAAGTACATTGAGCGAATGACGGAAAATTCGACCTACCTTCGTCAAAACTTCGGTAAGGCACAGCAAAGAAATGCGCCAGATAAAGAATTTCTAGCTCTAGAATTTTACGTTTACTTTGATTTTATCTTCGTCCGTCTCCCCATTATCATCCTTAACCTTCGCCCTGATCTCTATCTCCCCTCCATTTTTACTATCAGTAATCTCATAATCAAGACTATAAGGAGATTTGGTATCTTTGCCCACAGAACTACCGTCAATATAAAATTCTACGTAATCAACCCCGGCATCACCACTAATTTTAGTAGAAACTTTTAAATTTTTACTATCTATAGTGCTTCCATTATTAGGACTGGTTATACTAATTTCAGCCGCATAATCTTTAAAATCTTTATCTTCACATTCTCTATTGGGCACCTCTCGTTGTTCTTTATCTTTTTCTTGATCTTCAACCCATTTATCAATTCCTTTTTGCCAACCTTTATATTGTGAATCACCTTTGGAATTACTATCTTCTTTGGTCGGATTATTTTTATCAATATAATAGAGGATAGTTCGAGCGTTATAAAAATCTTTGTCCTCTTTTAAGCTATCTGGGCAAGAACTATTAGCTAAGCAAAATTCATCTTTTTCATACTCACAAACTTCTAATTCTTCTTTAGCCTTATATTTTCCGTCTAAAATATCAATACCAGTTTCTTTAAATTCTTCCGGTCCATTAAATTTTTCGGCTGGATGATTCTCCAGAGCCCTCTTAATAAAAGCATTCCAAATTGGACCAGCAGTACTAGAACCGCTAGAACCTTCTTTCATTGCAGTATTATCATTATTCCCCGTCCACACTCCAACTGCCAAATAAGGAGTTGATCCTATCAACCAACCATCTCGATATTCGTTAGTTGTTCCAGTTTTAGCAGCCACTTGATGTCCAGAAATATTCAAGAGATTGGCTGTTCCAAATAAAGGAGCTCTTAATTTATTATCAGAAAGAATATCGGTTATTTCTAAAGCGGTTTCTTTTTTAATAACTTGCTCGCCTTCTTGTTTTTCAAATTCTCTAATAATTTCTCCTTTGGAATCTTCTATCCTGAGAATAGCTGTTTTATCTTGTTTTATCCCTTCGTTGGCAAAAACAGAAAAAGCACTAACATGATTCAATAATTTAACTTCTCCGCCTCCCAACACTAATGATAATCCGTATTTATTAGGTTCATTTAACCCATCAAGACCCATATTCTTAGCAAAACTAACTGCTTTTTTAGGACCAACTAAATACAAGAACTTAACTGCCGGAATATTTAAAGAAGTGGCTAGGGCATCCTCTAGTTGAACTGGTCCATTGAAATTTCCTAAATAATTTCGAGGAATATAATCTTCTTCTTCGTCATCACTGGTAGAAAAATTAGTTTCTACATCAAAAACGATAGTTTTGCGAGTATAGCCCATTTCTAACGCTTCAGCATAGACATAAGGTTTAAAAGAAGAACCTGGTTGACGAAAACGAGTAGCAACATTAACATTTCCGTCAATTTCTTTATTAAAATAATCTTTTGATCCAACCATCGATAAAATTTGACCGTTCCGAGGATCAAGAGCTACTAAGGCCGCATTTGAAAATCCATACTTCTCACCAATTTCATCAGCTTTTTCTTTCACTACTTCTTCCGCAATTTGTTGATAATTCCAATCTAAGGTTGTATAAACACTCATTCCAATTTTCTCCATCTCTTCTTCACCAAATTCTTCAACTAATTGTTCTTTGACATACATAACAAAATGTGGGGCTTTAATATCATTTTTGACTAATTGAATTTGAGAAAGAATATCTTCCTCGGAAGTGTTCTTGGCCTGTTCGGAAGTAATATAACCTAAATCTGCCATTTTATTTAAGGCTGATTTCCAACGAACCACTAACCTATCAGTATTGGAACCAAAAGGTGAATAAAAAGTCGGAGCATTTGGCAAACAAGCCACCAGAACTGATTGACCCAGAGTCAATTCACTGGCATGTTTTCCAAAAAAAGTTTGGGAAGCGGCTTCGATTCCATAAGCGTTGGAACCATAAGGAATTTCATTTAAATACATCTGTAAAATTTCTTCCTTGCTAAACTTTTGTTCAATCTCCAGGGCTAAAACAATTTCTTTAATTTTTCGAGAAATTCGTTTTTCTGAAGTTAAAATCGAATTTTTAACAAATTGCTGAGTTATTGTTGAACCTCCTTGGGCAATTTTTCTTTGGATAACATCCTTAAATGCAGCTCGAATAATTCCTCTAAAATCAACTCCACCGTGATTATAAAAATCCTGATCTTCTAGAGCAATAGTGGCATATTTAACTACGTCAGGAACTTGATCAATAGAAATTAACGTCCGCTTCTCTTCTCCGTGAATTTCATAAAGTAAATGCTGCCCGGTTCGATCATAAATTTTAGTGGATTCGTTAATAGTTCGCTTATTAATTTTAGAAGGATCTGGTAAATCTTTCATGAAAAATATAAAAGTACCGGACACAATCAAAAACCCTATCCCAAAAATAATTCCTAGGATTTTTAAAACTTTCTTGCTAAATAAGAAATCTATCAACTTATTTAAAAATTTTTTCATTATTTTATTTTTATTCTAAAAACTTATTTTCTTGCCTCTTCTACTATCTCATTTATTTTATTTTTTTCCAAGATGTTCGTAATAAAAAATTAAAGATTTTATTTTTATAAAATTCAGTACATTATTTTCAGTTTTTTTAAAAATATAATTTAATAATTATTTTTTTACTTGGTCTAACATTAATCTGCAATTTTTTAAATTATCGAAACTAATATTTCTTTATAGTTTATTGATAATTTTTAATCAACAATTAATTTTTTAATTTCTTTCTTCACAATATTAATAATATTCTTTGCTTCAGCAGTAATATCTCGACCATCATTAACTTGAATGCTTTTTCCCCAAATAATTCTAAACAATTGATTATTTTTCTTGTATTGAGTTCCTAAATTTGGAACACCCGCACTTAAAACGAATTCCTTTTTAATTTCTTCTATATCGTTAACCTGAAAACCTTCTCTGACAAATATTAGTTTTTCATCTTCCACGCGATATACGCCACCCTTTAAATCTTTTTCAAATTTAATATCGTGCTCTAAAAAATTAGCTAACACTATATGAGAACATTTTTTCGTTAATTTTTTTCTTTGTTTTGATTTTAAACTTTCGTCGATTTTATAATCTATCCCTAAAAATTCCAAAAAATGAAAACCTACCAATGGAAGCTCTTGATTTAAAATTTCGAATTGAGTTTCTATTGGAAAAGAACCAATCAATCTCGGGTTTATCTCTAGTGGAATTAGATTTTTATTCTTTTTGTCATAAATAAAATCTATTCCAAATATTCCTTTAAAATTTTCTTTTTCTAAAATATTTCCAATTTTTTGAACAAATTTTTCTCCTTGTTTTTGAATTTCTGATCTATGTTGACTATTTATTTGCCAATCATTTCCGCAAAAAGAATGTTTACCATATTTTTTTCCTGCGACAATTGCTGCTACTCCGACAAACTGATATCGCGCCCAACCGGATAAAATTCCATTTTTATCCGTAACACAGCCAGTAATAGCCACATCGAAACCCTCCACAAAAGAATTTACCACAATTTTTTGCTTTTCTTTTAGAGAAAGCTCTTTCAATATTTTTTTTATATTATTCTTCTTTGCAAAAAAGGTTCCTTTCCCGCCAGCGCTACTGAAGGTTTGAATGACTATTTTTTCCCCAAATTTTTCAAATAATTGACTACTTTTAGCAAAAATTTGATTTGACCATAAAACCTCAAAATTTCTAGAGCAATTAATTCTTTCCAGCAATTCAAAGAAAAAAATTCGACTATCAACCTTATTAAATAAATTACTTTTTTCTGCCATCAATATCCACCCGTTTTCCTCACAAATCTTTTCAATCACAGAAGAAGATCTAAAAATATAAATTGCCACATTCTTTTTCTTTGAAGAAGCATTGATATACTCTATAACTTTTTTATCCGAAAGAATAGCCTCACCTTTCTTGGAATTATTTTCAATATTAAAAACTTTAGTTTTTATTTTTTTTTCAACAGAATTTAATTCGCTAGTCTTTTTTGAACAAATTAATTCGAAATCATCAATAATGAAATAAGCCTCACTTCTTGTTTCTGGCAAACCTCCAATTCCAAAAACTTTCCAGTTACCTTTCCTGAGGATTCGCTTAAAATCAGAAACCCTTTCTATCTCTTTCATTTCAGCTAAAAATTACTACTTACACCTCAACTAGAAATCTCTTCAAATCTTTTCTCCCGACAATAACTGGGTATTCTAAATTATTTCTATCCACAATATTAGTTTTAGAAATAATATCCTCTTTATCCATCGTATATTTTAATTTAATCTTTGGTCTTATTGAAATGCCATTAGAAGAATAAACCACACTCATGTCAATTAAACCATCCACTTTGCCTAAATGTTTTTTTCTCATTTCTTGTATCAATTTAATTCCCTCTCCCTTTTTTATCTCTTTTTGTTTTTCAATTCTTTCAAAATAATCAATTACATCACCGAACCCAAGCTCTCTTGCTAGATCTTCATCAATCGAAGTCGAATAAGCACCAGTGTCTATTTTGGCTTTAACTTCTTTCTCCATTCCATTTTTTCCGATTAATTTAATTGTTTCGGTTGCTCCTATAACTTTCTTTCCGGAAATTTCTTCCAATTCTTCTTCAATTTCTCCCCCAAA
Source organism: uncultured Bdellovibrionales bacterium (assembly GCA_964458715.1). Taxonomy (GTDB): domain Bacteria; phylum Patescibacteriota; class Minisyncoccia; order Moranbacterales; family DUUL01; genus UBA2773. The sequence goes on from CAYWJP010000025.1 coordinate 7,780, forward strand.
AAGATTTTTGGCCAACTTAACTCCGTGTTTAATAGATTTTACTTTTAAGCCCTCCACTCTTTTCAAGCGAGTTAAGAGGCCTTCCATATTAGCAATTTGAATTGAAAGTCCCGGCCTAGCATTTAATTCTAAAAAGACAGGACCTATATCTCTATCAAAAGCCACATCTGCCCCTAAAAATCCCAAACCTGAAACTTGCTGAGCTTTAACAGCCAATTCTAAAATTTCCTGCCACTGAGGAATTCTAATTCCGCTCAACGAAAGTCTGGTTCCTGGAATAGACTCAATTAGTTTTGATTTACCTTGAACTGCAGAAGTAGTAGTGCCAGTAGCCATATCAATTCCACAACCAATTCCTCCTAGTTGAAGATTGGCTTTTCCTTCCGACACCTTGGTAGATAATCTTAACATTGCCATTACTGGAACGTTATTATAAATAATAACTCGAATATCTGGAATACCTTTATAGGAATAAGGTTTAAAAATTTTAGAAAGTTTTATTCGTTCTTCGAAAAAGGCAATGTCAGGAATGCTAGTTCTAGAAAAAGAACCATCCAAAATATTCCGAATTTGATTTCTTAGGTCATCTTCTGTAACCAAACTTCTATCCGCCTTAACCCAAATATTTTGACAATTTTTCTTTCTTCCGTAAACCACCAATATCCCATCTCCACCCAAACCCATATTCGGTTTTAAAACAAAACTACTTGGCAAGGAAGAAAAATCAAAATTATCTAAATCCTGTCTGGTTTTAATTTTAGCAATCAAATTAGGAACGGGGAGTCCGTTCTTTTTTAAAAGATGCTTACTTTTAAGCTTGTTGTCAGCTAAGCGCTTAGCAGCCTTAAGATTATTAGGACGAATAAAACTCAAATTTCTGGAATTCATTCCTAATATTGTTTTGCTTTTACGATATTCTTTAAACATTTTTGATAAGCTTCTTAAATCTAATAACTTCTGACAATCGGAGTCCTGTCCATTTGCCTAAGAAAATATTTACTAAAATTGCTACAAAAACTAACCATGGATATTGCTGTAGATAAATAATCAATAAAGACCAACTAGCAATTGAATAACCTACAATTGAAATAAATAGAGTCTCTAAGGATAAATAAACCGCTGCTTTGCCTCCTTTTTCAATTTGAACTGTTACAAATTTCTCCACCAAAGTAATCATTATCAAAATAGGAAAAATAGAAACACTAGCCAAGCCAGTTCTCTGATACATTCCTCCTAAAATCAACATCAATAAAGTCGATAAGGAAACTATTGAAATAACAATAGCCACTCTAGGTAAATACAAAAGTCGAAACTGTTTTAAAAAAATTCTAGTTAAAGTTCCAACAGCAATAACCGTAGCAAAAATAGCCGTTCCATATCTAATGCCGCCCCAAAAACTTCCAGCCTCCGCTTTAATTGCTAAAAAAGCAAAAATTATCAAAGCCGGTGTGTAAATACCAAAAGCTTTAATTCCCACTATTTGTCGAAAAAAAGCGATAATCATAACAACTATTGGAAGCATCAAAATAAGAGTTACTGTTCCCAAAGGAACTCCTTGAGAAACAGCAAATTCAACAAAGGCACTATACATCTATTTTTTAATTACTGCTTAAAAAAATTTTACAATAACGCTCTAAACTTTTTTGAATTGTCTTCAAAAAAAATAATACAAACATTCTAAATCAAACTTAATTTTAATCTTTATCTTGTTTTTTATTTTTATTTTTTCCTAACAAAAAAGCCAACCCGAGCATAACAGCAGCACCCATACCAGTCGCAATAGTTTTAGTTTTTTGAGGATTTTTTTTGATATATTTTTTAGCCTCTTCAATTTTAGTCTTAGTCTGCTTTTCGAATCCAGCAAATATTTTGCTGCAACAACAATTGCTATCCTGACAATTTTTATCTTTTTTCATAATATTAATAAATTTATTTTTTAATTAAAACAATTAGAAAAGCAATCAATAAACTAGCCGAACCAACTGCGAAATAACCGCTACCTGGAATAAATTCCAAAACAGATCCCAGATAAATAGCCAAGCCAATCAAAAGAAAAAATATTCCAAATAAAGTAAAAAATCCTGCTATTACCCCTCTTTTAATTTGCAAAATGATTTCATCAACTTGTTTTTTGGCATTTAAAATCAAACCAATAGAAATCTTTTGAATAAATCCACTTAAAAAAGTCAATATAAAATTAGTTACTTTTTGAGAATTATCCTCAGTGTTTTTTTTGTTTTGCATCGATCTTGCTTATAACTTATCCTCCAATAAAACCCCGCTAATGGTTAATATTTGGCTAAACTAATAATAACAATTTTGCTTCTATTTGTCCAGTGAAGAACATTCTTGAAACGCTTTTTAATAACACAAAATAATCAAAAAAAATAATTCTATTTTATTTTTTACTAAAAGTATTATATAATCAAAATAATATAATCAAACAAAAATATGCTTAATCATTCAATGAACAAATCTAAAAACTGCCTTCAGGCCGAATCTTTCGATATTGTTGCGATTAAAGATCCGAAAATGAAACCTTTTTTAAACGTTTTTCATGCCACTGGTCAGAATGTTCAACAACAAAAATTGGGAAAGCTATTTGGAATAATTCAAGTTGATGATATTAGCGAAAACTCCGCTTATTTGCCCAATATGCTTACTCAAATTATTAAAAAGGAATATTTCAAGAATAAAAATAATAATTGTGGGAAAAGTTTTGAAATCGCTCTACATAAAATTAATTTAGCTTTAACTGAATTAACTAGACATGAAGTTATTGAATGGATGAATAATTTAAATGCTGCAATTGGGATTGTTTGCGGCAATGAAATTCATTTTACTCAGATTGGGAGAGGAAGAATATTATTTCTAAAAAACAAAAAAATTTCCACGATCGGAAATAATCCAAACAAAACCGAAGACTATCATCCGATGAAGACTTTTTCATCTATCTCTGCTGGAAAAATAGGACCTAATAATAAACTAATTTTCACATTAAGCGATATCTTCGAAACACTAAAAGAAGAAGAGATAGAGCGACACTTAAAAACCTTTAATTCCTCCGAATTTGACAATATTATATCATCCACACTTCGAAATGAGGCTTCCAACACCGGTATGGTTGTTATTAATATTAAAAAACAAGAAAATATCGAAACAGAATCAATAGTTGAATCTGACTTGAACCCCGAAATAATAGAAACAGATTTAAATTTTTTTGGAGAAACTAAAATCAAAAAAAAGAAAGGACTCCCCGAAAAGAAAATTGTTTCTCGAGAAAAAGAGTGTCAAGAAGAATCTATTAAAATTGAAGATCCCGACAAATCTCCTTTTGAAAATGAACCGGAAATATTTTTTAGAGAAAAAGACGAATTAGCGTTGCCTAAATTAGAGGAAGAAAAAAAAGAAAAAATAAAAACCCTACAAAAAGAAAGCTCTAGGTTCTTGGAAAAAATAAAGTTTTTTATTAAAAATAAAATTTCAACTGAAAATTTTTCTTTAGATAAAACCCTTTTTGAGAAAATTTCAAAAAATATTCCCAAAATAATGAAAGTCATTAAAAAACGTCATCAAAAAAAAATAATTAAATCAAGAGATC
>CAYWJP010000026.1:0-10426 GCA_964458715.1 uncultured Bdellovibrionales bacterium
AAACTTAGTTGCATTTTTTAAATTTTGTCTAAAATGTGAGTGAACTTATTCAAAGCTTACGGAACCATCTGAGGATTAAGACTTTTTGCGCTAGAGTTATAATTATTACTTGGCAGATTGGTTAGCTCTGAAGGCTCAAAATATTTTCGATCTTCAAACGTCTCTTCAGGATTATTAAAGCGTTGAGACTGAGCATTTAAAATTTGATGATTTTTTTTGATACTCTCCATTTTGTTCTTATATTCTTGCTCTATTTTTATTATATTACTTAAAGTTGTTTCACTCGGTCGAGGATTAAAAACACAATCCAACCAAATAGTAATCGCTAAAAAAAATACTATTAAGAAAATTAAAACCGTAATAACCCAGTTTTTTTTCTGAATATATAACAAACCATCAATAATTTTGTCTTTAATTTGAAAATTAATTTTCATATTTTTACTTACAAAAATTCTTATCTAAAATTATTTAAAAGAAATAATCAATTCGCTTTCAATTTCGGGTAAATCTTCCAATAAAATATCATCTTCTATATTTTTAATCTTAGAATCATCAAAATTTTCTACCATCAATCGATCAATATTAACCGCATATTTAAAATTTTGTAATTTATACAAAAAAACCAAAAAATTTTCATACTTTCCACTTAGAGAAAGTTTCAAGAAAGTCAGACTAGGCGCATCTTCTTTGGCGACTTTCTTAACAGCAGCTGGATTATACATTTCAATTTTCAATTCCAATTTTTTTTCATCGGCAATATTTTCTAAATCTTTGATCATTTCAATTCGATCATTTTCATTAACTGCTAGACTATTACTGAAAAATGGATTTTCCTTTAAATACTCAAGATCTTTTTTATACCAATCGCTATTTTCCTGATCCTTTTTTAAAATAAGTTTGTTTTCTTCCAAAGAATCTTTCTGCTGATAAACTTTTTTTACCATTGGAACGACCAAGAAAGAAACTAGTAGCATACAAGTTATAAAAAAAGAAAAGAATATTATTAATGATTTTTTATTTTCAGTTTTAATTTCCATTTATGGTAATTATTTTTTATTTAGATTTAAAACAATCTCAAAATCGGTGTCAGTTTGAGAAGTAAAATTGGAAATCGGCATTTCAACTTCTTGAAAAATTTCAGCCTTGCTTAACAACTCTTTGAACGTTACTAGATCATCTCGTTTTTTAGCTAATCCTTTCAATTTTATAGTTCCAGCCTCTATTGTAATTTGAGTATAATAAACATTCTCTGGCAATAATTTATTAATTTGATTTAAATAATCCCAGTAAGAAGTTCTTTGATTAATTTCTTTTACAGATTGAGTAGTTTCAGAATAATTACTATCAATTTCAGCTTTTACTTCTTGACCAATTCCATTCAAACTCCCACCTTCAGCTCTGCTTATCTCTTCTTGATTAATTTTTTGATAAATACTAATGATAAATAAATTGGCTAACAAAAAAATTATAAATAAGAAAATTGCAAAAATTGCTATAATTCCGATTTTTAAAAGAAATCGATTAAAAATATCTGTTTTAATAGATTTTTTTCTCTCTATCGGCAATAAATTAATTGACATCGACATAATCTTGAGATTTTAAAGTTAATCCAATCACTGGAGCAAAGCCTTGGGAATTTTCTTTTGAAATCGGTGGTATTTTTTTTACAAAAGATAAATTAACCCAAGGATTAGATAATGCTACTGGTTGTTTTAGTTTAACCGTTAAATAAGAACCCAGCCCTTTTAAATTGGAACCGCCCCCGCACAAAACAATCTTAGTTACTTTTTTTTTCTGCTCTTTTAAAGATAAATTTTCTTCTAAAAATTCTATAGTCTTTTTTATTTCCTGGACTAAAGTATCCAAAACTGGACTGAATATGGCACTTCGATTTATACCATCAATTTTATTATCCTCTATGCCCCTTTTAATTTTATAACGCTCCGCTTTTTCAAAGCTTAATCCTAACTCTTTAATGATAATATCTGTCAACATTCTTCCTGATATAGAACTATTAGCGGTAAAAATAGGAAGATTTTTTTTACAAACTGCAAAATTACTTGATCTGCTTCCAAGGTCAATAAGCAAAGTATAATCTTCCGAATCCTGTGCAATTAAACTTCTCGCCATTGATAACGATTCGGGTTCCAAGGCAACTACTTTTAAATGGAGACTGTCAAAAATATCTAGATAATTATCAACCACATCCTTGTCAGTTGCCATAACCAAAATATTGATTTTGTCTTCACTTTTATCTAAAACTTGCCAATCATAATAAATATCACTAATAGCCACTGGGATAGTAGCCTCAGTTTCCCATTTTATTGTTTCCTCTAATTCTTTTTTATTTTCTATTATTGGCACCGAGATAACTCGCGTAAAAACTGTCTCCTCTGGAATAGTTAGCATTACATTGCTACTTGAAAATTCACCTTCTACATTTTCCATAGCCTCTTGAAAAATATTGATGAAGTCATCTTTTTTTATTATTTTTCCCTGATCAATAACTCCTTTGGGTATTTTTTTTTGTGACCAGCCAACAACATCAAAGCCATCGCCTTTCTTTTCTAGTTGCAATAATCTAATGCTAGAGCCACCAAAATCTGCCCCAAAATAACATTCCTCGTTGCAATGAGATAAATTAGTTATTGTCATATTTTTCATCTTTTTTTGTTTTTTTTATTTTGAATTCAACTATTCTAAATTAAATAGTGCAATATTATTTTAAAATTCAATCTAACCAAAACTAATTCTGAAAATTTTTAAATTTGAGTATAATTCGAGGAAGATTTGAGCACCAAGCGAGATACGTAGAACTTTAAAATTTGAGCACAATTTAAGGCGGATTTGAGTACCGAGCGAGCCGTATTCCAAAATTAAAGCCTGCTCACAATAGTGTTTAAAAATTTGAGTGCAGTTCGAGGAGAATCCGAACAAGAAGTGAGATGTACTAACTGGTACATCGAGCGAGTGGCACAGGAGTCGACAAAAAAATAAACCACTTGCAATTCAACTTTTGATGTACTTAGAAATTAGATTATTTTGAATGCAATTTAGCAGGCAGGGGAGAATCCTATCACCGAGCAAGATACGTAGAACTTTAAAATTTGAGCACAATTTAAGGCGGATTTGAGTACCGAATGAGGTGTGCTTAATGGCACAGCGAATGAGTGACGGAAAATCCAACGAAAAAGTGTGCCAAATTTTAAAGTTCTAGCGAACGTCTTCCCAGAGGTCAAGCTCATAAACAGTCCCAGTCGGAAAATAAGGCGGCGGATAATAAATCAAATTATTATCAAAATATAAATTTCTAACGTCATATCCCGTACCATCAGTGTAGGCAAACCCATAACGCTTATTAGTAGCTATAGAACCTCTGACAGTTATTTCGTCTCTATAAAGCCAATCACTCCAGCTCCAATTCCAATAATAATATTCTCTCCCCACTCTTCCTTTCTGAGCTAATAAAGCGGCGTCAATTTCCAGATTATCTTCAGAATACAGCCCTACTAATATATTGTTCTCGGCTATTAACCCTATAATATCATCTCCGTTATAATTTGTATACAAAATATCATTGTTGATGTAAATGTTAGAATCTGTTGAACCATCTAAATCTGCTGAGGCAATTGTCAATTGAGCAGAATTTATTTGCCCATCTACCCAAATATTTTTATCAGCGAAAATTAAACCGTTGGCCGGTAAAGAAAATATTTCAGCATCCGTTTCTTCAATAATCAAATAGGTAGCGGTTTCGTCAACTTGGTCACCCTCATAATTTAGAACTCTTCGAACTTCGACTTTGTCATCTACTCTGAGAGTAAAATGATATCCAAAAACAGTTCTATCAGCTGCCGCACAAACCCAATCCCACCAAGGCGGCGGCCAACCAGACCAAACATAATCGCAACTTTCAGCCTCATAAGTATCATCATCAAAATACAAACCATTAATTTGAGAATCTGTTCTGATTAAACTCAAATCGCTAGTAACACTGTTAAAATCGATAGAAGGAACTGGAAATTCATTGCCAGCCAAAAAAACCGAACTCTCATCGGATTGAGATGTCCAAACCCCAGGTTTAACCAACCCAGTATCTGGATCTGAATATTCCGCTACTGAACTAGTAACAACATTATTAGCAACCCCATCGAATCTGATTCCATTATTAGAATGGATAGGACCAAAGACATTAGTTCCTTCCCCAAAACGCATCACATCATTAGCCAAAACGGAATATTCACTCCAGGAAGGTTTCCTAAAACGAACTTTTATTCTTTTTTTAATATTTGGATGACGATAAGTCCAACCAACCGACTCCACTAAAATAATAGTGGAATTAGAGCTAGGAGGTGTCACTGTAATTTCGAACTCCCCAACTGATTCACCATCGAAATTTACAACTGCCTTACCATAAGGGTCAACGGTGCCAATAGGACTTCCGTTTTCCCAAAATTCCTGAATCTGTTGTTTGTTTTTTCCGTCCAAACTATGAGCTAGATACCAACGATAATAGTAAACTCCTTCTTCAGCAAACTGCAAAGCCTTTTGACGAGAAACTTCATTAGAACTATTTTTCTGACTATTGGCAACAAAAATAGCCAGACTGGTAAGAAGGGTAACTGAAATAGAAGCTATCATTAAAATATAGACTGTGATAGAGCCTTGTTTGAAATTTAAAAATTTATTTTTATTTTTATTTGTCACTTTTTATTTATAAAAAACAACCTAAAAAAACACTTCACTTGGGACTGTTTCCAATCACCGTTTTATCACGAAATTTATCAGTTTTAAAATAATTTAATCAAAAATGGAAAATTGTCCGCCTCGGCAAGCATCAGCGAGGCAGGCAGTAAAAAAGGTGATTGGAAACAGTCCCCACTTACATACTAGCATTTTACGGTATTATTTCAAACTTAGGACTTTGTAGTTAATTTTTTTACCATTAGCTAAAACAACCTCTACTCCATCACCTTTCTTTTTACCTAAAAAAGCTTTTCCGATTGGAGATTCATTGGAAATTTTTCCAACAATAGGGTCGGATTCGTTAGAACCGACAATGTGAAAAGTCATTTTTTTATTAAGATTTTTGTTCTCCACCTCAATAATTGAGTCTAGCCCGATTCTACCATTTGAACTTTTTTTCTCTACTATTTTATAGGTTCTTATTACATTTTCTAAATAAATAATTCTCCCCTCATTTTCTCTTTGCTGACTCTTGGCCTCTGAATATTCAGCATTTTCACTTAAATCTCCTAATTCCTTAGCTTCTTTGATGGCTTGTGCAATTTCCTTTCTTTTTTGAGCTCGAAGTGCCAATTCATCTCTAATTTTTTGGGCTCCATTTTCTGTAAGATATTTCATTTTATTTTACAATAGACCTACTGCGTAATAGGTTGCGTAACGAAATTTTCAGATTTTAAGGCATAATTTTTCAAATAATTTTTGCAGTTTAGCCGGAGCTAAGCTAAGAAAATTTTTGGAAAATTTGACCAAAATGTGAAAATTACAGTAGTAAATTATTACGCAATAGGTCTAACAAACATCTCCCGACTTGGTTTTAAGAAACCGTCTAATTTTAGACAATTTCTAGGCCAAGCCCGAATACATTTAAATTAATTATTTATTTTATTATTCTAAAATTCCATCTAAATTGACATCATATAATATTTTTTCCTGAAAAATAGAATAATTTATCAATTCTTCATCTTTAAACCAATGTTTAATTTCCATGTTGGCCTCTTCTACAGATCCAGAAGCATGCACTAAATTTCTGATTGATCGATCATCTATATCGGACATTTCATAAGAATCTAAAACATAATCTCCTCGAATAGTACCAACATCAGAAGTCAAAGGCTCCGTTCCTCCCGCGATTTTTCTTCCCAAACCGACTGAATGCGCACCCTGCCAAACCATGGCAATAACTGGACCACTAGAAATATACTTTTTTAAATTAATTAAAAGTTTATCGGTCACTTCAAGAGGATTTTCTGTTGGTGGCTTCATTCCTTTGGCTTTATAACCAGCAATCGTTTTTTCTCCAGTTACTCTTCGCCATTCAGGATCCAAAGTATAATGTTGTTCAATATGTTCTGGAGTAGGCACTACCATTTTCATAGCAACCAATTTTAAACCCAATCTTTCATATCTACTAATAATTTCCCCCACTAAAGTTCGTTGGACCCCATCCGGCTTAACTATAATTAAAGTCCTCTCTTTTGAAAAATGTTTTTCCATTTTTTAGTGATTTAAGATTTAAAAATATTAGCCATATTATACCAATCTATTCAATTAAGTCAAAGGATAAAAGTATCAAGTGTTTAGCCTGCCTGCCGGTAGGCATGTATCTAGTATTTGTTATCTAACATTTATTATAAAACTTAAGTATCCGCTAACTAACAAACTAAAATTGACATTTTAACGGTTTTAAACTAGAATTACTCAAGTAATTAGCAGCCTCGATGGCGGAACTGGTAGACGCGCACGACTCAAAATCGTGTGGGATTTATCCCATGAGAGTTCGATTCTCTCTCGAGGCACGTGATAGACTTGAATTCAAAGTAAACTTCTACTGCAATTTTTTAAACCTGGTTAAATTTTATTCAAATTTTCTCCATCTATAAATATAGACATCTAAAATTTTCACAAAATTTACCTCAGTTTTACAAAATTTCGTAACGAATTTACTCTGAATCCAAATCTATTAAGTTTATACCGAAGAAAATTGAAAAATTTCGTAACGAAATAACTCCAATTCAGGTTCCATTAAGTTTATCAAATTTAGCAACGATTTTACTCCAATTCAAGACCCATTAATGTTTTTTGCAAGTGGTTTTAATAGTTTTATTTTTTAGATGTTTAATTCTCAAAATGTTTTATTAAAAATTTAATTTATATAATTTTATTTTAACAGTTCTTCAAAAACACAAGGGGGTATCATGGAAATTTTATTATCGAGAATACCAAATATCGAAAGATATAAAATAGCTATCTGGCTACCAGTGGTCTATGGATTACATTTGTTTAATCTTTTGCCAGAGTTAATTTTCCTCATAGTTTTATTGGGCATCTATGAGATATACGCTCGTCAGCCACTTTCAAATTGGTCAATTATCGCCCTGCTCCATATAATCGGATTACCAACTATTCTGCTATTCCCAATCAAAGAAATTTGGTTCTTATTGATTATTGTTTCCGTAAATGACACAATGGCCTTTTTTGGAGGAAAATATTTAAACTTCTCCGCTTTGATGAAAAGAAATATTTTTCCAGTCGTCAGTCCCAACAAGACCTTGGGAGGTTTTTTTTACGGATTTCTTTTCGGTTCAATTACCGGAATAATATCTGTTTATTTTCTCGAATTACCTGTTTTTTATTTTTTGCTGACTCCTTCTGTCTGCTGTGTGAGCATAATAGGAGATTTGCTAAACAGCAAATTCAAAAGACATCACCAAATTAAAGACTCCGGAGAAAATCTGTTGACTGGCAAATTAATGTTTGGCCATGGCGGAATTTATGATCGCTTTGATTCCATTTCATTAGTTTGCATTTACTGGCTTGGTTTTAAATTTCTCTATATTTAGTCTATATACAAAATTAAAGACCAGAATTCTTCAATTGAATTCTGGTCTTTATGCTATACAAACAAATCACTACAAAACTTTTACTGTCATTCCCGCGCTTGTCCCTGCGAAGGCAGGGATCCAGCCCGTAAGAATTCCCGCTTCCAACTCTGTCATTCCCGCATCCAACTCTGTCATTCCCGCGTCCAACTCTGTCATTCCCGCGTCCAACTCTGTCATTCCCGCGTAGGCGGGAATCCAGCCCATCTCGCTTCACCTTGTCACCCTTGTAAAAGCTCGCTTCGTTAAAAATTTAAGGAAGTAGTCAGAAATCCAAAAATTATTAAAAATAGCATTTTAAAAATATCTTAATATTAGTCAAAACTAAAAATATTAGCCTATTTATCATTTTACCCTAATTCATTCAAAACCGCTATAAAATCTTCTTAGCCGCTTCCCACATTTCAGGTAAATCTTTCTTTTCTTTCAACCAATACCACCATTCCACTCCCCATAAATAAGCTTCGGAAAAATTAGTCTTTTGAGTATATTCAATTATTTCTTCAAACTTTTCTGGATTCATTGTCTTGTATTGCTCCTCGACTGAAACCCATAAAATCCAGGCCTTAGGCCAAGGTTCAGCTTGTAGTTCGGAAATAATAAAATTATCCTGACCAGTCACCACCCTAGCAAGTAATGCTTTGACTCGAAAAAAATTAGGTCCTAACGGATAAGTTACATAACCAAAAGGCGGTTTGTAAATAATTCGATACAAAGTTGATCCAAATATATCAGCTCTTTCGGCTGCTTGCCACCAAAGACTTAATTCTCCGCTATCGGTAACAATAATTTTCCGAGTTGGATCAAGCTTTTTTACTAAAGCAATTTCTTTATCAATCAGTTGTTCATCAATGGCTCCTTCTGGACAATCTCCAAAAAACTTAAGAAATGGTTCATTCTCAACCTGCCAATAAATAATATTATCGTAATTTTTATAACGCTCAATCAAAACTTCCTCGAAAACTAAGAGTGCTTCTTCTCTTTCGGCTTTATCTTCCAAATAAAATTCAGGAATATGACATTCTGGCCACCTAGGAGTCTTAACGCCAAAAGCCAAAGTTAATTCAACCTCTCTTTTTTGAGCTTCTTTAACCTGCCAATCAACATCTGAAAAATCATACTGCCCTTCTTCCATCTCTACTCGATCCCAATAAGCCGCAATCCGAATTCTCTCTACCCCCAAATCATCTAAAATCGCTGTGTAAGTTTCTTTCCAATCCAATTCCAATGATTCGGCATGATGATGAGCAAAAGAAACCCCAAATTTCATATCCTCATTTTTTGTCTTAACCGGCCAATTAAATAGTAACCAAACTAATCCAACTAAAACGGCAATCAACATCACAATCTTAAAAATAAATTTCAATATCCATTTAATTATAAACATTTCAAAATATTAATTATTAATTGCCTGCCCCGCCTGCCTGCCGGTAGGCAGGTTAAATTATTTTAGCGAAGCTAAAATTAGGGCTTGCCCTATTTAACTGGGGTCATTCCCGCGTAGGCGGGCTCGCCTCGTCGTAGCCTTGCGAAGACGGGAATCCAGTCTTCAAGATTAAATCATTCGAATTTGAATCAATCCGCCAGCTGGCGGACGAAATTCAAAATTATTTTCAACTTTCTAACTTTATAAACTTTATGAACTTTACAGACTCAATCCTATTGAAATTGGTATCGGATGATTACTATTCCTGAGCCACCAGCACCACCATCTCCACTACCATAAGACCCACCACCACCACCAGTATTAGCTGTTCCTGCTGTACCATTACCACCTGATCCAGAACCACCAGCAGCACCACCACCAGTACCACCAGCGTTGCCTGGATTTCCTGCACTACCACCTCCTCCTCCGCCACCACCAGCATAATAACCCGAATCACCTGTGCTTGTAACAGTTGCCCACGCAGAGTGATCATTTTTACCTATACCACCATTAACATCACTACTAGAAACAATAGCGTTACCAACTGCGCCAGCACCACCACCTCCACCACCAGCACAGTTATCACTACAGTTAGATGTAATAACATAACTACCTCCACCATCATTACCTTCACCTGCGTTGCCAGCACCAGTAGTACCACTACTAGTGGCTGAATTACCGCCACCTGAACCACCCGCCAAACCTGTGCTAGCAGCAATTTGAGCACCACCACCACCAGTTGAGATTAAGCTATTGAAAGAAGAGTTAGCACCATTGTCACCACTATGGCTGTTACCAATACTACCACCAAGGCCACCTGCACCACCTGCACCAACAATTACAGAATAAGCTTGAGCCGATACAGTAATACCAGTAGCAGATTTATAACCCCCAGCACCACCACCACCTGCGCCCCAGTTGGTGGTTGTTTGACCTCCACCACCTCCACCACCGGCTACAACAAGATATTCAACAGTTCCAATAGCTCCTGCATCTGTTATAGTGAAAGTTCCACTTGAAGTAAATGTATGAATCTTGTAATTTCCGTCTGTTGTTATTATTCCTCCTGTAGCTGTTATTGCAGATCCTGTCGTTACACTCCAACTATCATTTCCTGTTCCTACTGCGATTGAAGCTGAGTTGGCTGTAGAAAATGAAGCATTAGATGTTAATTTAAGTTGTAAGTATTCATTATTATCTATTGAACCTACTGATGTTGACCAAGTATGGGTTACTGAAGAACAAGCTGAATCTGAACAAATTCTGTAGGCAGGAGTTCCATCACCCGAAATCGAAACTGGAGTAGCAATCCCAAGTCCTGTGATTTGAAGAATATTTGATTCTGTGAGAGTGCTTAGCCCTACATCTGTTTGAT
>CAYWJP010000027.1:0-9905 GCA_964458715.1 uncultured Bdellovibrionales bacterium
GTGGATTATTTAATAAATAATAATCTGTTGTCTAAAATGAGGTGGACTGATACAGTTATTTGAAACAAAAAGAAATTTGTGGTTTAATGGGAGATATTATTTTATAAATTTGAGTTAAATATCATAAATTATGGATACTAGAAAGTTGGAAGAATATTTAAAAGAGAAGAGGGAGCCTAGTTTTCGCTTTAAGCAAATTTGCCAAGCGATTTTTAAGGATGGAGTAGATTCTTTTTCTGAAATTTCAACAATTTCTAAAGATTTGCGAAGTCAATTGGAGCAAGAATTGAAGATCTTGCCTTTCAAAGAAGTCAAAGTATTAATCTCAAAGGATAAAAATGCCTTTAAGGCGCTTTTGAAATTGGAAGATGGCAATATAATTGAGACAGTCTTACTTTCGCCTCAAGAGGGTCATTGGTCGGCTTGTATTTCTTCTCAGGTCGGCTGTGCTTTGGGCTGTGTTTTCTGTGCAACTGGAAAAAATAGTTTTAAAAGAAACCTTTCAGGAGATGAAATTGCTAGTCAGGCTTTGTTTTGGCGACAGTATTTGCGAAAAAATAAATTGGCAGGGCAGTTTTTGAATATTGTTTATATGGGAATGGGGGAGCCGTTTTTGAACTGGGAAAATGTTAAAGAAAGCTTAAAGACTTTGATTGACGAGAGATTTTTTGATTTTGGCCGAAGAAATATTGCAGTTTCAACCGTGGGGATTGTAGATGGAATGGAGAAATTTGCTCAGGATTTTCCACAGATCAATTTAGCTCTTTCTTTGCATTTTGCGGATGATGCCAAACGAGATCTTTATATGCCGATTAATAAAAAACAGGGATTGAGTGATTTAAAAAACTTTCTTCAAAACTATTTCAAAACTAATACTCGAAAAGTTTTTATTGAATATATTCTTTTAAGAGGAATTAATGACAGTTCCGAGGATGCTTTGAAATTAGCCGTGTTTTTAAAATCAATTGGAAAAATGCAAATGATTCACGTTAATTTGATTCGCTATAATTCCATCGGTGGAGAATTTAAAGCTTCTTCCAAAGAAACAGCTCGAAGATTTAAAGACGAATTGAAGCAAGAAAAAGTTCATTGCACCATTCGAAAAAGTATGGGGGAAGATATACAAGGAGCTTGCGGTCAATTAGCGGGAAAAGTCAAATAAAAGTAAAAATCTTTATTTTCAATAACAAAAAAGCTCTTGGCAGAAAAAGTTTTTTTTGTTAATCTTAAATTTAAGGGGTTACAGTTGAACCCCATTTTCTTTTTGTAAATTAAAATTTATTCTTAAAGAGAGCTTAATAGACAAAGATAATCTTAATCAGTAATGTATCGGAAATGAAAGTAGTATTATTACAAAATGTTGAAAAATTAGGAAAAGCTGGTGAAATTAAAGAAGTTTCTGCCGGATTTGCCAGTAATTTTCTTATACCCAATAAAATGGTAAAACCTGCCACTGAAAAAGCAGTGAAAGAAGTTGAAAAACAAGTAGTGATTCAAGAGGCCAAAGAAGAAATTCTCTTAAAGGAGCACAAAGAATTGGCTAAAAAAATTGATGGTCAGGAATTCGAAATTGAACAAAAGGCTAAAGACGGGAAATTGTTTGGATCAGTCAAAGCTAAAGATGTTATTGACTTATTAAGTAAAAAAGGATTCGAATTAGAGGAAAACAACGTAATTTTTGTTAAACCCAT
Organism: uncultured Bdellovibrionales bacterium; assembly: GCA_964458715.1. Taxonomy (GTDB): domain Bacteria; phylum Patescibacteriota; class Minisyncoccia; order Moranbacterales; family DUUL01; genus UBA2773. Next base: position 1,692 of record CAYWJP010000027.1, read on the forward strand.
CAAAGAAGTTGGTGAATTTCAGATAGAAATTAAAATTAAAGATGAGATTAAAGCTAATATTAAACTGATTATAAAAGAGAAAAAATAGTTCTAAATAAAAACAAAATAATTAACCATGAGTAAGGGGGCTGTTCAAAAAAATGCCTTTCTAGTCAAAGGGCATTTGGGGACAGTCTTTAAGTTGTGTGGGGTATTAATTTTTAAATAATAAAAAGCATGTCAAAGCAAGATCCTAAATATATATTCGTTTTTGGGGGAGTAATGTCCGGAATCGGAAAAGGGGTCGCTGCTTCATCTATTGCTAAAATTATTCAAGCTCACGATTATAAGGTGACTTCAATTAAAATTGATCCTTATGTCAATGTCGATGCGGGAACGATGAATCCTACTGAGCACGGAGAAGTTTTTGTTTTGGCTGATGGTTTAGAAACCGATCAGGACATGGGAAATTATGAAAGGTTTTTGAATATCAAACTTCCAAGTAGTAATTATATGACTACGGGGAGTGTTTATTGGAAAGTTATTAACAATGAACGAAATCTAAAATATAAAGGTAAATGTGTTCAAATCATTCCCCATGTTACTGACGAAATTATTCAAACAATTAAAAAGGCAGCTATTAAAAATGATGCGGATGTGGTAGTTATTGAAGTAGGTGGAACTACTGGCGATTACGAAAATGTTTTATTTACTGAAGCAGCTCGACAATTAAAATTAAGACATCCAAAAGATGCCTTATTTGTAATGATTACTTTTGTTCCATATCCGAAAAAAATTGGGGAGATGAAAACTAAACCAACCCAACAAGCTGTTCGATCATTAAATGAAGCGGGAGTGCAACCAGATATTATCATTGCAAGAAGTGAAAAAGAAATTGATAAAAAACGAAAAGAGAAAATTGCCTTGTTTTGTAGTATTCAAGAAGATTCTGTAATATCGGCTCCGGATGCGGATTGCATTTATGAGATACCTTTAAATTTTGAAAAAGATGGTTTAAGCGCTAATATTCTTAAGAAACTTGGACTGAAAAATGGGCAGGAAGGGGATTTAAAGGATTGGCGAAAAATGGTCCAAAAAATAAAAGGAGCTAAAGATGAGATTAAGATTGGAATGGTTGGAAAATATTTTGGGACTGGAGATTGTATTCTTACCGATGCCTATCTTTCTGTTATTGAAGCCATAAAACATTCGGCTTATTCACAAAATAGAAAACCGGTTATCGATTGGATTAATGCCGAAGAATTTGAAAAAGATAAAAGTAACTTAAAGAAGCTTGATAAATATGATGCCTTAATAGTTCCTGGTGGATTTGGTAGTCGAGGAGTTGAAGGGAAAATCAATGCTATTCAATTTGCTCGAGAAAATAAAATTCCTTACTTAGGATTGTGTTATGGAATGCAATTAATGGTTATCGAATATGCTCGAAATGTAGTTGGTTTAAAAAACGCTAATACAGCTGAGATAACTCCTGACGCAGAGCATTTAGTAGTGGATCTAATGCCAGAACAAAAAGAAAAAATGAAGAACAGCAATTATGGAGCAACGATGCGGTTAGGAGATTATCCTTGTAATATCAAAAAAGAAACTTTAGCTTATGAGGCTTATCAATCAAAAAATATAGTAGAAAGACATCGACATCGATATGAAGTTAATCCAGAATATATTCAACAACTTGAAACGTCTGGATTAATATTCTCAGGTCAATCCCCAGATGGAAAATTAATGGAAATTGCTGAATTACCTAAAAAAATACATCCTTTCATGATGGGGAGTCAATTCCATCCAGAGTTTACTGCTAGTCCGCTTAAACCCAATCCTCTGTTTTCTTTATTAATCGAGGCTGTTATAAAAAATAAAATAAAAAATCGTTAGTTTGGGCTAACGATTTTTCATTAGAAATAATCTAAATATTTTCAAGAGTAATTTATTTATTTTATTTTAACAAATTTAACTTTTTCTATTTTACCAGTAAATTTTTTGACTCGTTTGACTATGAATTCAACAACTCCATCTTTTAGAGCCATGATAGTGTCGTCGTTACAGCGCTTAGTGTTTTTCCCTGCTCGAACATTAGTTCCTCGTTGTCGAATAATAATTGAACCTTTTTTGGCGATTTGATTGCCAAAAATTTTTACACCTAGTCGTTTTGAAATGGAATCTCGACCCAATCTCGTGGATCCACCTGCCTTTTTATGTGACATATGTTTATAAATTATTTACAATAGAACAATCATACTATTTTAGAACCAAAATGTCAAATGTTCAAAGCCTAAAAATTTTTATTCAAGCTAATCAAGAGCGTTTTTTATTTGGAATTATTATAATTTTGATAACTTTTATTAGTTTTAGGGCTGGAGAGTTAAGAGAAAGAGAACAAAAATCAACTGATTTGAAAGTAATTTTAAATAATCAAGAGCAATCCACAGACGAAGATAAGGAAGCAATCGCCTTGGGAAAAGCGATTCAACGAAAAGGACTAACAGAAGTAGTTGAGGATCAAACAATAACAACGGGAAATATGGAACAGTGTCAATTTATGGGCTCTAAAAATTCTGATAAATATCATTTAATGAGTTGCCGATTTGCCGATCAAATAAAACCAGAAAATCGAATTTGTTTCAAATCATTAGAAGAAGCCGAAAAAATGGGATATAAACCGGCTAGCTGTTGTAATAAATAATATTGAATTTTATGGGAGATGAAAAAAATGAGATGATAGTGATTTCTTTGGGAGGTTCTTTGATTGTTCCGGGAAAAATTGATTGGAAATTTTTAAAACAATTTCGCAAAGAAATTATTAATCAAATTGAAAAAGGCAAAAAATTTATTATTATAACTGGCGGAGGTGATATTGCTCGTAAATATCAAGATGCTGCGGGGAAAATAGCGGATGTTTCAAGAGATGATATAGATTGGATTGGGGTTCATTCAACTCGTTTAAATGCTCAATTAATCAAAACTATTTTTCGAAAATATGCTCATCCTAGGATAAATAAAAATCCTCGAACCAAGGAAAATTTAATGACTCATTTCGAAAATGGAGAAAAAATAATGGTAGCAGCTGGTTGGCGACCAGGTTGGTCTACTGATTATGTGGCTACTGTTTTAGCGGAAAGATTAGGCGCTAGAAAAATGCTAAATCTTTCTAATGTTAAATATGTTTATGATAAAGATCCTAAAAAATTTAAAAATGCTAAAAAAATAAAAAAAATTAGCTGGGCCGATTTTCGTTTAATCGTTGGAAATAAATGGGATCCAGGTTTGAATGCTCCTTTTGACCCTATTGCGTCTAAACATGCTCAAAAAATAGAATTAGAAGTAATAGTAACAGAGGGTCAAAATATTAAGAATTTAAAGAAAATTTTTAATGGGAAAAAATTTGAAGGGACAATAATAAAAGATTGAAGATTTTGTTCGGTGTGTTCATAATTGAAGAAGATAAATATAATATTATTGACATTTAGCTTCTGTTTAACTAGACTTATTGAGTTATTCGGCCCCTTCGTCTAGTGGTTAGGACACCAGGTTCTCATCCTGGCAACATGAGTTCGATTCTCATAGGGGTCACCCGCTTTCAGCGTAATTTACAATAAGTCAATTTACAATTTACAATGAATTTTCAATTCTAAAATTAAACAATTTTCAATGACAAGCTTCGCTTGTTTAAATTTGAAAATTGTAAATTAAGTTTAGCGTACCATGAATGCCAAGGATTATTTAAAAAAATATAGAGAAGAAATAAACCCTTTATTAAGGGAGTATTTTGAGGATAAAAGAGAAAGTTTTAAAAAAGTTGATCCCTTGGCTGAAGAAGCGGTGAAAATTTTAGAAAAATTTACGATGTCAGGAGGAAAGAGAATCCGACCGGCAATGGTTTACTACGGATTTTTATTAGGAGGCGGAGAGGCTAGCGAAAAAAATAAAGAAGATATTTTAAAAGCTTCAATGTCCATTGAGTTAATTCATTCTTTTCTTTTAATTCATGATGATATAATAGATCGAGATGCCAAAAGACACGGGGTGGATACCGTTCATGAACATTACAAAAAGATAGCCAAAAGAATTTTTCCAAATACCGATAAAGATCATTTTGGAAATTCTATGGCGATTATAGCAGGTGATTTAGCAGCTTCTATGGCTAATGAAATTTTATTCGAATCAAATTTTTCTCCAGAAATTATTTTAAAAGCGCTTAAGCAACTTCAAAAAGTTGTTTATACGACAATACCCGGAGAGATGTTGGATATAGTTATGGAGGCTAGGGGCAGATCTACCGAAAAAGAAATCTTAAAAATGCACGAAGGAAAAACCGCTTTTTATACCTTTGAAGGACCTTTGCATTTGGGAGTAATTTTGGCTGGTAAGGGATCAGAAAAATTATTAGAGGATATTTCTAAATATTCAAGTGCAGTGGGAAAAGCTTTTCAAATTAGAGATGATGTCTTGGGAGTTTTTGGAAACGAAAAAAAGCTAGGCAAACCGGTTGGTTCGGATATAATAGAAAGTAAGCAAACTTTATTAGTTATCAAAATTTTAGAAGATGGAAATAAAGAACAAAAAGTAATACTTAAAGAATTATTAGGAAAAAGTGATTTGTCATTGACCGAATTAGAATCTTTTAGGCGATTAGCGATTGAAACAGGGGCTTTGAAATATTCAAATGATTTAGCTAGAAAATTTGCAGAAAAATCTTTTAAAATTTTGACTGACATGGATAGCCAAAATAAAGAAGGTCGAGATTTTCTTTACAAAATTGCGGAATATATTGGAGTAAGAAATAATTAAATTAGAAATTATGAATAGTTTTCCTAATCACATTGCTATTATTCCCGACGGGAACAGAAGATGGGCTAGAAGTAAAGGATTAAAGTCCTGGGAAGGACATAGTGCTGGAGCGGATCAAATTGAAAGATTGAGCAGAGAAGCTTTGAGAAGCGGAATTAAATATTTGACTTTTTGGGGATCATCGAAAAATAATATTCTAAAAAGACCATTGGAAGAGAAAATGGAATTGTTAAAAATTTATGAAAAATATTTCAAAAAATTAATTAACGACCCAGATATTTACAAAAATAAAACCAGAATCCAAATCATTGGAGATTGGCGAAAACAATTTCCTTCTAAATTAAGAAGCATTTTAGAAGAAGGCATTGAAAAAACCAAACATCATGGGAATAATTTTTTGAGTTTTATGTTGGCCTATAATGGTGATGATGATATTTTACATGCAGTTAATCAAGTTAAAAACAGAATTTTAAAGGAAGGCCGGAATTTAGAAATTACAACTGAATCTTTTGGAAAATTTCTTTTGTCAAAAGATTTGCCAGTAGTAGACTTAATTATAAGAACTGGAGTGGAAAACGATCCTCATAACAGTGTTGGTTTTTTAATGTGGCAAACTCAAAATTCACAATATTATTTTTCTAATAAACTTTTTCCTGAATTTGGTCCGAGCGATTTAGATAAAGCGGTTGACGCATTTAAAGAAAGAGAAAGAAGGATGGGAAAATAATATTTAGTATGGAAATTTTGAATTTTGATTCAATTTTGAATGATTTAATTTTTAATGATAAATGAGGCTGTATTTAAATTAAGGATATAAAAAACAAGCAAATTAAAAATCAAAACCCCCTCAATCCCCCTTTGAAAAGGGGGAGGAGCGAGGAAAAAGATCTTAAAGATACAAAATACGATATACAAGATACTAAATACTAATAAGAAAATATGAAAGATTTAATCATAATCGGAGTTGGTCCGGCGGGTCTAGCAGCTTCAATTTATACTGCTCGCTATAAATTAAACAGTTTGCTTTTAGGAGCAGAGTTGGGCGGATGTATGAATGAAAGCTATAAAATTGAGAATTATCCTGGATTTCTTGCTATCTCTGGTTTTGAATTGGGGCAAAAAATGAAAGAACACGCTGAAGCTATGGGGAGCAAAATTATTCAAGAAAAAGTCACTGAAATAATAAAAATTGACGAGGGATTCAAAGTGATTACTGTTTCAAGGAAATATGAAGCTAAAAGGATTTTGCTGGCCACTGGAACGGTTTTTCGAAAAATAGGAATTCCCGGAGAGGATAAATTATCAGGTCATGGGGTTTCTTATTGTGCTACTTGCGATGGTCCATTTTTCAAAGAGAAAAGAGTAGCTGTGGTTGGTGGAGGAAATTCAGCTTTAAATGCAGCGTTGCTATTATCTCGGTATGCTAAAGAGGTGGTAGTTTTTTTTAGAGCCGAGAAACCGAGTGCTATTCCTCGTTATATTGACAGTGTCGATAAAAAAGAAAATATCATATTGGTTCCAAGTACCAATTTAACGGAAATTAAAGGAGCTCAAAAAGTAGAGAAGATTGTTTTGGATAATGCTTGGAATGGTTCTATTGAGCATGATTTTGACGGTATTTTTATTGAAATAGGTTCTCAGCCAGACGATACTATTTTTAAAAAATTAAATTTAGAAAAAGATCAAATGGGTTATATTGTAGTCAAACCAGATCAAGCTACTAGCGTGGAGGGAATATTCGCGGCTGGGGATATTACTACTGGTTCTAATGGTTATCGTCAGATTATAACCGCTTGTAGTGAAGGGGCTATTGCGGCTGCTACTATTAATGATTTGAAGCAAAAAGATATAACAGCTTAATTTACTATCGTTAATAATGCTTGTTATTTGGGAAAAACGTGTATAATGAAATTAATTCAGATAATTAAAACCTTTTATGAATTTGCAGGATTCTAAATTTAAAAAGTTTTTTTGGATAATTTTGGCGGTATTGTTCTTGATGTCTTTCAAAAATGCAATTGTTTTTTTGATAATTTTATTTTTAATAATTTTTCTAGTCAAAAAATTTAATCTTAATAAAAATAATATGAATACTTATAATAATTTTGATTTTTCGAAATTGGGGGATTCAATTAAAAAAGGAACGGGATTAGTAGTGGTAATTGTTATTTTGATAATTTTATTACCCTTAATGATTGTGGTAATTGATGCTGGAGAAACTGGTGTTTATTCTTTATTTGGTAAGGTTGGAGATCAAGAATTGAGTTCAGGATTACATTTCAAAAATCCCTTTGCTAAAGTTACTAAAATTACTATTAGAACTGAAGAATACACTATGAGCGGAGTCAGTGCCGAAGGAAATGTTAAAGGCGTAGATTCAATTGTCGCCTTGACCAAAGAGGGACTGGAGGTGGCTTTGGATATAACTGTTTTATATAGATTAGACGAGGAAAAAGCTTCTGATATTTATCGAGAAATGGGCTTGAATTATGAAGATAAAATTATTCGACCAATTATTCGTAGTTCGATTAGAGGAGTGATTGCTCAGTATGACGCCAAAGTGATTTATTCTGAAAAAAGATCGGAAATTGGAGCAGAAATTTCTAACGATTTAGGAACTCAACTATCCAATAGAGGAATCGTTATGGAAGAATTTCTTTTGAGAAATGTGGTATTGCCTATGAATTTGCAAAAATCAATTGAAGAAAAACTTCAAGCTGAGCAAGAATCAGAGAAAATGGATTTTGTTTTAACTAAGGAAACTAAAGAAAAAGAGCGAAAAATAATTGAGGCCGAAGGTCAAAAAGAATCTCAAACGATTATTAATCAAAGTTTGACTCCGACTTATCTGAATTATTTGTATATCAAGAATCTTCAAGAAAGAGAAGGTACAATCTATGTTCCAATTGGGGACAACGGAATGCCTTTATTCAAGAATATTCAATAGTTTAAATTTTTTTACAAAGCTACTCGGTAATAATTTTATCTATCAAAAATTATTCCCGAATAGCTTTGTTGTTGTGCTATTGACAAAAACTGTTTTAAAGTTTATTATATAGTGTTTTAGGAATGAAAGTAAAAGTTCTTTTTATTAACGAATTCAAAAGACATTGGGAGGTGTCAATTGAAGAAAGAGAGAAAATTTAGAATTCTAATTGCTGGTAAAGTGGGCGAAGTTGGAAGTAAAATCTCCATCTTCATTCATCAATTTTTTGAAAAGAAGAAGATCCCACTGGAAATCGACCATATTTTTAATGATTGGAGGGTTTTCCAACTATTGATGGAAAAAGGCAATGAAAAATTTGATTTAATTGTCGTTGACAAAAATTTGATATCAGCAGATGTTTTTTTGAAAATTTTTGTTCCGGAAGGACATTGTATCAGTCCACCTCATTTTAGACAACAGATTATTATTTATTAAATAATCCA
>CAYWJP010000028.1:0-9877 GCA_964458715.1 uncultured Bdellovibrionales bacterium
AACTTAGTTGCATTTTTTAAATTTTGTCTAAAATGTGAGTGAACTTATTCAATAACAAATTAAATACTTAAACTAAAAAATTAAAGAGGCCTTAAACGTTACTGCGTTCAAAGCCTCTACTCTTCCTTTTTTAGATTTTTACTTGTTGGCACAAATCGTCATAGCAATTAAATGCCAACTTATTTCTATCAAGAACCCGCTCGGCTGTCGACTCGGCTGGACCAACCAATGTGACAAAATCAGTTAATTTTAATAACTGATCTTTCGTCGCTTCATCCAAATTCAAATTATTCATGATGCCTTTCAGTCCGGATTTGAATTCAGCATCATTAGCATAATTTCCATCGGAATTAATGGAAATTCCCTGAATCAAACGATAAGCGTCATCCTTAACCCGATTGGCTTTCAAAAAAGTTTGAAGGGCACTTCCGCACATTCCCGGATATTTTTTGAGGCATTCATTAATGTTCCATTCACTAGGAACGCATTTTTTAATTTCGCTAGCAATTCTAGCGATACCGATAAAAGCCGGCATAAAATCACCGCCTATAGCTCTCATTAAATACGATCTGGCCATATTCCCTTGATGAGGGTATTTCTGCAATTTAGATGCCAAAAATCTCAAATTGTTTTGGGTTTTTTCAATCATCACAATTCCGCCTTCAATACCCCACAAATTGGTTTTTCCAGGCATAATTGAAGAACCTTTTTCGCCGGCTTTTTTCAGTTTCACAAATAACTGTCCTGGACAACTCACCAAATCGCAAAAATCGTTGGCAAACTTAATAATTTGTTCCAAGACATTACAAATTATACCAAGAATGAAAGCCTCCATGACATACGGACTGCATTGATCAGTCATTTCATGATAATGCAGACCCAGATCCTCAACAAACCGACGAGCAAAAAACTGCCAATTTAAGTAGGGATAAGCTGCATAATGGCAAGTTAAATTTCCAACTGCCCCACCCATTTTGCCTGAAAAAGGCTGAAATTCACCATTCTTTTTAATCAATTTTTCCAATGAGGTCGCTGTAGCATCCGAGCGAACTGCGATAATTTTTTTGTGAGTAGTCGGTTCTGCTGCCTGCTTGTGGGTCAACCCTGGCAAAATCAAAGAGTCTTGACTAAACTCGATCATGGAACGCCAGAAATTCAATACCACAGGAATAAAATGTCGATAAACCAGATTATTTCCCATAAGACCAGTAACATTGCCGATTACATCTTCAGAGGTAGCTGCAAAATGCACTCCCTCAATAGAATTAATCAAACTGGGAATTTCTCTGGCAATTTTCAATTTAATAAAATCGCCGGCGGCTGCCGTGTCATGTCCCGTAAATTTTTCAATCAACTGAGCTCGAACAATATCTTCCAGATAAAGCCCAATTTTTCTCAAATTTCTCTCTTCTTCTTCCATTACATGCTCAACAATGGCTCCCAAAACGGCATTTTCATCAAAAAATATGCCCAGAGCGATGTAATACTCAGTCATTACCCGAAACCGTAATTTTCCATAGGCTGCTCCAGAAGTGACATTCTCTAAAAATTTTACATGCTTCCGATACCTGCCTAATTCCGGAATTGGTGAAAGCAGTTCGGAAATATCTTCCTCGCTGACTTCCAACGTAAATAATGCTTCTAGCCCCGAAAAATCCTTACCATAACCGTCTATCATTGCTTGAACAATTAAATTGTCTTCTGCCATTTTACTTTCCTCCCTCTTTGATATATTCAATCAAAATTACCTATTTTTTCAAAAAACTATCTTGCCTTTAGCAAGACTAGATAATAACACACTATTTTATTTTGTTAAAGCTTTAAACAGAAAATCAGTCAATAAATAACTGACTATCAATAATTACAACGTATACGTTAGTAAATTTTGAATTTGCAATAGAAAAATAATCTTAATCAGAAATCCTAGTGGACGACTAGGGGGAATCTCCCTCGCTCCGACTCGGGCACCTGGGAGCTACACACCAAAAGCTCACTAGTTCGCTTCCTCTCGCTCCCTCCGATTCCCTAAGTGCCCCACTAACAAGAAAAAACCCAGATGGGGTAATTTTTTCTTGTTGGGGCGACTAGAGGGAATCGAACCCTCGTGGCTGGTTCCACAAACCAGAGTTCTACCATTGAACTATAGTCGCCATGTACATTAGCTAAAAGCTTGTAAAGTCAAAAGCCTGAAAGTCTTTTAACAAATTAATTCTCAAATACCAAATTACTCTATCATATATTTGGAATAATTTCAAGAGATGTGGTACAATAGATTAAGTAGTAAGAATTAATATAAAAAAATGGACGTAATAATAAATCAAGATACTTGTATTGGTTGTGGTAGATGCACTGAAATTTGTCCTAAAGCTTTTAAATTAAACACCGATACCATGAAGGCTGAAACTATTCCTGGTGATGATTTGAAATGTGCCGATAAAGCCGCCAATCAATGCCCTACAGACTCAATAACTGTTCACAACAACTAATCTATTCGCAAGAAAATACTTTTAAAAAATCAAGAATTATTCTTGATTTTTTCTATTATTCAAAAAGCTCTCCTTTAAACAAAGGCATTAAACTTTCGCCAGTCATATTATTTGATTTTTTCATTCCTAATAAATCTAAAACAGTCGGTGCAATATCAGATAAAAAACCTCCAATCTCAAAATTAGCTATTTTTTCAGCTTCACTTTTAGCTTTCTTTTGATAATTATCAGAAGATACTAGCCAGCAAGGAACTGGATTATTAGAGTGCTCTGTGTCATTTTCTCCTGTAGCTAAATTTACCATTTCTTCAACGTTACCATGATCAGCAGTCACAATTAAAGTTCCCTTTAAAGTTAAAGTTTTATCAATTAGCTCCCCAAGACATTTATCAGTGAACTCCACGGCTTTAATTCCCGCTTTAAGATCGCCAGTATGACCTACCATATCAGGATTAGCGTAATTAACTAAAATAAAATCTGGATAATTATCCCCTTCTAATACCTCGATTATTTTATCCGTAACTTCTTGCGCACTCATTTCTGGAAGCTTGTCATAAGAAGGCACTTTTTTCGATAAAATATGAATTTTTTCTTCGTTTTTGTAATCAACCATTATTCCTCCGTCAAAAAAATAAGTAACATGTGCAAATTTTTCCGTTTCAGCAATTCTCAGTTGACTTAATTTAGCTTTTTCGATTTCTTCTCCTACTCTAGAAGTAATTTCTTGAGAAACAAAAATAATATCCAATGGCAATTTTATTCCATAGTCCGTAAAACAAACCACTTTTACTCCTTTAATTGGTTTAGCCTTCTTAAAACTGTTAAAATCGGGTGAAGCAAGGGCTTTAACAATTTGTTTAGCTCGATCTTTTCTAAAATTAAAACAGAGGAAAACATCATTCTTTTCTATTTTTGCTACAGGTACACCCTCGGTTTTTTCTATAACAGTTGGCTCAATAAATTCATCCGTAATATTTTTCTTATATCGATCTTTGATTACAGCTAAAGGTGTTTTAGCTTTTAAACCCTTTCCGTAAACCATAGCATCATAAGCCCTTTCGATTCGATCCCAATTTTGACTTCTGTCCATTGGATAATACCGCCCACTAACAGTAGCGATCTCTCCAACTCCAATCTGTTTAATTTTATTCAACAAATCGGCTAAAAACACCTGAGCACTTTGAGGAGCGGTGTCCCGACCATCAGCAATAAAATGAATATAAACTTCCTTAAAATTATTAGCTTTCATAACTTCCAACAAAGCAAACAAATGCTCAATGTGCGAATGGACTCCTCCATCACTGGCTAAACCAAATAAATGAATTTTAGATTTATTTTTCTTGGCAAATTCGATTGCCCTCACGATTGTTTCATTTTTGAAAAAACTTTCATCTTGAATAGCCATATTAATAATAGGTAATTTTTGATAAATAACCTGACCAGTCCCCATGGCTTGATGACCAACTTCAGAATTTCCAACTACTCCCCAAGGCAATCCTACGGCAATTCCAGAGGCCTGAAGATAAGTTTTGGGATAATAATCATCTAATTTATTGATTGTTGGTAATTTAGCTTTAGAGATTGGATTCCCTCGAGTTTCAGTAGTTTCCCCCCAACCGTCTAAAATACACAATATCAGTGGTCCTTTTTTGTTTTTTGTCATTTTTTTCCGTTTGCTATTAAATTCATTATAATCTACTTCATATAAAATTTTAACACGCCCAATTTTCTTTTACAATAAAATTGAATAATGATATCATTTAAACGAGTTGATAAAAAATCACTAACAAAATAATCCCCCAAAGCGTGAATAAAAAATTCACTCATTTACATGTCCATACCCATTATAGCCTTTTAGATGGATTAGGAAAAATCGATGACCTCCTAGAACGAGCTAAAAGTTTTAATATGGATTCTTTAGCGATTACTGATCATGGAACCATGTACGGAGTAATCGAATTTTATCAAAAAGCTAAAAAAGCTGGCATTAAGCCAATTATTGGTTGTGAATTTTATCTGGCACCCAATGGGCTAGAAAACAAACGCCCCCGAGTTGACGAGGACCGTTTTCATTTAATTCTGTTAGCCAAAAATAATCAAGGTTATCAAAATTTGATGAAATTAGTGACAGAAGCCCATCTTAAAGGTTTTTATTATAAACCTCGAATTGACCTCAAAATTTTAAAAAAATATTCAAAAGGTTTAATTGGTTGCAGCGGTTGCGTTCAAGGTCAAATCTCTCAATTAGTTATTGGAGGAAAAATCAAAGAAGCAACTAAAAAAGCCTTAGAGTATCAAGAAATTCTTGGTAAGGGAAATTATTATCTAGAACTTCAACATCTCCCTCAACTTGAAAAGCAAAATATTGCCAATAAAGGACTTATCGAAATTTCCAAAAAAACCGGAATTCCCTTGGTAGCCACCGCTGACGTTCATTATGTCAACGAAGACGATGGACATGTTCAAGATATTTTGATGTGCCTTCAAACTGGTAAAAAAATGAGTGACACCAATCGTCTTTCAATGAAAGAATTTAAATTGCACCTAAGAAGTCCTGAAGAAATGTATGAAGCTTTTAAAGACACTCCTGAAGCTCTAAAAAATACCCAGAAAATAGCCGACGCCTGTAATGTGGAAATTGAATTTGGTAATTACAAACTTCCAGAATACGAGGTACCCAAAAACTACACTCCTCAAACTTATCTAAGAAAACTTTGTGAGGAAGGAATGAAAAAACGTTACGATAAAAAAATTACCAAAGAACATTTAGAACGACTGGAATTTGAATTAAGTGTTATCGAAAAAATGGGATTTGCTGGCTATTTTTTGATTGTTCAAGACTTTGTTAATTGGGCCAAAAATAATGGGATTATCGTTGGACCAGGTCGAGGAAGTGCCGCTGGAAGTATTATCGCTTACCTAACTAATATCACTAACATTGATCCTATTGAATATAAATTATTATTCGAGCGATTTTTAAATCCTGATCGAATATCTCTACCTGATATCGATTTAGACTTTCCCGATGATCGTCGCGATGATGTTTTGGAATATGTTCGAAATAAATTTGGACAAGATCATGTTGCTCAAATTATTACCTTTGGAACTATGGCCGCTAAAGCCGCCATTCGAGATGCTGGACGAGTTTTAGATTTTGAATATTCTTATTGCGACAAACTTTCTAAAATGGTTCCCGCTTTTACTGGGCTTCAAGATGCCTTAGAAAATACAACTGAACTAAAGAATGAATATAAAAATAATGAAGATGCTCGTCAAATTTTAGACGCCGCCATTCGATTAGAAGGTGTAGCGCGTCATGCCTCAGTTCATGCTTGTGGAGTAGTAATCACACCGAAACCAGTAGTAGAATATACACCTCTTCAATATATGACTGGAAAAGAAGATCAGGGAATGGTCACTCAATATAATGCTTCCTCCAAATCTTCTTATGTAGAAAAAATTGGATTAGTAAAAATGGATTTCTTGGGATTAAAAAATCTAACAATTATTCAAAATGCACTTCGAATTATTAAAAAAACTACTGGAGACACAATCGACCTCGACACTCTTCCTCTTAAAGACAAAAAAACTTTTGAACTTTTACAACGCGGAGACACCACAGGAGTTTTTCAATTAGAATCTTCTGGAATGAAACGCTATCTCAGAAAACTCAAACCAACTGTTTTCGAAGATATTATTGCGATGGTAGCTCTCTATCGACCTGGTCCAATGGAATGGATTCCAGATTTTATTGGCGGAAAACACGGCACAAAAAGAATTGAATATCTTCATCCTAAACTTAAGCCAATTTTAGAAAACACCTACGGAGTGGCTGTTTACCAAGAACAAGTTATGCAAATTTCTCGAGAATTAGCCGGTTTTACTCCGGGAGAAGCAGACGTTCTTCGAAAAGCCATGGGTAAAAAAATCCACGAAATGATTCAGGAACAAAAGAAAAAATTTATAGAAGGTTGTATGGAAAATAAAATTGCCAAAAAATTAGCTGAAAAAGTTTTTTCTTTCATTGAGCCTTTTGCTGGTTATGGTTTCAATCGATCTCACGCTGCTTGTTATGCTCTAATCGGCTATCAAACCGCTTATCTTAAAGCCCATTACCCGGCTCAATTTATGGCCGCTTTAATGAACTCTGACAAAGATGATATTGATCGAATCGCTATCGAAATTGAAGAAACTCGTCAAATGGGAATTGAGGTACTTGCCCCCAACATCAATGAAAGTTTCAATGCCTTTGCGGTTATTATGAATAACTTAGAAGCGATCGATAAAATTAGAAAAAAAGTTGAATCCAAAAAGAAAACTTTACCCAAAATTCGCTTTGGGCTAGAAGCAATAAAAGGTGTTGGCACAAATGTCGCTACTGAATTAATTAAAGAGCGTAAAAAAAATGGTCCTTTTCGAGACATTATCGAAATTGTAGAAAGAGTTCAATGTCGGGATTTGAATAAAAAGTCGTTAGAAGCTATGGGAAAATCAGGAGCACTAGATGATTTGATAGAAAGAAATAAACTGGTTCAAAATATGGAAGTTATTTTGGACTACTCTAAACAATACCAAAAAACAGTCGCTTCTGGTCAAACTTCCCTGTTTGGAATAACCGGTAAAAATCAGCCTTCTCTAGAAATTCCTAAAATTTCTCTTCAAACAATAGAAAAAGCCTCTGATCGAGTCAGGCTTTCTTGGGAAAAAGAACTTTTGGGACTTTATATTTCCGATCATCCACTCAGGAATTATCAAGATTACTTCTCTGCCCATTCTATTCCTATTCGAAATCTTCATAGTGGCTTAATTAATCAAACTATTGTTCTGGGCGGAATTATCACTAAAGTTCAAAAAATATATACCCGAAGAAATAAATTAATGATGTTCAATACTATTGAAGATGGAATTGGAAAAATGGAAATTTTAGTTTTTCCCAAAACTTTAGAGAAAGATCCAGATATTTGGCAAGAAGAAAAAATTGTTTTAATTAAAGGAAAATTATCCGATAAAGACGGTGAATACAAACTTTTATGCGAAGAAGTCAATCTAGTAGATGAAGAAGAACTTCAAAAATTCAAAAAAGAGGGTAAAAGAAATGATTTCGGAATCAACGCTATTAATAACGTATCAAGTAATAGTGCCAAAATTGAAAAAACTAAAAATATTACTATTCATATTGCCAAACATAAAGCTCAAGACAAACTTAAAATTATTTCAGGATTAATTAAAACTTTAATCAAAGGAAATAGTAAACTCTTTATTACTACCGAAGGAAGAACTGGTAAATTAGAAATTCCTCAAAAAGTAAAATATAGTAAAAAATTAGTAAATGGATTTGAAAAAATTGTCGGTAAAGAAAATATTAAAATTTCAGAATAATTTTTCAATTAAAAATATGTCAGAAGAATTAAAAATCATCGACAATATTCGTCAACAAGGTTTTCGCCCTCAAGTTGTTGGTTGCTTTATTAATAAAAATAAAATTCTTTTTCTTTATCATAAAAAATACCGCCTTTGGCAATTACCTCAAGGCGGAATCGAAAACCAGGAAACTGTTCAGCGATCTTTGAAGCGAGAAATGGAAGAGGAGTTAGGTGATGATTTTATTAAAAATTGTGATTTTTCCAATATCAACATTTTCGAAGAAGCTCAATTGAAATTTCCCGAAAATGCCCAAGGCTCTCGAGAACTAAAAACCGATGATGGACAAGAAATGAAAATGAAAGGAAAACGTTATTTATTTATAAAAATCCAAGCCAATACGTCTAAGCTTGATATCAAAAAAACAGAATTCGATGACTATCAATGGCTCAATACAAAAGAAGCTATAAATATCGCCAATAAAATTTATCAAGTAGGCAAAAAACAAATAACGTTAAAAGCTATAAACTCTCTCAACTCAAAATAGTTATTAAAATCAAATATATCAAAGAAATATTTTGAATTATCGACAATGGTATTCCAATTAGGAAATACCATTTTTGAGTTTTATGACGAAAGGCGAACATTCCTGTATAAACCCCAATACTTCCGAAACAAATCGCCATAAAAAATAAGATTCCTTCAGAAATTCTTTTATTATTTTTATTTCTTGATCTATTTTTATCCCAAATCATTATCAAAAATGCTATTAAATTAATAGCTATAAAAATACCTAAAATAATCAAAAAAATTGTATTTGAAACTAAAACCATCCAAAAAGTTTACCGATATAAAACACGTAAAAAATCAAAAGAAAAATTCCTTCCCATTTTTTAATTTTCCGATCTTGAATCACAAAAACATACATAAAAGTGGCTATTACCAACATCGGGATACCTAAAAATAAAATACTATCTGAAATTATTAAAGTTCCAATCATCGCCGATACTCCCATAACCACAAAAGCATTGAAAATATTAGATCCTAAAATATTCCCCATCGCCACTTCTAAGTTGCCCTTACGAGCTGCTGACCAACTAACCACCAATTCCGGAAGAGATGTTCCTAACGCCACTATGCTAGCCGCAATAATACTCTTTTCTATGTGAATCAAATTAGAAAAATAGACCACTGAATCAATCACGTATTTGGCCCCTAAAAATATAAAAATTGAACTAGCTACCAACAACAACAAACTTTTAAATGGAAATTTATTATTATCTTTGGCCTGCAAATTTTCTTTAATACTTTTTTTAATCTTAAATTTGTCTATTATATTAACCTGCCTGGAAAAAATAGTATGATATAAAAACACACCAAAACCTAAAATACATAAGGCTCCTTCAAAAAAAGTAAATTTTCCATCAATCATTGCCATCACAATCAAAAAAGTTGATCCAAATAAAGCTAATAAATCAACGTCAATTATATTATGACTAAATTTATTTTTACTCGAAGCAATCGCTATCACTCCTAAAATCAAGAAAATATTAGTGATACTTGAACCAACTACGTTTCCAGCTACAATCTCTGAATAACCCTTTAAAACAGCTATAACAGAGGATACTAATTCTGGTAATGAAGTTCCCAAAGCCACAATCGTAACCCCAACAATAAAGGGAGACAATTTAAAAAATAGCCCGATCTCTCCAGCTGAATCTGTAAAATAATCAGAAGCTTTAATTAAAACTACTAGACTAATAACAAAGATTATTCCCCACAAAATTATTTCGAACATGTTTTTTGTTTATTTTTTTTATTTCCATACTTTTTATTCTAGCACAAAGCCAATTTTTTACACAAAAAATCCGCTGGATGTTTTACATCCCAGCGGATTAATTATTTATATCAACAAAATTAATCAAAGATTCTTAATTAATTTCATTTTTTATCGAATTTTAAATTCAAATGACTCTTTAAAGTTAAGAATTTTCTTTTTCCCATCAACAACAATTATAATAACTCCTTTG
>CAYWJP010000029.1:0-8604 GCA_964458715.1 uncultured Bdellovibrionales bacterium
GTGGATTATTTAATAAATAATAATCTGTTGTCTAAAATGAGGTGGACTGATACATCTGTTTGCTTTTTGAAAATGAGTGAGCTATAATGGATTGTAATTTAATTAGCTTAATTTTATGTTGAGCCTTAAAGAATTATTAGCGGTGCGTCAAAAGCCTTATGATGAAAAGCGGGTTGCTTTTATATCTAAGGCTTATTATTTTGCTCAAAAAGCTCATGAAGGACAGAAACGAATGACAGGGGAGCCTTATTTTGTGCATCCAGTAGAGACGGCTAAGACTTTGATTAAGATGGGTTTGGGGTCTAATAGTATAGTAGCGGCTTTATTGCACGATGTTCCAGAGGATACGGATTTGACTTTGGAGGATGTGAAAAAAGAATTTGGCAAGGAAGTAGCGTTTATTGTTGAGGGGATAACAAAGGTTGGTCAAATTCGGTTGCGGGGAGCAACGGACGAAATTTATTTGGAGAATTTGCGGAAAATGTTTTTGGCGATGGCGGCTGACATTCGAGTGGTTTTGATTAAAATAGCTGATCGATTGGATAATATGAAAACTTTGCAGGTTCATTCGCGGGTGAAACAGATTAGTATCGCTAATGAAACCATGGAGGTATTTGTGCCGATTGCTAATCGATTGGGAGTAGGAGAAATTAAGAATCAGTTAGAGGATTTGGCTTTCAAATATTTAAAACCAGTAGAATATAAAGATACAGTGAGGCGTTCAGAAGAGGCTTTGAATGTGCGGGCAAAATATACTAAGCGGGCGATTAAAGAATTACAAAAAGCGCTTAAGCAAGAAAAAATTGAGATTTTAAATATTGTGGGACGAGCTAAGCATTATTATAGGTTTTATCAAAAATTGTTGAAACATGAAATGCAGGTGGCGGAAATTTATGATTTATCAGCTATTCGGATTATCGTGCCGACTGTGGAGGATTGTTATCGGGTGTTGGGAATTGTTCATCAGCAATATAATCCGATGATTGGAAGAATTAAAGATTATATTTCGTTGCCGAAACCGAATGGGTATAAATCTTTGCATACGACAATTTTTGGTCCGGAAGGGAAAATTTTGGAGGTTCAGATTCGAACGCGTGAGATGGATTACGAGGCTGAATATGGAATTGCAGCTCATTGGGTCTATTCTGGGGATAGATCTTTCAAGGATATGTTGTTTCGGAGAAAAAAAGAAGAGTTGAATAAACAATTAGATTGGGTTAAGCAATTGCGTTCTTGGCATGAGGAGACAGGTGGATTATCGGATGATTTTTGGGGTTCATTGAAAATTGATTTTTTTAAAAATCATATTTTTGCTTTTACTCCGTTGGGAGATGTGATTGATTTGCCTGAGGGCGCTACTCCGGTTGATTTTGCCTATGCTATTCATACTGAAATGGGGGATACTTTAAGTGGAGCTAAAATTAATCAAAGAATCGTTTCTTTGGATTATGCCATTCGAAATGGAGACGTGGTGGAATTAATAACGGAAAAGAAAAAAAAAGCTCCTAATGAAGATTGGCTTAAATTTGCAAAAACAACTCACGCTCGATCAAAAATAAAGCAAGCTTTAAGAAAAAATAGGAGTAATTTTTGATTTTTTTAAATAATAATCATTATTGTTATCATTGACAGAGGTTCATTTTTGTGCGAAAATTATAGGGCTTTGTTAGTTTTTTATATCGCGGGGTGGAGCAGTCTGGCAGCTCATCTGGCTCATAACCAGAAGGTCATCGGTTCGAATCCGATCCCCGCCACATTATTTAAAATATAAACAAATTTTATCTGGTTGATTCTTCAGCTAGGTTTTGTTTGTGCCTGGTATATTTAAAATTGTTTTTGAGAAAAAATAAATTGGGGGTATAATGTTGTTATTGAAGTTTGGTTTAAAAACAGTTTTCTATGGCGGGGTAGCTTAGTTGGTAAAAGCGCGGGATTCATAAGCCCGAGATCGGTGAGTTCAAATCTCCCTCCCGCTACATTAAAAATTTATTATTTATTGCTATTTTTACCGCAAGATCTATTTTTTGAAAACAAAATAGAGCTAGATAATAAATTTAAAGTTATCGCCTAGAAATCCAAAGCTAGTTTTTACTAGAATTTATATGATTTTTGGTATAATTTCTAGATTGCTTAATAAGAAGCAATAATATTATGAAAAAACAAAAAATAGGTATTGATATTCGAGCTATTGGACAGCAAAGAACCGGTGATGAAAACTATACCTTAAATTTAGTCAGGGAAATTTTGAAAATTGATCAAGAAAATCAATATTTTCTTTTAATAGATAGCAAAGAAACTCAAAAAATTGAAAGAAAAATTTTTTATGGAATTAAAAATACTAATGCTAAAATTGTCTCTGTCTTGCCTAAATTCAAATTATTTTGGACTTTTTTTTTATTGCCAAAAATAGCTCAAAAATTGGATTTAGATATTTTGCACGTTCAGTACATAACCCCATTTTGGCTTCCTAGAAAAGTCAAATTAATAACGACTATAGCCGATGTTTCCTTTAGGGTTTTCCCTGAATTTATTAACAAATTAGATTTATTTTTTCTAAAAATTTTGATCCCGTTATCATTAAAAAGAGCAGATAAAATAATAACAGTTTCCGATTTTACTAAAAATGAAATCGTTAAATATTATGGAATTGAGAAAGCTAAAATTACCGCAATTCATAATGGACAAGCTAGCGAGGTGTTTTTTTCTAAAAAAATAAAAAATAAAAAGCAAACTCTAAGCGAATTTGGTATTAAAGAGCCTTATTTATTTTATGTCGGTACACATCAACCTCGAAAAGATATTCCAACTTTAATGCGAGCTTTTTTTGATTTTAAAGCGGAGAATCCTGAGGTTAAAGAAATTAAAAATCTTCAGTTAGTAATTGGCGGGAAAATAAGAGCTCACAACTATGATCTTCGGATTGACAAAATTTTAGAAGAAACAAAAAACAATTTTAGCAGAAAAGAATTTCTCAATGACATAATTTTTACTGGCTATATAAACGATGAAGATTTAGTTAATATCTATAGAGCAGCGAATGTTTTCGTGGCACCTTCTCTATATGAAGGTTTTGGTTTGTCTTTGATAGAAGCTATGTCCTTAGGTGTTCCAGTAATCGCTAGCGACACTGAATGCTTTAGAGAAATTGCTGGTGACGCGGCTGAATTCTATAAACCTAAAGATGCAAAAAGTTTGCAGAAAGCTCTATTAGAAGTTATAATGAAACCAGAAGTTAGAAGTGAAATGGTACAAAAAGGGGTAAAAAACTCCCAAAGGTATTCTTGGTCGAAGACAGCACAAGAAACCTTGCGGGTATTTTTTTCAAAGTAAAATCAGGCATAGAATATATTCTATTTTATTGTTTTTTGTGATATTATTTAAAAGTTGTTCATTCGACTGGAAAAAATATGAAAAAATAAATAATTTTAAAATAACAACAAGCTAAAATAAAAATGTTTTTATAATAATAAAATTTAATTAAAAAATTAAATGATTGAAAAAAAAATACAAAGAAAGTTTTCTTTAAAGAAAAAAGTATGGCTGACACTGTTAGTTTTCTTTGCAATTTTTTTGTTAGGAGGAGGTTTTTTTGTTTATAAAACTGGCCATATTCTTAATAAAATATCTGAATCGGAAAATTCAACTCTAAGTAGCATATTTGGTGTTTTGCCAGCAATAGGAAAACGACAAGAAGTTGATCAAGACAAACAAGGACGGACTAATATACTTTTAATTGGGATGAGAGGAGAAAATATGCCAGGAGGCGGACTTTTAGCTGATACAATTATGTTGGTTACCCTCAAGCTAGATCAAACCGAAGGTGGAAACGATGACAAAATTAGTTTAATTTCAATTCCTCGTGATCTTTATGTTAAAATGCCGAACTCTGATCAGCATGCTAAAATAAATGCTACTTATTATTACGGAGAAGAAAAATCCAATACAACAGGTTTGAGCGATATGAAAGCAATCGTTTCGGAAGTGACGGGGCTAGATATTCATTATTCAGCGGTTTTAAATTTTGATGGATTCAAGCAGCTAGTGGATGTTGTAGGCGGCGTGACTGTTGAATTAGAAACTTCTTTTTATGAAGTTAATCAATTTGTATTAGGAAATGAATGTGGAGGAACATTTATTCTCCCTGCTGGAAGCAACCTCCTCGATGGCGAAACCGCTTTATGTTATATTCGAGCCAGAGAAAATACTTCTGATTTTGATCGAGCCAAAAGGCAACAATTGGTTCTAAGGAATCTAAAAGATAAACTAATCTCCATGGATACTTTTTCTGATTTTTCAAAATTAAACGGCATTTTGAATGCTGTTGGCGATAATGTTAAGACTGATATGAATTCCAACGATATGAAAAAATTCTTTGATAAATATATTGGTATTCAAGATGCGTCTGTTTATCAAAGAGTATTGGAAAATTCAGAAGAAGGCTTGCTAACTGCTCCCGAAGATGCTCCAGAAGAAGTTGGCTATATTTTAATTCCTCGAGCTGGTCAGGATAATTATGCTGAAATTCATAATATCATCCAAAATATTTTTGATATTCCAATCCAGAGCGATATTGATCCAGTAAAACAATATTATAAACCTCAACCAACAGAAAGCAGCGACAAGGAAGATGAAAGTAAAGAGGAAAGCAAAGACAATTAAAAGAAAATAATAAGTAGGTTAATTTTCTCAATTTATATTCGATGAATAAGCCAGTTTTATCAGTATTAATAACTTCTTATAAAAAGGCCTCGTTGCTGAAGCTTTGTATTGAGGCTTTCCAAAAAACTCTCAAAAATTTTAATTATGAAATTATAGTGGCCGATAGCGAAACTACAGAAGAAGTTGAAGATTTGATGAGAGAAGTTTTCCCTAAGATAAAATTTGTAGCAAATAAAAAAAACGTTGGCTTTGGAGTTTTAGTTAATCAGCTTTTAAAAAAAGCTCAAGGAGAATTTTATTTTCTTGTTAATGCTGATATCATAGTGAAAGACGATGTTGTTCAAGAATTAATCAAGTGCTTAAAGAAAGACGAAAAGATTGGAATTATTGGACCCAGGCTAATTAATTTTGATAATTCTATCCAGCCTTCCTTCTTTAAATTTTACAGAATAACAACCGTAATTTATCGCAGAACTTTTTTAAAAAAACTTCCAGGGGCTCAAAAGGAACTCGATCGATTTTTAATGAAAAATATCTCTAAAAATAAATCCTTCGAAGCCGATTGGTTGATGGGTTCAGCTTTAATGCTAAGAGCTGAAACTGCTAGAAAAATTGGCCCAATGGATAATCGATTTTTTATGTATTTCGAAGATGTAGACTGGTGTTGGCGAGCTTGGGAGAATGGTTTCAAAGTTATCCATAACCCTTTAGTGAAAGTTTATCATTATCATGGAAAACAAAGCGCTAATAAGAGTATTTTGAAAGCTATTTTTTTCAATAAATATGCTCGAATTCATATTCAAAGTGCTATAAAATTTTTTTGGAAACATAAAACTTTGGGTTGGAAATTACCATATTAATTAAGACTTAAAATGAAAAAAAAGACTTTTCGCGGAGGCATTAACAGAACAATAATTAAAACAAATTTTAAGAAAATTTGCCAAAAGCAGTATGGTATTTTTTGGCTAATCCTTATCGGGGTCTTATTTTTTTATGTGGGGCTGGCTTGGGGAAAAAAGCAAGTCACTCCAGAAAATAGTCCCATGGAAGCTTTAACTAGTTTCGTTAGCGAACTTTCAAGCCCCAGCAGTTTATTAAAAAATACCAACAAAGATAAGTCGGACAAAATAGATTTCAACATTTTTTGGAAAGTTTGGAATAAACTTGAAAAACAATATGTAAATAGCAGTAGTCTAGATTCTCAGGCCATGGTATACGGAGCTATTGACGGCATGGTTAGGGCAATTAAAGATCCTTATACTAATTATATGGATCCAGAAGAATCTAATGAATTTACTACTGGTATGGAGGGTAGCTTTGAAGGAATTGGTGCAGAACTAGGGATGAAAGATAATATTTTAACTGTGATCGCTCCTATTAGCGGGATGCCCGCAGAAAAAGCCGGACTAAAAGCCGGAGACAAAATTATTAAAATTAATGAAGAAATGACAGCTGATATATCTATTGACGAGGCTGTCAAAAAAATCAGAGGTCCAAAAGGAACTGAAGTTGTTTTAACCGTGATTAGCAATGAAGCCACAAAAACTAAGGAGATTAAAATAACACGAGACACTATTGATTTAGAAAGTGTTCATTACGAACAAAAATGGGGAAATATAGCCTATCTTCAAATTACTAGCTTTACAGAAGACACGGCCGATGAGTTCAACAAAGAAATAACCAAAGCAATAGCAGACAATAACAAAGGAATAGTTCTTGATCTTCGAAACAATCCAGGCGGATTTCTTAATGTCGCAGTGGAGATAGCCTCTAGGTTTGTACCACGAGAAAGTGTCGTTGTACAAGAAAAACATCAAGACGGGAGAATCGAAAATTTCAAATCTATTGGAGGAGACGTTTTTTCTGAAATTCCAGTAGTAATTTTAGTCAATCAAGGCAGCGCTAGTGCTTCAGAAATTTTGGCTGGAGCATTGAGGGACATTAATGGTAGTAAATTGATTGGGAAAAAAAGTTTTGGAAAGGGCTCAGTTCAGCAGTTGGAAAAATTTTCCGATGGATCTAGTTTGAAAGTTACTATTGCCGAATGGTTGACTCCTTCTGGACAATCAATTAATAAAATCGGTTTAGATGTTGATATCGAACTTGATATTACTGATTCTGATGTTAAAAATAATTGGGATCCTCAATTAAATTCCGCCTTAGAAGAGATGGTCAGACAACTTCGAGAAAAAAAATAAACTACCAAAATCTTTTGATAAAAAATCACAAATTTATTAGCCCAAGGTGAATTGAATTTGTGATTTTTAGAATACAGTATTATTTTCAAGTTATATGAAAAAAAGAATAGTCACTATCGGAGGAGGGACTGGAAGCTTCACTGTACTTTCTGGTCTAAAGAAATATGATCTTGATGTTACGGCCGTTGTTTCTATGGCCGATGATGGTGGTTCAACTGGTCGACTTCGGGATGAACTAGGAGTTTTACCTCCTGGCGACATCAGACAGTGTTTAGTAGCCTTAAGTAATGAATCTCAGGTTCTTAGAGATTTATTTAATTATCGCTTTGAATCAGGTCAATTAAAAGGACATAGTCTAGGAAATCTTTTCCTCTCAGCTTCAGAGAAAATGACCGGAAATTTTTCCAAAGGACTCAAAATGATGGAGAAAGTTCTTCATACGAAGGGTCGTGTTCTTCCGGTTACAAAAAGTAATACCAATCTTTGCATTCAACTTTCTAATAACAAAATTCTTAGAGGTCAAAACGAAATTAACCATGCTTCCAATCTTCAAGAAAAAGGAATTAAAAAAATCTTTCTTAAGCCAGAGGCTCAGCCCAATCCAGAAGTATTAAAAAGAATCAAGCAAGCCGATTTGATTATTATCGGACCAGGAAATCATTATTGCAGTGTCATCCCTAATTTAATTATTGAAGGAATTCCCGAAGCTATTTTTAAAAGTCAGGCCAAAGTGGTTTATATCTGCAATCTAGTCAATAAAAAAGGCCATAATGAAAACTTCAAACTCCAAGATTACGTAAATTCAATTAATTCTTTTTTTCCAAAACCTCGAATTGACTTAGCTATTTACAATAAAACTAAACCATCCTCAGCCCTTCGAGAAAAATATGAATCCTATGGAGAAAATTTGGTTAAAATAAAAACAGAGAAGACTAATTTAAATTATAAAATCAAAAAAGCAGATGTCCTCAGCCAAACTAAACCAAAATACAGCAAAGTCGATTCAATCTCTCAAATCCGCTCTTTTATTCGCCACGATTCGGATAAATTAGCGAAGGAAATACTTAAATTAGTTAACAATGAGTAATTAGCCCGTCTCCGCTGAAGCTACGCCGAGGTAAGTAATTAGCAATATAAAAAATCCCCAGTGGGGATTTTTTTGTGCGCCTGGCAGGACTTGAACCCACAACCTCCTGGTCCGAAGCCAGGCGCTCTATCCAGTTGAGCTACAAGCGCAAAATATAATTTGCAATATTTGATCTATAAAATTATTTAGAGGATTCGTCTTTATGATTCCTCGCTTTCGCCAACTGGCGGATCTCAATCTTGGGTCTGCGTCTTTCGAATCCTGTAGCGTCCTCAAAAAATTACTACGGAATTTTTGGTGGACGCTACAGGATTCGAACCTGTGGCCTTTTGGGTGTAAACCAAACGCTCTAAACCAGCTGAGCTAAGCGTCCATAGCAGAGAAGCAGAGAACTAGAAACAGTCTCAATAAATAAAAGTGTACTATAATTTTTTTAAAAAATCAACACTATTGTTTGGTTTTGTCATTTAAATTCCTCTGCGCGCACAAAGAAAAAAACCCCTTTCGGGTTTTTCTTTGTGCGCGCAGAGGGATTTGAACCCCCGGCCGTCGGCTTAAGAGGCCGCTGCTCTACCAACTGAGCTATGCGCGCAAACTATTGCCTATAACGAGCAAATACAAACTATATAATAAGTTAAAATCATTCTTTAGTCAATCGAA
>CAYWJP010000030.1:0-8334 GCA_964458715.1 uncultured Bdellovibrionales bacterium
AATTTCCTAAAAAAACTTCAAAACTTTATTTTTCAGGAAAAACTTTTAGAACAAGGGAGTCGAGTGGTGGTTGGAGTTTCTGGTGGACCTGATTCGATTGGGTTAGCCTTGGTGTTGAAACAATTGCAGCTTAAATATGATTTGAAATTGCATTTGGTGCATATTAATTATCATCAACGTGGAGAAGCTTCTGATAAAGATGAACAATTTGTGCAGGATTTTACCGAAAAAAATAATTTAGATTTAAGTGTGATTCAATATGGAAAGTCGGTCGGTTCCGGGAATTTAGAAGAGCAAATGAGGGATTTTCGTTATCAAAAATTTGAAGAAATTCGGCGAGAATTAAAATTTGATAAAATTGCGGTGGCTCACCATCTTGATGATCAAGCTGAAACTTTTTTAATGAATTTATTGAGAGGTTCGGGTTTGCAAGGCTTGGCGGGAATGCCTGCTAAAAGAGATTTTCTAATCCGACCGTTTCTGGGTATTGCTAAAAGCGAAATTCAAGATTTTTTGAAAGAAAATCAGCAAAAATTTAGAATTGATGAAACGAATTTAAAAACTGATTTCACTCGTAATAGTATTCGATTGGAATTGATTCCTTTTCTAGAGGAAAAATATAATTTAAATATCAAAGAAGGCTTGGGAAAACTAGTGGCCAATTTACAAAATGAAAATAGACTTAATCAATTTTTTATTGATAAAATTTATGCGGATTTGGTTGAGGAAAATGAGGATAAAGTTATTCTGAATATCGCCAATATCGATAAAGTCCCTACTGGAGGATTAAACGGGGTTTTTCGAAAAATTATTTTGAAGCTTAAAGGCGACCTAAAAGATGTTTCAAATAATAATTTTCAAGAATTTAAGAAGATTATCGAGAGTCAAAAATCGAAGAAACAGACGATGCGAATAGGAAAAATTGCTTTGATTAAAAATAATAACTGTGTTAGTTTTAATAAAGTCTTCAAATAATTAAATTCAAATTAAATATGAAAAGTTTAAAAAATAATAATGGGATGGGAAAAAAAATCGGGATAGGACTAGTAGTGATGCTAGTGGTTTTTGGTTTGATTTCTTTATACACCGCTCCTCTTAAGGAAATTGAGAAAATTTCTTTAAGTCAATTGGCCCAAGAAATTAACAATGATGAAGTCGAGAATATCAAAGTTGAAGGTGATAAGCTGATGATTGAATTGAAAAGTGGTGACAAACAAGAATCAATCAAGGAACCTCAAGCGGCTTTAGCGGAATCTTTGAATAATATTGGGGTTTCTAAGGAAGCCTTGGGCGTTTTGAAAATTGATATTCAAGATACTAGTGGGGCTAATGTTTTTGTGAATATTATTTTGCCCTTTTTATTACCATTTTTGTTGATTGCTTTTTTCATTTGGTTTTTAATGAAGCAAGCGCAGAAGGGTGGAAATCAAGCCATGTCTTTTGGTGCCAGTAAAGCTCGAATGTTTATCCCTAATAAAGACAAGAAAAAAAGAATTACTTTTGCTAATGTTGCTGGAGCCAAAGAGCCTAAGGAAGAGCTTTTCGAAGTAGTTGATTTTTTGAAAAATCCTAAAAAGTTTACTTTGATGGGAGCTAAAATTCCTCGAGGTTTCTTATTATTGGGACCTCCAGGAACTGGAAAAACTTTGTTGGCTAAGGCGGTGGCTGGAGAAGCTAACGTTCCATTCTTTTCAATTTCAGGTTCAGAATTTGTGGAAATGTTTGTGGGAGTGGGTGCTTCCAGAGTGCGAGATTTATTTAAACAAGCCAAAAAACATGCTCCAGCGATTGTGTTCATTGATGAGATTGACGCGGTGGGACGACAGAGAGGCACGGGAGTGGGTGGCGGACACGATGAAAGAGAACAGACCTTAAATCAGATTTTGGTGGAAATGGACGGTTTTGATACTGGTTTAGGAGTGATTGTGATTGCGGCTACTAATCGACCGGATGTTTTGGATCCAGCTTTGCTTCGACCAGGACGATTTGATCGACAGGTAGTTTTGAGTAATCCTGATATAAAAGAAAGAGAAGAAATTTTAAAAATTCATCAAGTTGGTAAAAAATTTGTTAAGAACATAAATATTAGACAAATTGCTGAACGAACTTCTGGTTTTTCGGGAGCGGATTTAGCCAATCTTTTGAACGAAGCGGCTATTTTAACCGTCAGAAGAAGAAAAAGTGCTATTACTATGGACGAATTACGAGAAGCGATTGAAAAAGTAATTCTTGGTCCAGAAAGAAGAAGTAATGTGGTAACTGAAAGAGAGCAAGAGATTACGGCTTATCACGAAGCTGGACACGCTCTAGTGGCGACTATTCTTCCTAAGGCGGATAATGTTCAGAAGGTTTCCATTATTGCTCGA
Organism: uncultured Bdellovibrionales bacterium; assembly: GCA_964458715.1. Classification (GTDB taxonomy): domain Bacteria; phylum Patescibacteriota; class Minisyncoccia; order Moranbacterales; family DUUL01; genus UBA2773. The sequence continues at coordinate 2,367 of CAYWJP010000030.1, forward strand.
GGACGAGCAGCTGGTTATACTTTGAATGCGCCTAAAAGCGATGAGCGACTTTATTTCAAATCCTATTTCATGGATCAGATTGCGGTTTTGTTAGCTGGCTTCGCTACGGAACGAAAGATTTATGGAGAAGTAACCTCGGGAGCTTCTAACGATTTGAAGCGAGCGACGGATTTAGCTAGAAAAATTGTGACTAAATTTGGAATGAGTAAATTAGGTCCAATTACCTATGGCGTTGGTCATGACCAAGTTTTTCTAGGTAAAGAATTTCACGAACAAGCTGAATATTCCGAGAAAATGGCGGAGAAGATTGACGCTGAAGTGGAAGTAATTATTGCTGAAGCGCTTAAAGTCAGCTCTGACACTATTAATAAGAATGAAAAAATTCTTGAAAAAATCACCAAGGAACTTCTTGAAAAAGAAACCATTGAAAAAGAACGATTTGATGAAATTATTAAATCGTTTGATAAGAAGGTGGTTAAAAAATAGGTGACAAACTTTAGTTAAAAGGAGGGCAAAATGGTTGAGGAGAAAACAAATGTTCCAAGAAAAAACTCAGGGAAAGGGCGAAAATCTGTTCGGAGTTTTAATTCCTGGAGAGTACCTTCTAAGCATAAGTTCTTTGTTTGGAAGTACTTTACGAAAAAGAGACTGCCGTCAGAAAGACTTACAGAGGTAAATGTCTTTTAAAAAACGTTAACAATGCTTAGCATCAAAAGGGAACTCAACCGTTCCCTTTTTTTGATAAACAAAAATAAAATTTATTAGTTGTTTTATTTAGTGTGTTCCAAAGCGCTTACTATGGTGTGTATTATTTCTATTTGTTAAATTATTTATTTTTAATAAGATCTGCTTCCCGGTAGGCGGGTTATTTATTCTTCTCCGGAAGTCCGACTTCCGGAAAAAGTCTTTAATAAAAAAAATGTGCCCCAGGAAAACGTTGTTTCCTGGGGTCTTGTCATCTGCGGATCAGCTGTTTTTTTTATCATCCTTTGCACCGATTGCCTGGACTGTCCCAATGTTGGCTTCCGTTGTTCCGTTAAAGGAACTGGTTACAAAAAGTTTTTTCATTTCGTGGCCTCCTTTGGCTTGAAATAAATTTTTTTGGCGAAATGCCATACAACACGGTCAAAAAAATAGGCAAAACTAATAAATATATTTTAAACAAACAAAAATAAGTTGTCAAATTTTTAGGTTTTTATTTTTTTCAAAAACCTGTATAATTAAATTATTGAGGGAAAGGAGAGGCGAAGATTATGAAAAAAATCCTGATTTTTTTGATTGAATTGCTGGAGCATCTTCTGGACAACGCTCGTCGAAAAATTAAAGACACTTGGGGAATTGATCCATTTCCCAGGAAGGTTCCACCGGTTCTTTGTCGATAAACAATTTATCTCCTCACACTCGGGAATTTGCTTATTTGCAGATTCCCGTTTTAAATTTTCCTAGACAAAATTTTGTATCAAAATTACAAATATGGTATGATGTTTTTATAATAAAACAGTTACATAAAATTGTTTTTAAATAACAATATGAAAACAGAACAAAAATTTGAAATTCAGGGTGGATGTGAATTGAAAGGAGAAATCAAAGTTAATGGAGCCAAGAATTCGGCTCTGAAGATTTTGGCATCAGTAGTTTTGACTGAGGAAAAAATTATCATTGAAAATTTTCCTTTTATTGAAGACACTGAGAGAATGCTGGAGATTTTAGCAGAGTTAGGAGCAGTGGTGGAAAAAGATATTAAAAATAAAAAAGTTGAAATCGAGCCTAAAGGGATAAAAGCGGGAAATTTACAAAGTGAAACCGTAAAACAACTAAGAGCTTCTATCCTGTTAGTTGGTCCATTATTAGCCCGATTTGGGAAAGTCGATATGACTTATCCAGGAGGATGCGTAATTGGCAAACGGCCAGTCGATTTGTTTTTAGATGGTTTTGAAAAATTAGGAGCTCAGGTTGAATGGAATGATAATGGTTTTAAGGTTGTTTCAAACAAGTCCAAACTAGTTGGAGCAAAAATATTTTTCCCAAAAATTACGGTAACTGGAACTGAGGCTTTAATGTTAACCGCTGTCTTGGCGGAAGGAAAAACTGTATTGAAAAATTGTGCGATGGAGCCAGAAATAAAAAGTTTAGCCGATTATTTGAACGATAATGGGGCTAAAATTAGCGGAGCAGGAACACCAACGATTATAATCGAAGGTGTAGAAAATATTTTGGCTGGAACTTTTAAGGTAATTCCGGATCGAATTGAAGCTGGGACTTTTATTATGATGGGTTTGCTTTGCAAAAGTGAAATTACCGTCACTAATTGTATGCCTGAACATTTGGGGGCATTTTTACCAGTTTTGAAAAATGCTGGAGCTGATTTGGAGGTTGGAGAGGATTACGTTAAGGTTAAAAAAAGTGGACGATTGAAGGCTACTTCGATTTCAACTCACGAATATCCAGGATTTGCCACTGATTTACAACCGCCTTATACTTTGTTAATGACTCAGGCGAATGGACTTTCATTGATTCATGAAACAATTTTTGAAGGGCGATTATTTTTTACCGATCAACTAAACTCAATGGGAGCTGCGATTGTAATGTGCGATCCGCATCGAGTAGTGATTTCTGGTCCAACTGGCTTGTATGCTAAAAAATTGACTAGTCCTGATTTAAGAGCAGGAATTACGATGGTTTTGGCGGGAATGATTGCTTACGGAACTACGATGATTGATAATATTTATCAGATTGATCGGGGATATGAGGATATTGACAAGCGACTTAATTCTCTCGGCGCAAAAATAGAAAGAGTTTAGTTCAGAAATTATATTTTGGTGCACTTTTTTGTCAAAACTTCCGCGGTTCACTCCATGTATTTTTCAATACATTCCGTTGCACTGCTCGGTTTTTCCTCAAATTGCATTCAAACTATAATTTCTGAAGAATTATTGATGAAAACGTCATTCATTTCACTTAATACTCAAGCTCTCTTCGAACTGCACTCAAATAGTTAAATTTAAAAACCTATTGAATTGTACTCAAATACGAAAACCTAATATTGGTGAATATGGATTTATTTTAAATAAAAAATTAATAATTTTAAAAAAATGGTAGCAACAGTTTGTAGGAATTTTTTTAAGAGTTTGAGACATGCTTTAAGAGGTTTGAAGTATATGATAATTAGAGAACGGAATTTCAGAATCGAAGTGCTTGCCGGGGCTGTAGTCTTCGGATTTGCTTTTTGGATTGGAATGGATGATTGGAAATTAGTTGCTATTTCTTTTGTGGTTTTTGGAGTTTTAATTTTAGAGGCTATTAACACTTTGGTGGAACGATTGATAAATATCTTTAATCCTCGAGTTCATCCTTATACTAAAATGTTGAAAGATGTAACAGCTTCAATTGTTTTAATCGGCTCAGTCGGAGCTTTTTTAATCGGTTTGATTATTTTTTGGCCTTATGTTTTTTAAGAAGTCAGGGAGTTCATTTTACAAATATTTAAGCAGGAACTTATTGGGAGTTCTTGTTTTTTTATTATTTTTTAATTTTGCTAAAGCTAGTGAACCAGATGTAGTAATTAACGAAGTAGCCTGGATGGGGACGACTATTAGTAGCTATAATGAATGGATTGAGTTGAAAAATTTATCAGACAAAGATATTAATTTGGATGGATGGACTTTGGAAACTGGTGATTACAAAGTCGAAATAGACGATGAAGGAATCGAAATTAAGAACGAAAAAGATAGAATTAATCTTAAAGGTGAAATTAAATCTGGCGATTTTTTTCTACTAAAAAGAAAATACAAGGAAGAGAAAGGAGATTTAACCTATTCTAGTAAATTTAACCTTAGCAATAGTGATGGGGAAGTTTTGATTTTAAGAGACGAAGAAGGTGAAAAAATCGATGAGGTTGATGTGGATGATAAGGGCGGTTGGCTGGCTGGTGATAGTAACTTTGACCGAACCATGGAAAGAACCGAGGATGGAGGTTGGCAAAATAGTGGAGAACCAAATGGGACGCCAAGGGAGAAGAACAGCGCTAAAGAGGACGCTGAAGATGAGGACAATGAAAATAAAGACGAAGATAATAAAGAGAAGTGTATTCTGGAGAATCGAGTGGGTTTAGACAAGGTTTATTTAAACGAATTGTTGCCAGATCCTTCGAGTGATGATTTGGCTAAGAAAAAAGAAGAGGAGAGGATCGAGCTATATAATTCTGGGGACAAAGAAGTTGATATTGGAGGTTGTTGTTTGGTAGACGGAAGATATGATCCAGAAGAAAATAATAGCGCAAAAAAATGTTTTTTTATAAAAAAGAATGAGAAAATTAGTAGTGGAGAATATAAATTTTTCAAGAGAGCAGAGTTGATATTTGATATGAATAAGAACAATGAGACTATTTTTTTATTGGATGAGAATGGAAAGGAGTTAGATAAAATTTATTATAAAAGTAGCGAAGTCGATCTTTCTTTCGCATTGGATTTTAAGGGGAATTGGCAATGGGTTGATCCGACTTTTGGTGCCATTAATGTATTTCCAATACCAAAAATTTATTCTAAAAAAATTGAAATCACTGAATTGATGCCGAATGCTGATGGAAGCGATAAAGACAATGAGTGGGTTGAATTATTTAATGGAGATGTTGAAAAAATAGAACTCGCAGATTGGTATTTGTTTAATCAATCTAATCAAAAATTTGAATTAGATGAATTAGAAATTAAGTCAAATAAAAGATTAAAAATTGAAATAAAAAATAGTAGTTTTTCTCTTAGAAATAGTGACGGACGAGTAGATCTTGTTGATCCAAACGGAGAGGTTGCGGACACAGTTAGCTATATCGAAAGTGCTAAGGAAGAATCTTCGTATAACAAAAATTCTAAAGGTGAATGGAGTTGGAGTATTTTTATTACTCCAGGAGCGGTAAATAAATTTAATAATCCGCCAACTTATAGGGTTGATATACCTGATGAAATTTATGAAGATGTTAAAGTCGAATTAAAGATTAAAAAAGTTGAAGATAAAGATGGAGAGGATTTGAAATATCGTTGGGATTTTGGGGACGACCATAAAAGTTATCTTCAAGAAACTACCCATACTTTTACCAAGAAGAAAGAATATACAATTCAAACTAGAGTTAGTGATTTGAGTACGGATGTTTTTAAGGATTTTGAAATTACAGTTAAAAAATTTCCGGAGTTAGATTTGCGAATTGTTAAGTTATTGCCTAATCCTAGCGGAGCTGATAGTAATAACGAAAAAATTTGGATTGAAAATCAAGAGAAGAAAACTGTTAATTTAAAAGGTTGGATAGTTGCCACTGGCAAAGATTCAAAAAGTCTTGTTAATCATTATGTTAAGGCTGATTTTAAAATTAAGGCTGGTAAAATTAAAAGCTTAAATCGTGATGATTGTCCATTTTCCCTATTAAATAAAAAGGGGAGAGTGGTCTTAAAATCCCCCAATGGAGAAATAGTAGATAAAATTAAATATGAAAAAGAAAATTTATCTACCGGTGAGGTAGGAATTGCCGAAGACGAGTTGTATTATTTAAAGGATGATGTTTGGGTTTGGGAGACTCCGATTGAAGTTGAAAATCCTAAAGTTTTAGGAGAAATTGATTCAAATAAACTTGAAATTGTTCCTGAGAAACGGTCTTTGATTACACTCAATCAAATTATGGAAAATTCTCGTTTAAAAAGAACTGATAGTTTAAAAGTATTATTTTTTGAAAATTGGTTGTTTATTCAATCTCAGGGTTATTTTTTTGAATTTTTATTTCCACTTTCCTATCAAGAAAGATTCAAAAGTTAGTACTAATTACATTCAGCAATCTGAACGTCTGACTTGGGATAGATTTTCTTTGGTTTCCAAAGATCGAACCTCTGGAAAAAACTTATCCACAATTTACATTTGGTATTTTCCATTTCCCATGCTAAACTAAAACTAGTTTTTGAATATAAATAAAAGCTTTTTTCAGTCAATC
>CAYWJP010000031.1:0-8301 GCA_964458715.1 uncultured Bdellovibrionales bacterium
ATGGAAGAGTGTAGAAGTGTAAACTTGACGCTGCAATGCTACAACTCTTGACAAAATAGTGTTTTAGGTGTATAATGATATATTAAGAATGAAGTTATGAATTTAAATTAAGTCTTGGCTTAAAAGTCAAGAAAGGAAGGAAAAAATGAAAAAATTGGCAGTTCTTTTTATAATTGTAGTTTCGTCGGCAATGGCACCTCAGGTTTTTGCTGGGGATACCGATAACTTCCATAGAGGCTTTCACGAAGGTCTCGGGAATGAAGCAGCCTCAGTGGTTGTCGGAGTTTTCGCTCGAATTTTGAGCGGGGATTTTAATAGAGATGGTTATCGTGGTGGTCAATCGCAGGGACAATATCGGAGTAGCCACATCCCACCTCCCCGCTTAATGACTCCAACTGGAAATGCTGCTCGTCGGGCTTGTTCTCCAAGAGATAAAGCCTATTATCGGGCCAAGGATCGAATCTATCAACAGGAATATAATCGATGGGTTCGAGAACAACAACAAATTGGTCGGGCGGAAGGAGAGTTGGAGGCCCTCCAAAATGTTCAAAGAAATCGAAATAGCTTTTTTTATCGTCATTAAGAGGCAAAAAATCTGTTTCAAAAACCGAAAAGGCTTATTGGATAATTTCAATAAGTCTTTTCTTCTTGCCAAAAATCTAGAATTAATAAAAATTTATAATTTATAATCCGCCTACCGGCAGGCAGTTTTGTAAATAATTTATAATATCTAATTTTTTCGCCTCGGCAAATTTCCGGCGAGACGGGCAATTTTTAAACAACTGGTTAAGCTTTTAATTTTTGTTTATAAATTAAATATTTTAAATTGGATATTGTTCATAAATTACAAATTATAAATTACAAATTAATTTGGATTGAAAAATAAAACTGGATTTTCATTTATACTAAATACTTGATACTTAATACTTTTTAACATTTCATCAACAATAATGAATTTTACTAAAATTAAATTTATGCTATCATGACAAAACAGTTTGGAAGTTTCTTAAATAAAAATTAAAATGGCCGAAAATAATTCAAAAAAATTTGATGATAAGAAGATAGATCGGAAAAAACCGACCAAAACAACGCTTTATCAAGATAAGTTGCGAATGCCTCCTAATAATGTGGAAGCGGAGATTTCTACCCTGGGAGCTTTAATGATTGATAAGGAGGCGATTACCAAAGTTGCTGATATTATTTGTCCCGATGATTTTTATAAAGATAAAAATGGTCGAATTTTTGAAGTAATTATGGAGCTTTATCAAGAGCAAGAACCACTAGATATTTTAAATGTTTCTTCCCGATTAAAAGATAAAAAAATACTTAAAGAAGTTGGAGGACGAGTTTATTTAACGGAATTAATGAACGCTGTTCCGTCAGCGGCCAATGTTTTATCTTATGCTAATTTAGTTCGTAAAAAATCAGTTTTAAGAAATTTAATTAAAACCGCTTCCGAGATTGTAGAAATGGGCTATGCTGAAGAACGTCCAATTGATGAAATTTTAGATAAAGCGGAACAAAATCTTTTTTCAGTGGGGCAAAAATCAACTAAGCAAGAATTTGCACCGATGGGTGTTTTGTTAGAAAAAGCTTTCGTAAGAATTGATGAAATGCATAATAGCGATGGTAAATTTCGAGGGATTGCCACTGGTTTTGCGGATTTGGATAAATTGCTTTCAGGACTGCAAAAATCAGATTTGATTATTTTAGCGGCTCGACCTTCGATTGGTAAGACTTCTTTCGCTTTGAATTTAGCTATTAATGCGGCGGTTACTAGTAAAATCTCAGTGGGAGTGTTTTCCCTGGAGATGTCATCCGATCAATTGGTAGATAGAATGCTTTCTACTCAATCAGGCGTTAATCTTTGGAATTTACGAACTGGGAATTTGGCTTCTGATTCAGAAGACGATGATTTTCAAAAAATTGGGGACGCGATGGGAGTTTTATCTGAAGCGGCGATTCACATTGATGACAGTGCGACGGCTAATATTATGGAAATGCGAACTATGGCGCGAAGGCTACAAGCCGATAAAGGATTGGATTTATTGATAATTGATTATCTACAATTAATGGAAGGGCGGGGAAAAAACAGCGATAATCGGGTTCAAGAAATATCTGAAATATCTCGAGGTTTGAAAAATTTAGCCAAAGAATTAAATATTCCAATTGTGGCTCTATCCCAACTTTCTCGAGCGGTGGAAAATCGAAGCCCTCAGATTCCGAGACTTTCTGATTTGAGAGAATCTGGATCGATCGAGCAAGACGCCGATGTAACGATGTTTTTGTATCGAGAGGATAGAGAAAAACCGGAAACGGAAAATAAAAATATTATTGAAGTAATTGTAGCAAAACATCGAAATGGACCAGTGGGGAATGTGGCGCTTTATTTTGATGAGAAGACTACCTGCTTCAAGAGCCTCGAAAAATATAAATCTGGAGAGTAAAATTAAAAAATTAGCAAACTTCTTTGCCTGCCTGCCGGTAGGCAGGTCAAAAATTCCGTTTTCGATCGCCATATGTTGAATACGGCTCCTCGAAATACTCATTTTTTCCTTGAATTTTACTTAATTTTTTAATTTTAAAATTTTTAAAATTCAATCATTAAAAATTATTTTTAAAAATGTTTCCCAAACTATTTCAAAAATTGATTGATCATTTTACCAGTTTGCCCTCGATCGGACCAAGGATGGCGGAGCGATTGGTGTTGTATCTTTTTAAACAGGATAAACAAAAAATTCAGCAGTTTGCTAAGGATCTTTATGAGTTTGGTTCTAATTTAAATTATTGTGAGAAATGTTTTCATGTAGCTGAAAAAGATCTTTGTGAAATTTGTGCTGATAAAAAAAGAGACCACAGTACGATTTGTGTTGTGGAAGATCCTCTCGATGTTATTGCTATTGAAAAAACTCGAAATTATCGAGGGGTTTACCATGTTCTAGGGGGAAATTTAAGCGTTATGAATGAAGACGAGATTAAAAAATTGAAAATCAATGAATTGATAGCTAGGGTAAAAACAGAAAAATTTAAAGAAATTATTTTGGCTACTAATCCGACTACTGATGGAGAAACCACCGCTTTATATTTAGCTCGAGTAATTAAATCTCCGAAAGTCAAAATTACTCGGATTGCTCGAGGATTGCCAACTGGAGGTGATATTGAGTATGCGGATGAGATAACTTTAGGCAGCTCACTGGATGGAAGACGGGAAGTTTAAGAGAATGTCAAAATTGAAACTATTTAATCTTTTGACATTTATTTGCGTCTTTGTCTCTTTGATTGATTTACTCTAAATTAATCTATTTCTTTTCAGAAAGAAATTTTCTGGCCATTTTCTGGCCATTTTTTATTGCTCTCTGAATATCCTCAAGGTTCGGATTTTTCTTATTTTGGTGATTATCCATAACTTTTTTGATAACTCGAGGGATATCTAGATATTTACATTTTTTGTTTAAAAATTGGTTCACCATAAAATCGTTAGCAGAATTCATAGCGGCTGGCAAAGTTCCCATTTCTTTAGCCGCTTCGAAGGCAAAACTTAAGCAAGGAAATCTTTCAAGATCAGGTTCTTCGAAAGTTAAATTTTTTGAAAAATCGAATCTTTTTAAAGGTGCTTCCCAGCGTTCTGGATAAGATAAGGCATATTGAATAGGAAGTTTCATGCTAGGCTCTGACATTTGAGCCATAATGCTACCGTCTGAATATTCTATCATTGAATGAATAATACTTTGAGGATGAACTACTACTTTTATTTTCTCAATTGGTAAATTATAAAGCCACATGGCTTCGATGACCTCAAAGCCTTTATTCATTAAAGTGGCGGAATCGATAGTAATTTTTTGGCCCATACTCCAAGTTTTATGACCTAGTGCCTCTTCTAAAGTAATATTTTGAAATTCTTCTGATTTTTTATCAATTAAAGCTCCGCCAGAACAGGTAATAATCATTTGGTGAATTTCTTTGGGATTTTCACCATTTAAACATTGGAATAACGCCGAATGTTCTGAATCAATTGGCATAATAGTTATTCCATTTTTCTTGGCTTCTCGCATTACAATTTCTCCGGCAGCCACCAAAGTTTCTTTATTAGCTAAAGCAATATTTTTTTTCAATTTAATTCCTTCTAAAGTGGCTTCTATTCCCGCTAAACTGACAACTGAATTTATTAGCGTGTCATATTCTTTCATTCTAACTATTTCTAAATTGGCATTTTTTCCCGAAAAGACTGGAATAGAAACTCGACTTTCAAGAATTTGAGCTTTTTCTGGATCAGCTACTCCTACGGCCAGGGGTTTATATTTTTCAATTTGTTTTTCTAAAGTCTCAATATCGGAATTGGCCGATAGAGCAATAACTTTTAATTTTTTTGGATATTTATCGACTACCTCCAAAGTTTGAAGTCCAATATTTCCAGTACTTCCTAAAATAGCTAATTTTTTCATGATCCTATTTTTTAAATAATTAAATTTAATTTGTTTGTAGAAATTTTTTTAATTCAGACAAAGTTTCTATTGAAAATAATTTTTTTCTTAATTTTTTAGCATTTTCAAAATCTTTAAAATACCAACCTAAGTGTTTTCTAAATGGGACTAAATTTTTTGTGGAATTGTATTTTTCGAATAATTGAGCATGCTTTAGAGTTATTTTTTTTATTTCTTCCAAGGACGGTTTTCGATAACTGCCAGTTTTTAGATAATTTTTTGTTTGTTGAAATAACCAAGGATTACCCAGGCAGCCTCGAGCAATAGCGATTTCACTGACGCCAGTTTTTTCTAAAACTTCCAATGCATTTTCAGGAGAAAAAATTCCACCATTAGCTACGACTTTTTTTCCAGGGAAAAGTTCTTTAATTTTTTTAATTTTATTAAAATCGATTTTTCCAGAAAAACCTTCTTCGTAAGTTCGACCATGAACAATAACTTTAGTCCAATTCAAATCTTTTATTTTTGTTAAAAACTTAAGGGCTTCCGTGGTGCTAATCCCAGATCTAATTTTTATTGAAACCGGTAAATTCGTGTTGTCTAAAACTGCTTGAATAATTTTTTTAGCTAAAATGGGTTTTTTCATCAAAAAACAACCGCTTTCTTGTTTGTAGATCTTTGGAGCGGGGCAGCCGAAGTTTATGTTTATCTCCTCTGGAGATCTAAAGTTAATAACTTGGTCCACTTCTTTGTTGGATTTTCCGCTACTCGCTCGCCGCACCAGTTCAGTGCGCCTCTCTCGTTGCTCAAATCCGCCTTGAATTGAACTCAAACTATTAACTTTAGTTTCGCATGGAATATTTTTGCCAAGTTTCGAAATTATTTTTGTAGCTTTAGCAAAATGTTTTGGATTATTTCCAAAAAGTTGAATGGCTAGGGGATTTTCTTTTGGAACGGATTGAGCGAGCGCTAAACTTTTTTGATTTTGACCATAAAATAATCCAGTGGCACTAATCATCTCGGAATAAACTACATCGGCCCCTAATTTTTTGCAAATTAAGCGGAAAGGAAGATCGGTAATTCCAGCCATGGGCGAGAGAGACAAAATTAATTTTTTTTGGTTAATCATTTTTTAATCTACGAAAATAAAAGTATCAAAATTTCTACTTATTTCTCAATAATCTTATATCCTTCTGGTCCATCTTCTAGAACGTATCCTTTCATCTCAATCTTCTTTCTTATCGCATCGGCTTTTCCGAAATTTTTATCTTTTCGAGCTTGAATTCTTTCTTCGGCTAAGTTAGTGATTTCGCTAGGAATCTCTGAAATTGCTAAGTTTTTGAATTTAATACCTAGAACTTCCTTTATTTTGTCTAGATTAATTTTTAGTAATTCAAGATTGGGAGAATTTAATTTTTGCTCGTCCATTTCCTTGTTGGTATCGGAAATCATATCAAATAAGATGGCGAGTGCTTTGGGAGTATTCAAGTCGTCATTCATTGCTTCATTAAAAAATTCCCAATAACTTTTAGGATCGATGGCTGATTTAATTTCTCGAGAAGGTTTAAATTCTCGAAGTCTTTTTTCAAATCGGATGATTTTTTTCAAATTAATGGTCGCTTGTTGAAGTCCATCCCAAGTAAAATTCAAATTAGAACGATAATGACTGCTTAACATTAATAATCGAAAATCCATAGCTGAAAAATCTTTATCTAAAATGTCGGCCAGAGTATAAAAATTTCCTTTGGATTTGGACATTTTTTTGTTATCAACTAAAAGAAATCGGACGTGTAACCAAAATTTAGAAAATTCTTTTTCGGTGCAACCTTCTGATTGAGCAATTTCATTTTCGTGGTGAGGAAAAATATGGTCTTCGCCACCGGTATGAATATCCATAGTATCTCCTAAATATTCTATCGACATTGCACTACATTCAATATGCCAACCAGGATATCCAAGTGACCAAGGACTTTCCCATTTCAAGAGATGTTCTTTGGGAGCTTTAAGCCATAAAGCAAAATCATAAGCCTGTTTTTTGTCAGGATGTTCTTCGAGTCTAGCATTTTTTTTGAGGTCTTCAATTTTTTTCTTAGATAATTTCCCATAATCTTTAAATTTAGTAACATCATAAAAAACATTGCCATTTTTCTCATAAGCCAGACCTTTTTCGATTAAAACTTCTATCATTTTAATGATTTGAGGAATGTGAGCGGTGGCTCTAGGAAAAAAATGAGCTTTTTTAAAGTTTAATTGTTTCAAGTCTTCAAAAAATTTTTCAGTATAAAAATCAGCAATATCCTGAGGGGTTTTATTTTCTCGCTTGGAGGCTTTAAGCATTTTATCTTCGCCACTATCGGCTTGATTTAGATCATCAGCAGTTAGATGTCCAACGTCGGTAATATTCATAATTTGGCGAACTTCGTAGCCAATACTTTCTAGTTGTCTTCTGAGAGTGTCGGCAAAAATGAAAGCTCTGAGATTTCCGATATGAGCAAAATCGTAAACAGTTGGTCCACAATTATACATTTTAATTTTGCCGGTTTCAATCGATTCAAAAACTTCTTTTTTTTGAGTTAGTGTGTTGTATAGTTTTAGCATAAAAAGTAGGAATTACGTGTTTGGCACATTTCTTTGTCAAATTTTCCGCCATTCATTCGCCGCATTATTAAGTGCGCCTCACTCGTTGCTCAAATTTTCCTCGAACTGCACTCAAACGCGTGAATTCTCGATAATGATTTAATAGTAATATTAAAGTAATTTGATTTTTAATTTTCTAATGATTCTGACTTTCAAACTCTCTATAACCAGCGCTTTTTTTTGAATACGGCTAAAGCGGTGATAGTGATTATAGTCATAAAACCAATAATAATCCAGAACATTAACTGGCTTTCTGCTAGAGCAAAGCTAGTAAAAGGTAACATACTGAAAATCCCGGTAGTTACAGAAAGAGTAAAGGTTATTAGAGAAACAGCCGTTAAAAGGCGCATTACATCATTAATTTTATGTGATAATAGCGCGCTATTGGTTTCTTCTAGAGATTTGATAATTTCTTGAATATTTTCCAAGGCGTTCCAGGCTCGAATATTTATTCCAATTAATTCTTGAAAATATTCGTTTAAATCATTCTCGAGAAGTTTGTATTTCTTTTGAACTAGAGATTCTAAAATACCTCTTTGAGGCTTAATTGATCTTCGAAAAGTTAAAATATCTCTTTTGATAACGGAAATAGATTTAACCATTTCTTTTTCGTAGCCCATGAAAATACCCTCTTCAATGTCGTTCATTTTTTCGTTGACATGATCTAATTTAGGAAAGGAAGCTGAGAGTAAGCGTTCCATAATAGAATAAAAAAGAAAACCAGCTGATTGAGAAAAAGCTTTCTGTTTGAAAGCGCTATTTTCTTGAAATTCCTTAATAATACTTTTAATAGGAATATTTTCGGCAGCGTGGGAAGTAATTACGTGATTTTTGGTGATAACAATATCTAATTCTCCAGAATAGCTAAGTTCAGTTCTCTGATTAAATAAGGGAATATGCAAGACAATGTAGAGGCAGTTATCAAATTCTTCAGCTCGAGGTCTTTGCGATGGAGAGGTAAATTCGCTTAATACTAAGGGATGAAGGTTGAACTTTTCTTTTAGAAATAAGACATCTTCTGAGGTTGGATCTTCAATGTTAATCCAGGTTAGTTTATTATGTTCAATAGTTTTCATTGTTTGTTTTTATATTTTACTAAGGATTTAAAATTAGTATATAATAATTTTTCAGTAATTACAAAGAAATTGTTCTTGAAAATTTACTCTTGGTTCAATCTCTGGAAATTCTAGAGGTCGAACCTCAAGGAGAACAGACTAATATTTAAAATAAGTGTTTAAAAATA
>CAYWJP010000032.1:0-7242 GCA_964458715.1 uncultured Bdellovibrionales bacterium
GCTTGATCATTGGTCACTTCTACAATTGGGACGGCTTTAGCAACCGAATTTTTGCCAATCACAATCTCTTGGCAGTCGATATGCCCAAAGGCTCCTGGGGCTTTAGCATAAGTTTCTCCTTGCATCCAAACTTTTCCCCCATTTTTAGCAGCCGCTCGCATTATAACTAAACTTTTACTATTTTCACCGTTAAGATGAACTATGTCAGTTATTCTAACATTGTCTTTTTCATTAGTTCCAAAAACTTTAGTTTTAATTTCAGCTCGAGCGTTTTTATCAAGAAAAACTTCTAATTTTACTTCTAGTTTACCAACAGTTCCCTTGACCAAATTAAAATCACTGTTAAATTGACCGCCTTCCTTGATTTTGATATTTAAATAAGGCACCACAGTTGCTCCTGATTTTTCACCATGGTAATGTTGTTCAATATAATTGAATTTGGCATTTTTACCAATTGTAAAATAACCATCCATTTCATGACGATTATCTTTAGAATTAGGAAAACTGCAATGAGAATAAATGGTAGCTTCAGAATTTTCTTCAAAAATAATTTCCGGATAAATACCTTGAACTTCTCTTTCTCCTTCTATCCCAAAACAGAAAAATAAAGGTTCTTTTATTTTTTGATTTTTTTTAATAATTACTTTAGCTTCAATTCCATTTTTAGTTTCCCTGTAAAAAGCTTTAACTCCTTTGGGAAAACTTGTTTCGAAAACTCGATTACCCTCAACTTGAAACTGATTAGAGCTTTTTAACTGCTCAGACATTCCACACATCTTGGCAGTTTTGATGAAAATTTCGGGCATTTTTCCCCTATCTTTATTTTTCTTGCTTTTATTTAAAAACATTAAATTACAATATTAATTAATTTTCCTTGAACGTAAATGACCTTTCGAGCTTCACGTCCATCAAGATAGTTTTTAATCTTTTCTGATTCAAGCCCTGCTTTTTTGGCTTCTTCCTCGGTAATGTTTATGGTGACTTTAATTCTGTCTCGAACTTTTCCATTGACCTGAATTACTAGTTCAAATTGATCATCCTCGAGATTGTCTTTGTTATAAACCGGCCATTTTTCAGTAAAAATAGAATTTTTATTTCCCAAGCTAAACCAAAATTCTTCGGCGATATGAGGAGCTAAAGGCGCTAAAACTAAAGCTAAAGTTTCTTTAATTTTTTGAACCTGCTCTTGATTAAAATCAGTTGAATTTTCTCTCACCCAATTAACAAATTCCATATAACGAGCCACGGTAGTGTTGAAAGAAAGTTTTTCCAGATCTTCTCCGATAACCTTAATGGTTTTATCAATCATTTGAGTTTTTTTTATACCTCGTTCTGCTCCTTTCAAGTCAAAGAAAGTCTGCCAAAGTTTATTCACGAATTTCGCCATTCCTGCGGCACCATTATCTTGCCAATCACCACCTTGAGAAAAATCTCCCAAAAACCTCAAATAAAGTCTCACTACATCCACTCCATATTTTTCTATCATTTCGTCTGGATTGATAACATTTCCCTTGGATTTGCTCATCTTAGCTCCATCTTTAGTAATCAAACCATGCCCAAAAAATCTTTTATAGGGCTCCTCAAACTCAATATGACCAAGATCATTTAAAACCATAGTTATAAACCTAGAATAAAGAAGATGCAAAACAGTATGCTCTTTGCCTCCAATATAACTATCGACTGGCAACCATTTTTTGGATCGTTCTTTGCTAATAGCAACGTCGTCAAATTCAGTTGATGGATATCGCAAAAAATACCAAGCTGAATCCACAAACGGATCAGAAACATCAGTTTCTCTTTCGGCTGGTGATCCGCAAACTGGACAAGTAGTTTTTACAAATTCCTTGTTTTTCGCTAAAGGCCCTTTTCCTTTTCCTTCTGGCAAAAAATCTTCTATATCTGGTAATTCGACTGGCAGGTCTTTTTCTGGAACTGGAATCGCTTTAGCTCCATCTAGGCCTTCTTTTTTACCGCAAGCTTCACACCAAATAATTGGAATTGGAGGCCCCCAATAACGTTGACGGGAAACACACCAATCTCGAAGTTTATAGTCGATTGATTTTTCGCCAAGATTTTTTTCTTCAAGCCATTTAATCATTTTTTCTTTAGCCTCATCGGTTTTTAGCCCATCTAAAAAATCTGAATTAACGGATTGACCTGGACTGGAGTAATACGGATTCCATTTGTCTTCAAATTTTTGATCCTCTTTTGTCATTGCAACAACTTGCCTAATTTCAAGATCAAATTTCTTAGCAAATTCAAAATCTCGTTCATCATGTGCGGGAACAGCCATAATCGCACCCGTTCCGTAACCAGCTAAAATATAGTCAGCGATCCAAATTGGTATTTCTTCTCCATTGACTGGATTGATAGCTTTAATTCCTTTAATTTCAATGCCAGTCTTTTCTTTTTCTTCTTCTTTTCTTTCCTGTTCAGATTTTGATTTTGCTTTTTTGACATAGCTCTTAACTTCGCCCCAGTTTTCAACCTGATCTTTAAATTTTTCAATCAATTGATGTTCTGGCGCCAAAACCATATAAGTCGCTCCAAAAAGCGTATCTGGTCGAGTGGTGAAAACTTCCAAATCAATATCGAAAAGAGTTTCCAACTCTTCGCATTTCTTAACGCCCTCATCCTCAGAAATATGACCTTTTCCTTTTAAAATCTGAGAACTAGCTTCGGGGAAATTTTTCTGATAAAATTCTCTTATTTCTTTTGTAATCCAAGGATCTTTTTCTCCAAAAATAAACTGGATTGAAACAGAATTACTTTTAACTTTTTGAATATCTAATTCTCTGTTTTGATATTTTTCAAAAACCTCAAATTCTTCAGCGGTAATTTTGTCTTTAAATTGTTTAAGATAATTTTCAGAACCCTTTGGCCCTACTGGCGCCACTAAAACTAAATTCTTTAATGAATATTTTTCTGCCAACTTGCAAGCTAAAAGTCCGCCCATGCTGTGTCCAATGATAGAAAAATTTTCTAACTTATTTTCCTGAATTTTAGCATCAATAAAATCAAACCATTCCTCAAAAACTGGCTTCTCAGTATTCGGAGCATCAAAGGCCAAAACTTTATGTCCCAGTTTTTCTAAATATTTTTTAGTTTCGGGAATCCACCCTCCTTGAGAATTATCTTCCCATCCATGTAAAATCAAAACAGCTTCTTTTTTATTTTTCACTTGAAATTTTACTCGAGCTCCTTCCGATTTTCCAATCCAATTGCGTTGATTAGTTTTGACGTCTTCTGACCAATCAATCCAATCCAAATTTTTTAAAAGTTTTTCAGCGTAATCAGTAATCTTAAAAAACCACTGTTTAAGTTCCTTTTTTTCAACCACACTTTCACAGCGCTCACACTGCCCTTGAATAACTTGCTCATCTGATAAAACTGTCTTACACCACGGGCACCAATTAACTTTGGCTTTCTTTTGGTAAGCCAATCCTTTTTTGAAAAGTTCTAAAAATAGCCACTGTGTCCATTTATAATATTCTGGTTTATAAGTCTCCACTGTCCTTGACCAATCATACATATTTCCAATAGAAGAAAGCTGTCGATAAAAAGTCTTTTCCGTTCGCTGGGAAACTTCTTTAATATGTTCACCAATTTTCATGGCATAGTTCTCGCTGTGAATTCCAAAGCCATCCAATCCGATTGGCTCAAAAACATCATATCCTTGCATTTTTTTATATCTACCAAAAGTATCAACGCCAGTAAAGGTATAAACTCCTCCAATATGCAAGCCTTCAGCACTAGGATAGGGGAACATCATAAGATTATAAAAAGGTTTTTCAGCCTTTTCTAAATTTGGTTGGTATAGCTTATCGGCTTCCCATTTATCTTTCCACTTTTTTTCAATTTTTTTGAAATTATATTCGGAATTTTTTAAGTTTGGCATATTTATTTAAATTAGATTGAAGTTGTTTTAATATACAGCTTGATTTTAGCTTGAAATTAAGTTTGATTCAAGGGAGAAAATGAATAAACTAAGTCAGGAATATTTTTTCTAACGAAAAAATCTTTCGACCCCGCCTCGCGGTGTTCGCCTTGGTTCGCTTCACTCACCAAACTCACACAGCGCTCCGGCTTTCAAGTCCTGACAGAAAGGGATTATCTTTGAATTTTATTTTAAGAAGAGACGGGACTTGGTCGGGAATATTTTTTCTGACGAAAAAATTTCATGACCTTGCCTCGCGGTGTTCGCCTTGGTTCGCTTCACTCACCAAACTCACACAGCGCTCCGGTTTTCAAGTCCTGACGAGAGTGCAGCAGTGCACTCTCTTCTGGTCCAAAATAAAAAATCGCTTACGCGATTTTTGATTTGTGGACCAGACAGGACTTGAACCCGCTACCTCCTCAGTGCAAATGAGGTGCTCTACCAGGTGAGCTACTGGCCCGATAATTATAAACAAATTTCAATATAGATTAAATTTAAGTAATCTTAAACAAGCAAAATTTCGTTACGAAAATTAAAATTTTTAAGATAAATTATTTGAAATATTTACGATACTTATATACATAAGTGGAGAAAATTTTCAAAAAATTTAGCTAAAAATTTGAATTTGCAGTAGAAATCTTTGTTTGTTTAAGATTACTCATGGTGGGCATATCAAGATTCGAACTTGAGACCTCTACATTATCAGTGTAGCGCTCTAACCAACTGAGCTATATGCCCTTATGCTAACAATAACAAAAGAAATTATACCAAAAATCAATATTTTGTCCAGAGTTTCACTATTTTTTTAATTTTTGTTTAATTTTTCATAAAGCTCAAGGGTTTCTTCGGCACATTTTTTCCAAGAATATTTTTGAGCTACTTCATAACCTTTTTCGGCTAAATCAAGTTTTCTTTTTTCATCATCCAAAAGACTAGCTAGCTTAGATGAAAAACCACGAATATCAAAAGGATTTACAAACTCAGCAACACCTTCTGTAATTTCTCTCAAAGAATCAATATCCGAAACCAAACAAGGAGTCTTACAGGCCATAGCTTCCAATACTGTCATCCCTGAACTTTCATACAAAGAGGGCATCACAAAAAATTGAGCTCGTTTAAATAATTTTTTTAAATCTTTTCCGTCAACGTATCCTAGAAAAATTACATCTTTCTCTAAAATAAAATCTTTTATCAATTCAGTATATCCATCCGCCAGCCAACCTCTTTTACCACTGATTACCAATTGACACTTCAAAAAATTATTATTTCGAATGGATTTATTTTTAAATTGCCAGAAAGACTCTATGAGTCGAGTAATATTTTTAATCGGATCAATTGTTCCAGTAAAAAGAATGAAACTTTTTTTAATATTAAATTTATCAGCTAAATATTCATCAATTGCATTATCAGATTTTCTTTCTTTTCTAAAAAATCTTCTATCCACTCCGTTTTTAATTACTGTAATTTTGGCTTTTTTGATTTTCAAATTTTTCTCTAATTCTGTACATCCAATTTCCGAAGTGGTAATAGCGAAATCTGATTTTTTAGCCATAAATTGCCTATTATATCTAGCTTTGAGTCGCTCTCCTCGAGAAAACAAATCCGGCCACTGATAAACACTCAGATTTTGAAAAGTACAAATTACTTTCCCTTGATAAGCCAAAGGCACTCTAATATCAGGCGAAGTTACATGAAGTACGTCCAAATTAGCCTTATTTAAAACTCCCAATTCCATTAATTCTCGATAAATTCCTGGCAAATATTTCTTATAATCCGACCAAGGAAAAAATCGAATTTCAACATTTTTTATATTTTCATTAGAGAACTTTTTTAAATCTTTATTTCTAACTTTTGAATCGAAAAACAACACATATTTATTGCGCTTGTCAATTTTCAGTAAATGTCTAATTAACTGATAAGTATAATGTCCCACTCCTATTTCAGAACTTTTTTTGGGACTCAGAATCATTCTAGCATCTATTCCGATTCTCATATTATTATGCTTAAGACATTACTATCTATATTTAAATTATATCATAGTTAATAACTATTTAAAAATGCTACTTTATCAAAATCCCCCATTTTTTTCTAACTAGACTTCAATAAAAAATTATATCAAAAAAATGACTTCTTTTGATTGACAATTTTATAAATAAAAAATATAATAATATAAATATTAAAAAGCCCAATACAAACTAAATGAAATTTAAAACAACTACCAATTTAACTCATACTCCCGAAAATGTTCTTAAAAATTGTGGTTATTTTTCGATTTTTAACCGAAAAACTCAAAAAGGAAGTTTTGTTCGAAAAATTACCGGGAATCGCTATCCCCGTTTTCATCTTTATTTAAAGGAAATAGATGATGAATTAATTTTTGATCTTCACCTCGATCAAAGTGGAACTGTTTATGCTGGTCAAAAAGCCCACAATGCGGACTATGATAGCCCCGAGGTCAAACAAGAATTAGTTCGAATTTTTCAGGAAGTTAAAAAAACTATTCCTGTATCGAAAGAAGAAAAACCTCTCGATCAGACCACTTTGTCACAAACTGAAAATCACCCTAATTGGCTATCAAAACTTTTTAAAAAAAATTAAACTTCCCCCGCAAAAATAGTATACAAAATAAAAACCCCTGCCGAAGCGGGGGTTTTTAGTAAACTATGTTTTCTAAAGTTATTATTCAGTAACTAGAGTAACATTTGAAGCATTCAAGCCTCGTGGTGTTTCAGTCAATTCGAATTCAACTTTATCACCTTCGTTTAGATCATTGTAATCTACATCTACTAAAGAAGTAGCGTGGAAAAAGATACCTTTTTCATGATCTTCGTGTTTGATAAAACCAAACCCTTTGTCTGTTATTTTTTCAACAATACCTTGCATAACTATTGCATTATTAAATTTAAACAACTCTAACAGAAAATCGACTTGAATCCATTAAAAATTGTGAGAACCTTCTTTACGTGCCGTTTATTGCTAAACAGCACCAGCAGATTCATTAGTTCTATTGTTGCATATTGGTTGATAATTGTCAATGGAATGTATCAAATTTATCAATAAATAATCTTTTTCGCCTTAAGATTAAAGGTTTTTAACTACAAAAGAGACGGAACGGGATGGTTTTCGGATTATTCAAAAGTTTTGTAAATTCTCTCTGGAATAGGGATTAGAGGATCAGCGCACTAAATTCGTACTGCGTCTTCGATTCGCACTCATTAAGTGGCTCCTCCCCGAAACTCAATCCACTTTTTATAGTTACTCTCCAGCTCTCTTTCTCTCGCTCCCTTCGAATCCCTATTCCCGAA
>CAYWJP010000033.1:0-5608 GCA_964458715.1 uncultured Bdellovibrionales bacterium
TCCCGGGGTCGGATTCGAACCGACGACCAATTGATTAACAGTCAACTGCGCTACCACTGCGCCACCCGGGAATATTATTATTTTATGTTATTATCCAACCATTTTCTTCCTTGACCAGACTTTTAAAATCGTTCTCTATCCAATGCTTTTTTCTTGTCGCTTAATTTTTCTGTGTAAATTATCTCAAATGGGCTATTAGATCTTGTCCATTTATTACAGCCACGATTGTGTTCTTTTAGTCTAGTATAGATATCTTTCGAAGTATAGCCAACATATTTTTTCTGATTTTTTATGCTTTTGAGAATATAAACAATGAACATAATTTAATTATTAATAAATGGGTCTTTTGTAAGTAAGAATAGCGCTACTCCGCCAAAGGCGGACACGGCACTGCGCCACCCGGGAATATGTAGATAAATCAAAAAGTAAATTCTCGATAACACTGTATATTCTAGTGGTTTTTCAAGTTTAGTCAAGAGTTTGCATTGGTTAGTTGGTGATTAGTAGATTAGTTAATTAGGGGTTAGGAAGGGGGGATTCAGGAATAAAAAGTTTTCTGTCGGCTTGATTTTTTAAGATTAGGCTATTATAATAGAAGAATAAGAGAGATAAAACTAAAAATTTAAATGAAAGATCAAATCAGAAAAATAATTCTGGAGGTTGTTGCTAATCTTTGGAAAGAAAGAGGTTTAAAAGAGACTGATATTGAAATTAATAAGGCTCCGGAAAATTTTGGGGATTATTCTACTAATGTGGCCATGAAATTAGCGAGAATTGTCAAAGAAAATCCGTTAGAAATCGCTAGAAAGATTGAAAAGAATATCTGGAATCCGCCAGCTGGCGGACCATTAGCCCATTCTCAGCTTGAAAAAACCGAGGTAGCCAAACCTGGATTTATCAATTTCTATTTTAGCCAAGAAGTTTATAAAAAAACTTTGAAAGATATTTTAAAACAAGGTGATAAATACGGATTTTCGGATTCGAAGAAAGGGAAAAAAGTAATGGTGGAATTTGGCCAACCTAATACTCATAAAGCGTTCCATATTGGTCATTTAAAAAGTGCTATTTCCGGACTTTCAGTCACTCGACTTTTTGAGGCCTTGGGATATGAAGTAATTAAAGCTAATTACTATGGAGATGTAGGTATGCATGTGGCGAAAACTACTTGGGCGGTTGGGAAAGAAGGCTTTCCAGAGGATTTTGAGGTGCGAGATGTTCATGAAAAAATGAAATTTATTGATGATATGTACGCTAAAGGTTCTTTGGAGTTTAAAGAAAATCCAGATGCAGAAAAAGAAATTCGAGCCATAAATAAGAATATTTATGCGCAAAATAAAGATGCCAATTTTGAGCTTTATGAAAAGTTAAGAAATTATAGCTTAGAGCAGTTGACGGAAGTTTTTAAATCCTTGGGAGTTTCTTATGATCGACAATACCCAGAGAGTGAAGTTTATCAAGAGGCAGTTGAGATTGTTAAAAATAATACCGGCAAGATTTTTGAGGAGAGCCAAGGGGCGATTATTTACGACGGGGAGAAGGCTGGCTTGACCACCTGGGTGTTTTTAACCAAAGAAGGTAATCCAACCTATTCGGCTAAGGATTTGTCCTTGGCGAGCAAGAAATTTTCAGAATATGATTTGGATTTGAGTGTCGTGACTACTTCAGTAGAGCAGATTGATTATTTTAAAGTGATTATTCATTGTTTGGAATTATTGAAGCCAGAGTTGAAAGGGAAATATAAGCATATTCCGTTTGGTTGGTTGCTTAGAAATAATAAAAAAACTAGCTCTAGGATGGGAGACACAGTGAAGGGAGCGGATATTATTGAAGAAGCTAAAGAAATGGCGCGAAAAGAATTGGCCGAGAATCGACAGTATGATGAAGAAACTCAGGACGAAATTGTAGATAAAGTGGCCTTAGCAGGATTAAAATTCTTGATTTTGTCTCACGAATTTCATAATAATATTAATTATGATCCGGAAAGTTTTATTAAATTGAAAGGTTTTTCTGGGCCGTTTATTTTGTATTCATATGTGCGAATCAACTCGATAATAAAAAAAGTAGGCGATGTTGATCTAGAAAATTTAGATGATCTAATTTTTGAGAAACCAGAAGAAAAACAGTTAGCCAGTGCTTTGGCGATGTATTCCGATATAGTTTTGAGAGCTGGTCGGGAAATTACCCCGCATATTATTTGCAATTATTTGTATGAAGTCGCTCAGAAATTTAATAGTTTTTATGAGAATTGTTCGATTCAAAAAGCGGAGAATGAGGCTCAGAAAAAATCTAGATTGATGTTGGCAATGGCGACGGGGCAGATTTTGAAGAATGGCTTAAGCCTGCTGGGTATCGAAACTTTAGAAGAAATGTGACAGCAATTAACAATGAACAATTAACAATTAGCAATGAGCAAGAAAAAAATAGTTTGTCATGATATTCATGGAGAAGAAATTGCAGTTGAAACAGAGAAGTTGCAGTTTAGGCCTTCAGCCTATGGAATTTTAATTGAAAATGGGAAAATTTTACTTTCAAAGCAATGGGATGGCTATGATATGCCAGGAGGAGGAGTAAATACTAATGAGACATTGGAAGAAGCATTAAAAAGGGAATTCGCTGAAGAAACCGGTCTAGAGATTGAAGTCGGGAAAGTTGTTTATTGCGGAACTTCATTTTTTAATCCAAAATATTCTTCAAAAAACGCTGGTCAATATTGGAATGCAATTGTAATGTATTTTCTGGTTAAAAAAATTGGAGGAGAAATTTCGATAAAAAATTGCGATGAGGATGAAAAGAAGTATATTGATTTACCAGAATGGATTGAAACTGAAAAAATAAAAGATTTAAAATTTTATAATCCAATTGATAATGAAAATGTTATTCGAGAAGCGATAATAATAAATAATAATCAATAGTTAGCAACAAATAAGCGAGAAAAATAATTTAAAATAATAAAACCCCCTCGGTCCCCCTCTTAAAAGGGGGAGGAGTGGAGAACAAAAATATTTATGAAAATAATAACTGATGAAAAAGAAGTAGAACGAGTTTTGAGTAGAGGGGTGGAGCAGGTTTTGGACGAAAAAGAAAAACTTAAAAAATTCTTAATGTCTGGGGAGCAGATTAAGCTTTACTGTGGTTACGATCCAACCGCGTCTTCTTTGCATATCGGAAATGCGATTTCGATCAAGAAATTGGGAGAGTTTCAAAAATTAGGGCATAAAGTGATTTTCTTGATTGGAGATTTTACAACTTTAATCGGTGATCCAACTGATAAGGAAGCTACTAGGCCAAAACTAACTCGAGAAGAAATTTTAGAAAATTGCAAGAACTACCAAGTTCAGGCTTCGGCGTTTCTTGATTTTGAGGGAGAAAATTCAGCTGAGGTTCGATATAATAGTGAGTGGAGCGACAAGATGAATTTTAGAGATTTAATTGAATTGTCTTCTAATTTTACCGTTCAACAAATGTTGCAACGAGATATGTTTCAGAAGAGATTAGAGCGGGAAAAACCGATTTACTTGCACGAATTTTTGTATCCGTTGGCGCAAGCCCATGACTCGGTAGCGATGGATGTGGATTTGGAAATTGGCGGAAACGATCAAATGTTCAATATGATGAGAGGACGGGATTTGCAAAAAGTGATTAATAATCGGGAAAAATTTGTAATGACTTTGAAAATTCTAGCCGATGATAATGGTAAAAAAATGGGCAAAAGTGAAGGCAACGCAGTTTTCTTAGATCAATCCCCGGAAAATATTTATGGAGCGGTGATGTCTTGGCCAGATGGATTTATTGCCAATACTTTCGAGCTGATAACCGATGTTCCGATGGTAGAAATTGAAAAAATGCGAGAAGATATGAAAAATGAAAACGTTAATCCTCGAGATTTAAAAATGCGATTGGCTAAAGAAATTACGGAGACCTTTTGCGGAGAAGAAGCGGCTCAAAAAGCTGAGGAAAATTTTGTGAATAAATTTCAGAAAAGAGACTCGAGCGTAGAAGCTTCTGAATTAGAATTGAAACTTGAGGATAATTTAATTGACGTGTTAGTTGATAATGATTTGGCCGAAAGCAGAAGTGATGCTAAGCGAAAAATTGAGCAAGGTGGAGTTAACATCGACGGTCGAAAAATTGAATTGGGACAAGTTGTTGATGAATCTTGGGATGGAAAAATTTTGAAAGTTGGTAAGAAGGATTTTCGAAAAATAAAAATATCTTGATGGTCAAGATTTTGATATTAGAAGATAATGCTAAGGCTATCCAGGCAATAACGAATGGAATTCAGGAACTGAGAACGGAATTAGGCGAAATTGAAACCATTATTATTTCTAGAGGAGAAGAAGCAATCGATTTTGCTAGTCGGGGAGAAGTTGAAAAATTTGATGTTATTTTGTTAGACTATATTTCAGCTGATAATATAAATTTTCATCAAGCCGTTTTGGATAAAGTAGATTCTCAAAAAGTGATTACGATTTCCAATACTATTGATTATAATAGAATGGCTGAGGAAAAAGGAGTTTCAAGGTCAGTGCAAAAAGACTATTTTAATTTGATGAATTTTAAAAATAAACTTAAAGACGAAATAAAAAGTATATTAATTTAAATAAAATAAAGAAATGAATAAAGAAAAAAAACCGGGAATTTTCTCTCGGATTAAAGGGAGCAAATATTATGAAGCGGCAGAAGCTGGATTTTGGCGAATTTGGAAAAACAAAACCATTTGGTTTTGGGGATTGTTTATTTCTTCGGGAATGTTTTTTAATTTGGGGGGTAGCGATTCAAAGGAAGAGGAAACTTTTAACGAAGGGATTTTTTCAGATTTCATTATTTCTAATTGGCAATGGCTACTAATATTAGTTTTATTTTTAATGATTTTCTGTTTTTTAATATGGATAATTTCTGGTATTGCTAGAGTCGGAGTTATCAAAGAATTTGATAATAAACAGAATAAAAAAAATTATAAATTAGAATTTAAAAAAATTTGGAAAATTGGAAAAAAAGATTTTGTCCGAATTTTGAAATTAGATTTATCGGTAGGAGGAATAATTCTGGCTATTTTGTGCTTTGATGCAGTTTTGTTTCTGGTAGTTTTTCTGATAAATAATATCTTTTTGATTGTCTTTACCGCAATTGTAATAATAATTTTAAGTATTTTAACCTTTTTATTACTGTTAATTTTAAAACCTTGGGCGGAAATTTATTTGATTTTATCAAATCTAACAATCAAAGACTCTTTTGTAAAAAGCTGGAATTTAATTAAGCATAATTTTAAAGAGTTTTTTAAATTAATTTTAACTCTCTTGACCGTTAGTTTTATTAGCGGGATTATTCTGGTTTCGTTGATAACTTTGATTGGAATTATTCTTAGTTTATTATATTCTATTTTTATAATTTCAATAGGTGAAAATTCAATTGTTTTAATCATTTTTACAATAATTTTAGTAATTTTCTTTTTAATATCACTACTAATTTTCAAAGCTTTTGCTAGTCTTTGGCGGATGGATATTTTAATTTGGTGGATTAAAATGATTGACGGAGTTAAGGTTGCCAAAAAAATTAAAAAACCGGAAGCAGAAGAAAAAATTGTTATTTCTAGGAAAGTGACGGTTGG
>CAYWJP010000033.1:5708-7235 GCA_964458715.1 uncultured Bdellovibrionales bacterium
AATTTTTAATTTTTAAATAAATCCTAAATCTGAATTTTTAAACTTCTCGTCTGAAATGTTTTGGGTCCGCCTACTCGCCTCGATTCGGCGAAGCGGGCTGGCAGGCAGGTACGCTGAGGCAAGCAATTAATAAGGAATAATGAAACTCCGCCAGAGGCGGACGCTAAAGCGAATTAGAAATTAGAAATTCAAAAAGAGCCATAACGGCTCTTTTCGTGTTGTGCCTCGAGAGGGATTTGAACCCTCATGCGTTAGACGCCACGGCCCTCAACCGTGTGTGTATACCAGTTCCACCATCGAGGCCTCTGGTTTTTAGTTTTTTGGAATACTTCTTTGTCAGTTTTTCCGTCACTCGTTCGATGTACTATTAAAATACACCTCACTCGTTACTCAAAACTTCCTCGAATTATTCTCAAAAAACTAATTTTTATAGTGCATGGAAAAGATTATCGGTAATTTTTTGTCAGATTTTCCGTTGCTTCTTGATGTACTATTAAGTTCATTTCGCTCGTTGCTCGGATTCTCCCTCGCCTCGCTGAAGCTATGGCGAAGCGGGTCGAACTGCACTCAATCGATAAAATTCTATCATGCATTCATGCTTTTATTGAAAGAGGATTTTTTGTCAAATTCTGCGTTGCTCATCAACGTGCCATTACAGCACGTTTCTTTCGCTACTCGAATTTTCCTCGAACTACACTTGAAAAGTAAACTTTTCTTTTTGCGTGAGAGAATTTTTTCTTTAAAAGTCTTTCCTATTTTACAAGCCTGCCCATTTGCGCTTCGCAACGGCAGGTTAGCCTTCTAATTTTATGAACTTTCAAAACTTTTCAACTCTTGTCATTATATCAGAAAACCGCTGAAGAGTCAGCGGTTTAATTTGTATCATGAATAGTTTATTTCTTTTCTTCCTGAGGAGTTTCGGATTTAGATTTTTCTGATTTTTTTTCGGTAGTTTTTTCTTTTTGGGTGGCGATAGATTTTTCTTTGATATCGGCCTTTTCAGCTTTTAATTTTTCACCTTTTTCTTTTATAGCAGTTTTTTCTTTATCGGAAAAATCTTTAATTTTCATTTTAGCTGATCTGCCAGCTCGATTTCTCATATAATAAAGTTTGGCTCGTCGGACTTTACTGTGTCGTAGAACTTCTATTTTTTCAATTAAAGGCAAGAAAATTGGTAAAACCATTTCTACTCCGATTCCTTGAGAATCTCTTCGAACGGTAATAGTTGGAGAAGAACTTTGTCGTCCCTTGATAGCGATTACTAATCCTTTGAAAATCTGGACTCTTTCTTTATCTCCTTCTTTAATTTTTTTGTGAACCCGAACAACATCACCTGTTTTAATTTCAGGAATATCAGTTCTGGCTTGAGATTTGTTAAAATCAATAACTTTCTGATTCATATAATCAAGGTTAAAATCTTTAAAGTAGGGGAACTGTTTTCGGTCACTCTTTTGTTACAAAACAGTGATTGAGGGCAATCCCATTTACAAATAATAGACTTTCTAGAGGGTTTAGTCAAGAGCGTGT
>CAYWJP010000034.1:0-7080 GCA_964458715.1 uncultured Bdellovibrionales bacterium
CGGAGGATATTCAGTTTTTGCAGGAGTAGGAGAGCGAACCAGAGAGGGAAATGATTTGTATCATGAGATGAAAGAGTCTGGTGTGCTTGATAAGACTGCTTTAGTGTTCGGTCAAATGAATGAACCGCCTGGAGCGAGACAACGAATTGCTTTATCTGGTCTTTCAATGGCTGAATATTTCCGAGACGAAGAAGGAAAAGATGTTTTGTTTTTTGTGGACAATATTTTCCGATTTACTCAGGCTGGTTTGGAAGTTTCCGCTCTTTTAGGACGAACTCCTTCTGCCGTAGGTTATCAACCAACTTTAGCTGAAGATATGGGAAAATTGCAAGAGAGAATTACTTCTACTCACAAGGGGTCTATAACCTCAATTCAAGCGGTTTATGTACCAGCTGATGATATTACTGATCCAGCTCCTGCCACGACTTTTGGTCATTTAGATTCAACCGTGGTACTTTCTCGAGATTTATCTGAACTAGGAATTTATCCAGCGGTAGATCCATTGGATTCTAATTCTAATATTCTTGATCCTCAAATTGTGGGCGAAGAACATTATAAAGTGGCTCGAAATGTTCAGTTGGTTCTTCAAAAATACAAAGATTTGCAAGATATTATTGCAATTCTTGGGATGGAAGAGTTATCTGATGAGGACAAATTAAATGTAACTCGAGCTCGAAAAATTCAGAAATTTTTATCTCAACCATTTTTCGTAGCGGAGCAGTTTACGGGGTCAGAGGGGAAATATGTTAGTATGAAGGATACTATTCAGGGGTTTAAGGAGATTTTGGAAGGGAAACATGACTCATTAAACGAAAACGACTTTTATATGAAGGGGAGTATATCCGAAGTAGTAGGCAAATAGAGAGGGATTTCTTGTTCAGCACATTTCTTTGTTGAAATCAATAATTCCGACTCGATGTATTAATTCAATACATCTCGTCGAAATTATCAATTTCGCCTCGAACTGTACTTGAACAACAAAATCCTCGAATATGTTTTTAGCGGAAATTTTTTAGAAAAATATTATGAGTGATAAAGATAAGAAAAAAATTAAATTAAAAATAGCTACTCAAGAGAAATTAGTATCGGAAAAGGAGATTGATAAAATCACTATTCCAACCACTTGCGGGGTAATTACTATTTTACCGGATCATATTCCATTGATTTCAACTTTATGTCCAGGAATTTTGGAAATTACCAAAGAAAAAGGTCAAGTAACTGAAATGGCGATTTCTGGTGGTTTTTTGGAAATGCATGATAATGAATTAACAATTTTAGCCGATACCGCTGAAAGAGCCGAGGAAATTGATCTTGAACGAGCAGAGAAGGCTCGACAACGAGCTAACGAAGCCAAGCAGGTTAAACAAAAATCAATGGATGAAAATCAATTTGCGATGATTTTATCCCAATTAGACAAGCAATCAGCCAGAATTAAACTAGCTAAGAAATTTAGAGGAAGAGGAAAGAGGAGAATGCGGTAGAGGTGTGAATTAATGTATTTATCAAAAAACTGGCATGATGTCAGTTTTTTGTGTTTATTGGAAAAACACGCGTGTAAAATTTTCTTAACATTGTTTAGAAATTAGTTTTATACCTTGCGAGTATCCCCTCAAAACGATAAACTAGGTTTAATTACCTTGAAAATAAAATATTAACAATTTAGCGGGAGGACAGAGACATGGCAAAGATTACACGCGCAGAAGCTTTTAAAAAGATTCTAAAAGTAAAAAATGGAAAAGATTTATCGGACAACGATTGGAAAATGCTTTTTAACTCTTCTTCCACTTTCTTCCACTTTAAAGATGGTCACAGCTGGGCGGAGTACTATGGCAATAAAAAATGGACAAAGCTCTTTCTAAATGAAATGCTTAAACGACCCGAGAAGCTCGGTCATTTTAGGTCGATTGTTGAAACAACAAGACCGAAATCAGCTGAGTGGAAAAGTGCTATTAAAAAGGTGTACAAAATGACTTCGATAGGGGAAGTTCTAAGCCGATGGATCAGCCTGAATTATTTGCTTCCCGAAGGGCATGAGTTAGAGTCTGAAGTTTTGGCAAAAATATCAGCTATCAGAAGCGCTAAAAGAAGAAAGAAAGAGGGCTTAAAACACTGGCAAATTCATGACAAAATCCAAAATCTTATTCGAACCGAAAATGATATCTCTGATGATCTTTGGGAAAAACTCTCAGGGTCGAGAAAAGGTTTTCAACAACTTGCCAAAAACTATGTTCTAGCTTGTAAAGCTAATAACAGAAAATGGAAAGAAATCTTTTTGGCTGATATGGTGAAAAAAGCCAATTTTATCCAAGACTACAGAATTCTCGCCAGAAAAGCCGGAAAAGACTCTCCTGAATGTATGCATGCCATGCTGAATATCTATAAAATGACCAAAGGAAGGGACATTTTATATCGTTGGCAAAAACTTGTTCAGATGATTGATCGTCATATTACGATAGGTTCTGGGGAATTTGTTGAAATGAGATATATAGCCGTTCAAGAAATAAGTCGCTTAAAAAAAGAAAAAAAAGCTTAAACAAAAAATAAGTTATTATAAATTTTCTTTCAAGACCCTTAGTATAAATTTGCTTTGGGTCTTGATTCTTTTTTGGGAATTAAAAAAGGCTCAATCATCGGTTGACGAGAGAGCCCTTTTTTTTACACTTTTTATTTCCCATTATTTTCTAGGATCATCAGGGTTCATTACTTTCTCCGCTAGATGATCGAGAAATTTTTTGATATCAGCAACCAGTTTTCCTGGATTATCGGTAAACTGCAGTTTACCTTGTTCAATCAAGGAAGATACAAGCTCTTCTTTGCCGATGTCGTTTTCTAGGTTCAGGCAACCATTTTGGATGGTCAGTCTAAATAAAGATGCATCCGAAAGTAGCAGTAATAGATTTGTATCTTTTGGAGTTTCAATATCTATCGCCGGGGCAATGTAGTCTTCTTTACCAAAAATATAAACTTCACTACAAGCGCTCAAAAGAGCCGATCCACCGTAGTTTTTCCAGATATCTCCTCCCAGGAAAATTTCCAAATCTCTAGCAACCTGAGAAATAAAACCCTTTTTTTGTTTGTAGCTAAAGGAAGAAGCAGCTTCTTTAATTTTAGTTGCCGCTATTATCCAAGGTTTTTTGTCGGATTTTTTTTCTGTCATGACACATCTCCTTTTTTAAAGTTCTTGGTTTAATTACAAATTGCCTTAATGAATAATTTAAGCATAAAAGTTAGCTTTTGGTCAAGCAAAAAAAACCGAACATCAACTGATGGGCGAGTTTTTGCAAGTTGAAATTACGCAATTAACTACGCAAATAGAAGTCTTTTAAGCCTTGAATAACCGGTTTTTTACGAGAAATTAGAGTGTGATAGGCAAGACGGATCCAAAATATTGGCCAGAAGTAGAGAAATCTAATTGGGTAGGAGAAGTGTTTATGGAAAAAGATTAAGCCGTTTTTGACTAGGTGATAGTTTTTGGTGTCGGAATTAGAAGAGCGGGATTCTTCGTGAAAGCAAGTGATACTTGGGATGGTTTTGATTTGAAAATCATTTTGGCGAGCTCGTAAACAAAAATCAGTGTCTTCGTAATAGAGAAAAAATCGTTCATCAAAGCCGTTTATCTTGTCGATGACGGCTTTTTTAATCAACAAACAACATCCGGTGAGATAGTCTGACGAAGAGCTATTTTCGGTCGTATGAGCAGTATTCATTTTCCACCAATTAATTTGACCTTGTCTGAATAAAATCTGATTATTTTGCGGATTTTTTATAATTGGCGAACACAAAACCAGTTCTTCATCAGAGCTAATTTTTTTAATTAAATTTTCTAAACAATTTCTACCTAAAAGCGCGTCGGGGTTCAACAATAGAAATAAAGAACTGTTGAATTTTCGATTGGCATATCTAAATCCTTGGTTAACCGCTTTGGCAAAACCGCTATTAATTTTATTTTTTACTAAGGTAATATGAGTTTTTTTGATTATTTGAAGCTTTTTCCAAGTATCGTCATTAGAATTGTTATCAATGATTAAAATATTGGATTTAATTCCTTGTAGTTCAATTGATTTTAAACAACTCTCAATATGGTCTTGAGAGTTGTAAGTGATAATTATAATTGTAAGATTTTGGTTTTTCATGGCTAGTTGGGTTTTTTGAACAAATTTCTAATCTCTTCTTTAGAAATTATCTTGAAAGCGAATAATCCGAGGGAATAAACAATCATTCCCATTAAAACTAGAATAAAAAAGTTTGATTCTTGGAAATAATAAATTAGGGCTCCCATTAGAAATCCAGCTAATAATATTTGAAAGAATTTTTCTACTTTTGGAAAGAAGTTTAATTTTTTCCAGATGAAGTATCCGGTTAAACCAACCACTAAAAGTTCAGTAATAACAGAGACTACGGCCGGAACCATATAGGCATTATTAGGAAATCGAGGAATAAAATAAAGATTGCTAGTAACACTAAAAATGGCGCAAACCAGCAAGGCCCAGAAGATTGATTTTTGCAGTTTAGCAGCAATCATAATATTCATAAACAAAGTTCCGAAGAAAATCAAGGCCAAGGAGAATAGATTTATTTGTAGAACTGGAATTGAAGCGGAAAACTCTGATCCAGCAATTAAATAAATAATTTTGTCCGATAGTAATAATCCTCCTATTAACAATGGAATGGTTAAGATGAAAAATATTTTATAATTTTCATTAACTAAAAATTTGAATTTTTCTTTATCTTTAACTATATAATAAGAAAACAGTGGCATAGTCAGTCCAACAATCATAGCAGGGAAAAAGCTAATGTTTTCGATAACTTTTTGAGCGGCTCCGAAAATTCCAACATCTTCTGGCGGTCTTAAAATTGATAATAAAATAGTGCTAGACTTAAAATAAACAAAAGTTAGAGCGGTGGCCATTCCTAAAGGGATAGATTGTTTTAGGATAATTTTCCAATAAGAAAAATCAAAAGCCGGTCTGAATTTAAGAAATTTTCGAGAAAGCAAAAGTACAAAAACGAAATTTAAAAACATGTTTACAAAAAGAGTTCCGACTATTAAATAAAAATTCCATTTAAAATAAACTCCTAAAAAGATTAGTCCAACCTGGATTATTTTTCCTACCAATTCCGCTCCAGTGACTCTATCCATCATTAATCTTTTTTGAAACATTCCAATCAAAATTTGATAAAGAGAGGATAGGATGTAAGAAGCGGCGATTATTACGATGGCGATTTTCAATTCATAGGGATAGGGAAGAAAAGGTATTATTAGTGGCGTAATAATTAAGATTGCAATAGAAATAAAGATTCGGAGTCCAATCATATTAGCTACAATTTTTTTCTCATCTGCTTTAGGTTTGGCTATTCTCATTGCAGTGGTTTGAGGCAAGCCCCAATCGCCCAAAGCGCCGAAGAATGATAAAAAAGCTAAGGCAGTGGCATAAAGCCCAAAACCATCTTGGCCCAAGTGTCTTGTTATCAGTCCAATTCCCACGAGAGCAGTCGCAGTACTAAGGATTTTAGCTATTGATGAAAAGATAACGTTGTAAGTGATCCTTCTTGAAATACTCATTTATATTGGAACTTATAAATTTGGCACACTTCTTTGTCAAATTCTTCTTCGTTGTGGCGAATTTAATTTTCTTCGAATCGTACCCAAATTTGTAAGTTCTGTTTGTTTTAGTTATTTAAAAAAAGTCTTTAATGTTGTTTTAAATTATGCTTGTTTTTTTTGAAATCAACTATTTGTTTTTATTATTCTGCTGGTTTAATAAGTACTCGTCGTTCTAGACCATCACCGATACTTTCACTGATAACTGAATTTTTTCGAGCTACTTTTATGTGAATTAAGCGTCTTTCGTAACTATTCATTGGAGGTAATTCCACTGAATGACCGGTTTTTTCAACTTCGGCGATGGCATTAGCGGCTCTGTCTATAATATCTTCTCTTTGATTTTCAATATAACTGTTAACATCCACAATGAAACTGAGTTTTTCTTCTAATCGTCTAGATACCATAACTCGAATTAAATGTTGAAGAGCAAAAAGATTGTTGCCTGATTTTCCGATTAGATAACCAGAATCTTTACTTTGAATTTGAACACAAATTGAATCATCATCGTCTGGCATAGCGCTAGTAACGATGAAAATATTGCCTTTCATATCGAGTTTTTCAAGAATTTCTCTAGTTACTTCTTCCAAGACCTTCTTTTGTTCGTCGGTTATCATTTTATTCGATTAATTGATTATGCTTTGTTATCATGCTCCATTCTACATTAAATCTTTATAATTGCCAAGACTAAGCAGTTTTTTCTTGAACAGACTTCTCTTTATTTAGTATCCAATATTGTTGTCCAACCATAAATAAAGTAGTGATAAACCAGTAAATTAATAGACCAGTCGGGAAACTTAAACCGATTACTAATGTTAAAACTGGGCCCATATAAAGCATTTGTTTCTGCATAATTTCGCCAAAAGCGGGCTCTTTCCCTGAGTCTTTTTTTTCAATTGGTTTATTTTTCTCAATTCGTTGCATCATCATTTTGCCTTGCCAATATTGAAGACCAGCTGTAATTAAAGCTAAAGGTAAATTAACTTTACCGGTAGCGGTTACGTCTAAAAATCCCATAGAAATGTTTTTAATTTCCATTGGGTTGCCGATAAAGGAATAAAGTAATGTGGTGGCTGAATCGTAGTCTATTACGGCTAGGAAAACTCTATAAAGAGCAATTAATATAATTAATTGAATAATTAAAGGTAAACATCCACCGGCTGGATTGACTTTTTTTTCTTTGTAAAACTTCATAATAGCCTCGCCCTGTTTCTGTTTATTGTCTTTGAATTTTTCTTGAATGGCTTTGATTTGTGGTTGAATCTCTTGCATCTGCTTTTGCGATTCAATTGATTTTTTAGATAACGGTAATAATAAGATTCGAATTAAAATAGTTACTAAAATAATACTAATCCCTAAGTCTGGGATTAAATTATAGATACCAATTAAGATATTAAACAAAGGTTGGTAAATTGTAACGGAAAAGAAACCTGTAATTAAAGACATTTTATTTTATTTTAACGATTAATATTATTTAT
>CAYWJP010000035.1:0-1805 GCA_964458715.1 uncultured Bdellovibrionales bacterium
CTTGTTCTAAAAGTTTTTCCTGAAAAATAAAGTTTTGAAGTTTTTTTAGGAAATTTTTGCTCATTGTTTTCTCTGATTGGAAACAGTCTCTAGTTATTAAGAGATTTTAAATACTCTAAATTTTTTGCCAGAACTTCTTCTCGAGTTAAATTAGTAGTATCAAGAATAAAATCATAGTGGCTCATATCTCGAATATCAAAATTATAATATTTTTTATAACGCTTCTGTTCTGACAAAACTCGTCTTTTGCAATTTTTTAATAATTGTTCAAAAGGTTTAAGCTCTTCATTACGTTGATTATCAGCTTGAAGTTCTTTGTAAATTCTTTTAGCGCCCTCTTCCTCACCAGCTCTTAGATAAATTTTAATTGAATTAGGAATAAAGCTCCAAGCGGTTCGACTCTCAATAATAAAATTATCTTCTTCGCGACCAAGTTTTTTCACATAATCATCAATATCCCTATCAATCGACGGATCAGTTTCCGCTAATTTCATAAAGTCTAAAAAAGTCATGCCCCGTTCCTTCGACAAATCCCGAAGAATTTGTCCCATATAATAACGCTTCATTCCAAGCTCTTCCGCCATCATTTTAGCAATAGTACTTTTTCCGGCTCCAAAATCGCCACTCAAAGAAATAATCATCCAAATCGTAAATTATTTTTTAGCCTCTGTTTTCAGATTTTTCTCTGAAATAATCTGTCCGCCTCTGCTGTGCCCGCCTCGGGAGGAGGCGGATATCTCCTTTTCTTCCTTTTCAACTGGTTTTTCGACTGGTTTTTTTAAATCAGTCGTCCGCCTCTGGAGGATCGCTTCTTCTTTCTTGTTTTTCTTTTCAATAGGTTTTTTTTCTTCTTTGATGACTTCCTTGTCCGCCATAGCTTTAGCGGAGGCGGATTCTTTCTCAGTAGGATTTTTCTCTCCAGCACCCTGAACCGACTGGTTCGGAGTTTTCATAAATTTTTCTTTATCTTTAAGTTCTCCAATAAATTTCAAGCCCATTCGATGCTTGTTAGGATCCATAGACATAATTTGCCATAAATAAGTTTCTCCAGTTTGAATTACCTCATCAACATTCTTTCCAGGATATCGTGAAATAAAATCGCTGATATGGGATAGACCATGAATATCTTCGTTTAAATAAACGAAAGCTCCAAAATGATTTAATTTATTAACTTCACCTTCCACAATATCGCCAGTTTTATAACTTTCGGCAACTTTACTCCACGGATCAGCCTTAAGTTCCCGCACTGACAATGAAATTCTGGTATCGTCAATCGAGATAATCTTAGCTCGAACTTTGTCACCAATAGCGACTACGTCTCGGGGATTATCAATCAACTTCCAATCTAATTGAGAGATATGAACCAATCCTTCCAATTTATCCGCATCATCTCTAGAATCTTTTCTTGATGGTGGAAAAAATTTAACAAAAGCGCCAAAATCAACCACTCCGCTAACCTCACCTTCAACTACATCTCCAACTTTAAATTCGGAAATATTTTTCTTCTCTTCTTCTTTATAGGCTTCTTTTTCGGAAACAATAAGTTTTTCTTCGTCAAAAATTGCATCAATTACGCAAACTCGCATTTCAGTATTTACATAACTCTTCAAAATCTCAAAAATCTTATTCTTATCACCATCTTCCACTCGTGGATAATGCTCAGCGGTCAACTGACTTACCGGCATAAATCCAGTAATATTATTAACTTCCACCATAAGTCCACCTTTATTGGCATCTAAAATTTTAACTGAAATAATATCTCCAGTATTTTTCTTTTTGCTTAAATCTCTCCAGGCTTCTTCTCG
>CAYWJP010000035.1:1905-6725 GCA_964458715.1 uncultured Bdellovibrionales bacterium
TCTTCAAGCTTTAAATCAAGCTTTTGGTCGCCCTTTTTTGACATAATTTTTCTAGAAATTGATGCTAATACCAGAACCAATCTCTTTTAACAAACAAAAAAGACTTTTGAATCAGTCCTTTCCACTTGTCTGATTAATGATTAATAAATTTTAACTTTAAACCAACCCATCACTCTAATAAAGAACATTATATACAAGAAAATTCTCTAAGTCAAGGCCTTTTTTTAAAATTTACAATAAACCAATTTACAATTTACAATAAATTTTCAATTCTTTAATTTTCAATTTTTTTTCTACATGAACTAATTATTTTTTGAAAAATCATCATTAACTCTTGGCATTCTTTCCACAAGATCCTTATATCAGCTGATTTTTCTGGATTACTTTTGGCTAAAATCTGAAACCAATATTTAGTTTCCTGGGTTTCCTTTTTGCAAATAAATATTTTATTTTGAAAATCTTTTTTAGAACAAGCGTTATTGGCTTCGCAATAATTAGCGCCAATAGAAGTTCCAGACCTTATCAGTTGGGATATCATAGATTGATTAATCCGGTCCTGTTTTACACTCTTACAAAAAACAACGAGATCTTCACTAAATTTAGTTGTTCTTTTTATTAGGTCGTATTCTTTTTTCAATTTTTTGAATTAAATCATTGAAAATTTATTGTAAATTGTAAATTGGTTTATTGTAAATTAATAAATATAAATAGATTTATTTCCTCGGCTTCCCCAAATACCTCCCCATCGCAATCAAAGAACTAATCACTCCCAGCAAAATCCCCACTCCTAATTCAGCCGGAACTATCGAAAAAATATTTTTGACAAAAGTCTCCCGCAAAAATTGTTCAATATAAATACTATTAGAGAAAGGCAAAACCACTCCAGAAGCTTCAGGAATCGCCACAAATTTCAAATAAATAAATGACAATGGTATCGCAATAATAGCGGAAATCAATCCATAAAAAATTCCTTCCCAAATAAACGGCATTCGAATGTAATTATTAGAAGCCCCTACTAATCGCATAATTTCGATTTCTCGACTATGGGCATACATTGTAATTCGAACACTATTGAAAGTAATTAAAATTGCAATCACCGCCAAAGTTATTCCTAGAGCTAAACCGGTTCTTCGATTAGAATCAATTTCAGA
The DNA here is from genome assembly GCA_964458715.1 of uncultured Bdellovibrionales bacterium. Taxonomy (GTDB): domain Bacteria; phylum Patescibacteriota; class Minisyncoccia; order Moranbacterales; family DUUL01; genus UBA2773. The sequence goes on from CAYWJP010000035.1 coordinate 3,057, forward strand.
CCCAAGACTATTAATAACATTGCTATATTTATCATAATTAACAGTTGTTATAAATTCTTTGTAGGCGCTCTCATCAACAGCTCTAGCAATTAATTCATAATCCCTAGGCTCTCGAGCTTTGATGCTTAAAGTTGGCTCAAAAGGATTGCTATCAATCTCTTCCAAAGATTTTTGCAAGATTTCGTTATTGGCATTTTCAATTTTAAAATCCTCCAAAGCCTGATCCTTAGAAATATATTCGATAGAAGCCACTTCTCGATATTGACTAAACTCATCTTTGGCTCTTAGAACCTCCTGCTCACTAGTATCCGTTTTGAAATAAGCGGAAATACTGACCCGATTTTTAATATCATTTAAAAGAAGATCTTCCGACATCACTACGGCAATTTGAATATTTATAATAAATAGCGTAACTGAAATTATACTGATAGTGGCCACCGACAACCAACCATTTCGATGAAAATTTTTGAATCCTGTCTTTAATGTTCTTGGAAAATTTAATCGCATCTTTTATATTTAAAAATTATTCATTGCTAATTACTAATTGCCGTGCCCATCGTAGTTCGCCGCGACGAACGTAGTTGGGCTTTATCATTACCACTTTGTCATTCCCGCGTAGGCTGGAATCCAGCCTTTAAAATTAAGTCATTCGAAATTGATTCAAAATTCGAAATTATTCATCTAACTCATATTTACCGTCTTCTTTATCGCTAGTTATTTTTCCATCTTTTAAAACAATTACTCTTTTACCAATCCGATCAACTGATTCTTTATCGTGAGTAGCTAAAACCACAGTGGTTCCATATTTATTAATCTTCAATAAAGACTCTAAAATTCCCCAACCAGAATCTGGATCTAAATTCCCAGTAGGTTCATCGGCAATTAAAACCTTGGGTCGATTAACCAAAGCTCGCGCAATCGCCACTCGCTGCTGTTCTCCCCCTGAAAGTTCATGCGGATATTTACTTCCCAATCCTTGCAACCCTACAATCTCTAAAACCTTAGGAACGTCTTCATTTATCTCTTCATCTGATCGCCCTGAAACCTCCATCGCAAAAGCTACGTTTTCAAAAATATTCTTCTTAGGCAGAAGTTTAAAATCCTGAAAAACCACTCCCACATCTCGACGATGCTGAAAAATCTGTTTCTTTTTGTATTCCACGATATCTTCTTCGTCAAACAAAATCTCCCCAGAACTAGGTCGTTCTTCGGCATGAAGAAGTTTAACCAAAGTTGATTTTCCCGCTCCCGATGCCCCAATAATTGAAACAAATTCTTTGTCTTCAATTTTAAAACTAACGTTTTCTAAGGCCGGAGAATCCCCCACATATACTTTGGATACATTTTTACATTCAATCATTTTATTTCCTTATTTAATATTTATTTTGGATTTGTCCTAATCAATTTTTAATTTTGTAATTTTATAATTTTTAAATAAATCTCAAATCTTTAAATTCTTAAATTTATAATGCCCCTTGGGTGCAAAACTATTCAGATTTTACTAGTATGGCTGCAAATATTTTTGCTAATTCAGCTGTCTCTTTTAAAAGAGGTTCTATTTTATTCTTAAAATCTTTATTGGCTTCTATTATTAACTTCAGCCAGTAAATTGTTTCTTTTCCTTCTTTTCTACAAATTCTTATTCTGTATTTAAAATCTTTTTTAGTTTCAGTTTCATTGGCTTCTCTGTAATTAGCACCCATTGAAGTTCCAGATCTTACAACTTGGTCAATTAATTTGAAGTTAATTGTATTTTTCAGAAGAGCCTTAGCCATTCTGATTATTCTTTTACTATATTCTAACGTTCTTTCCTCTAAATCGTATTTCATTTTGAATTTTGAAAATTGTAATTTATTTGGAATTTGGAATTTTGGATTTGGTGCTTAAAAATTGTGAATTATAATTTATAATTTTCTTTTTTTCTCAAATATTCTTCCACAAACCCTTCCAGTCCTCCTTCCATCACCCCTTCCACATCCGAAACCTCAAAACCCGTCCGATGATCCTTCACCATCTTATAAGGATGGAAAACATACGATCGAATCTGATTTCCCCACTCCACTGATTTCTGTTCTCCTTTAGTTTCTTGTTCTTCCTTTCTCTGCTGTTGCTCAAAATATTCATACAATCGAGCCTTCAAAACTTTCATCGCCGCTTCCTTGTTTTTCAATTGAGACCTTTCATTCTGGCAACTCACCACCGTATTGGTTGGCAAATGAGTAATTCGCACTGCTGAATCCGTAGTATTAACCGACTGTCCCCCCGCACCAGAAGATCGAAACGTATCCACTCTCAAATCACCGGCGTTTATCTCCACTTCATTATTATTATCCAAAACTGGCCAAATTTCAACTGCCGCGAAAGAAGTCTGTCTCAAAGCGTCCGCGTTAAAAGGAGATTGACGCACTAAACGATGCACTCCTTTCTCACTTTTCAAATTTCCGTAAACCATTTCTCCGCTAATTTCCACTACCGCACTTTTTATTCCCGCTTCACCTCCGTCAGTTTTATTTAAAATTTTCGTTTTCCATTTTTGTTTTTCACAGAAACGCAAATACATTCTCAATAGCATTTCCGCCCAATCCTGCGCATCATTGCCTCCTGCTCCGGCATGAATTTCTAAAATTGCGTCTCCTTGATCGTATTTACCGCTAAAAAAAGTCTTCTTTTCGAAATCAGTCAGTCGTTTTTCAATACTTCGAGCTTCTTTCAAAATCATTTCCAACGAATCCTGATCATCATCTTCCAATTCTTCCAAGTATTCTTTCAAATTAGCCAAATCCTGTTCCAAAGAATTCCAATCATTCAGCTCCTTTTTAATTGCTTCCAGCTGTTTCGTTAATTTTCCGGCTTGTCCTGGATTATTCCAAAAACCGCTCTCTTCCGTTTTCGCCTCAATTTCTTTTATTTCTTTTTTCTTTTCATTCCAGTCAAAGACAGTCGCCCAGCTGGACGAATTTAGCTTGCCATTCTATCAATTTCTTTTTAGTTTCTTCCATTTTCGCTTTTAATACTATAAGTATTATATGCTAAATTTTATCATAAAAAATATGATTTGAACAGTTTAAATTAAGAAATTAGTTCATTCAACCTGCCTGCTTGCCTCGATTCGGCGAAGCGGACCGGCAGGCAGGAATTAAATCGAAATTTACCCTGTTAAATTGCGAATCACTATTTAACTGGGTGAAAAATTCGAAATTCGAAATTTTTTAGAATCTATGTCATTCCCGCGTAGGCGGGAATCCAGCCTTCAAAATTCAGTCATTCGGAATTGATTCAAAATTTATAATGCTCTTTGGGCGCAAAATTGTTTTATCCCCGCTTCCCACCCCGTCATTCCCACTCCCCATTTTGTCATTCCCGTGAAGACGGGAATCCAGATTTTAAAATTTAGTAATTGAAAATTGTGAATTGAAAATTAAAGCTTGCAATTCACTTTGAGTCGAAAATGGGACTTGGGGTCAACTCATTAAATTCACACTACGTCTTCGACTTGTGTTCATTAAGTGGTTCCTCCCCGGACTTGGCGCACTCTCTTTGGTTGCTCGCCAGCTCTCAACATAGCGCCTCCGTCTTTCGACTCCCATTTTCATCTCATAATTTTTTTCAAAAATTTGAGCCGAAAATGGGAGTCGAACCCACAACCTACGCGTTACGAGTGCGTTGCTC
>CAYWJP010000036.1:0-5384 GCA_964458715.1 uncultured Bdellovibrionales bacterium
GGATAAAAAGAAAAACCAAATTTATACTTCCCTTCGAATTTTTCTGGCAAATAATTCTCCACCGCCGTCAATAAATCCTGAAAATTATCTTCGACTACTTCTACAATTTTAATTACTCCTCCTAATTTCTTAATAACCTTAACTTCATCAATTTTTTCCGAAAATTCCACTCTAAAAACATCCTTATTTACCAAAGAATATTTTTTAGGCTGAAATTTATTTAATATTTCCGCCACCGATAAAGCTGGATTATTTCCTAAAATAAAAAAGTAGGTCATTTTATTATTTACAATTATAAATCAATTCTAGAACATAACATCACCATTTACAACAACCACTTAAATTCAAAACCTGCCTTAAAATGGCAGGTTTTAAATTCGGTACAGTTTGGGACTATTCCCAATCACATTTTTTAAACGAAATTTATCAGTTTTGTGATAAATTATTTTTAAATTTTTAAAGTATTAGCCATAGCTAAACTGAGAAAATTTTAAGATAATTTAGCCAAAAATGGAAAATTGCAGAAAAAAAAGTGGTTGAGAACAGTCCCTATATATATTACATACAGTCTCTATTCAAAAAAATTAATAGACTCTCACTAAATGTGAAATACTCCCCCAAGCATTATCCCAATAGGTAACACCACTATCAATAATCAAACTTCTGTTCCATTGATCATCGCCGAAAGAGCTTCTCTCAACTCGAACAATTCCATAATGATCATTCTCGTAAAATTTATTTTTACGATTTAAATCGACTAATCCTTCTTGTCCACTCGCCCCAACTTCCAAACCGCTCTTATCATTATTACGGAAAGTATTATCCTTAATGTACAACTCACTTTTATCAATTGTTACACGAAGACCAACTCCATCATTTTCTTTGACTTTGTTTCCTTCGAAAACACCCTCTGAACCACTTTCAAATTCCACTCCATCTCGATCATTTTCGAAAATCTCGTTATCTTTAATAGAAAATTTTCTTTCTTCAAAATAAATCCCGTCCCAGCCATTATAGGCAATTATATTATCATAAATTTCTACTTTTTCATCATTATGAGTCTCAGATTTCTCAGCATAAATTCCGTCATCATCATTATCAATAATTCGACAATCAGCAATATAAACCTTACTTCCATCATTTACTAAAACTCCATACTGACCATCTTTAATAGTCAAATTACGAATTTCAGTGTCATCATACATTTTAATTACTGGATCATCTCCATCGTCAGCTTTTATTTCAACATCATCTCGATCACTACCCCGAAGCTTAATTCCTTCCCAAACTTTAAGATTTTCTTCATAGTCACCCTTTCTTACATAAACATTTTTATTTTCATCTCGAGCCTCGTCTAAAGCATCTTGAATTTCGCTAAAAGGATGATCCGAACTTCCGTCTTCAGTTCCAGAAGCATCGTCATCTACATAAACAAAATCAGAATCAGCCACAACATTAAAAGTTATCCAACTAAATATACTGGCTAAAATTATAGCTAGGCCTCCCAAAAATTTAAAACTATACTTTCTCATAAATAATGATTAATTTTAAAGTTCTGTATTCTACCAAATAACCGCTAGTTTGTCAAGCAAATATTTAGAAACCTTTAGTAAAAATATTAGTCACTAACTAAAAATAAATCTGTCTCGCTTAGATCTATTCTCCCAACGCCATGAAAGAAACCTCTCGAGAACGATTGTGATCTAATTCCACCGCAAAGACTCTCTGCCAAAGACCCAAGTCCAACTTGCCTTTGATAATATTTAAAGTATAAGAAGAACTTAAAAGTATTTGCTTACAATGAGAATGCCCATTAGCACACTCGCCATCGCACATATTTACCGTCCTAATTTCAAAATTATCATGTTGATATTTTTGTTTTTGTGGAATCAGTTTTTCCAATGTTTTTTTAATATCAGAAATTAACAAAGGCTCATTCTCATTCACAATTACCGCTACCGTTGTATGCTTACTCTGAATATTCAATAAACCATTTTTGATTTTTGATTTTTCGACCATTTTTTTAGCCATATCAGTCAAGTCAATAAAATCAAAAAGTCCTTTGGTTTTCAGTTTTAAACTCTCATGAAATGACGCCATTTTTTTGTTCTTATTTATTATTAATTTTCTATTTTTTAAATTACCTAAAATATTGAATCCACCCTTTCATTATCGTTCCGAAACAAAAAAAATGTCAAGCAATTTAATTTTACCACCAAATTTTACTTAAAAAAATTTCCAAAAGTATTTTAGAATTAAAGATTATTTTCTAATCATCACTTGCTGGAACAGCTCCATTTTCTATCTCAATAAATTTAATTTCTTCTGGAATTTTAAAGAAACTTTCCTCGACCGTCCAATTACTACAATCCCAATTATATTTTCTATTAAAATCAACCACTTCAATTTCTTGAGCTTTATTAATTGTCATTTTTGTTCCCTGAACGCTAATTGAACTCCATTGATAAACATTTTCTTTATCACTTAAAATTTTCACCACATTCTCTCGAGTATTTTCTTTAATTTTCATTTCTCTAAAAAATCTCCCTGCACTGAAATAAATATGACCTTCTTCGGTTCCACCGGTCGCCTCTTCATCTATATTATCAATATCAGCTTCTTCCACAATTTCCTCTTTTTCTACTCTCCAACTACATTTAAGATTCTCATTTTGATTTAAAAGCTCCCTTATAGAAACTGGGCCTTCTATCGAAGAAATTACCGCTAGACCATCGTCACCCACTTTTAAACTAGAATCAACACTGACCTCTCTTTCTACTAAATTATCTTTATCATAAGATTCCAGCTCAATAATTTTTTCCGAACATCCTGAAAATAAAACCATCATCAACAAAAAACTAAAAAATGGTATTGATTTAATCTTCATTTTTAGAATATTTTTACTTTTAAAAACCATTTGAAGTATTTAACAAATTAATAAATAACGATGTTGCGTTAAATTCTAGAAACTAAATAATTAATAATTTTATTTTTTATTAGCATTTGCTCTTTTCTTAATTTGCCCAGTTGTTTTTAAAACAGAAAAAGTAAGTCTAGAAAGTTCATCACAATCTAGCGCCAAGGACTCAAAAGATTTTTTATTTAAATAACCTGTTTCAAACAATAATTTCAACCAATATTTAGTTTCTCTAGATTCTTTATGCGCAACGGAAATTTTTGATGAAAAATCTGATTTTGAAATAGCCCCATTGGCCTCTTCTATATTAGCTCCGACAGAAGTTCCACTCCGTAAAATCTGCTTAGATAAAATAAATTCCTTTTTATTCATACAAAGAAATTTATATAAATTAACAATTCTGATTGCAAAAGAAAAAGATTTATCTAACAAGATATTTTTACTATTTCTACTGTTCATTAATAATTATTAATTACTAATTATTAATTGTAATCACCAACTTCCTCCTCCTCCGCCTCCTCCTCCGCCTCCAGAAAATCCGCCACTTCCAGAAGAAGATGAATTGGGAGAAACTGAGGCTGTCTGAGCAGCTGAAGCAAAATTGTTACCAATCGAACTCGCAAAAATAATCGGGCTAAAAGAATTCATGGAATTAGAATGATACCAATCAGGCTTATTTTTAGCTATTCCCTCAAAAGCCTTGGCCCATTTATCAATATTTCCAAACACCATCGCATAGGGCAAAGTTTTTTCAAAAATATTTTCCCGAGCATTGAATTCCGCTCGATGTTTCTCGGCTATATCAATATAATGTTTGTATCCTTTGGCTTGCCAATAGGTTTCTGCTCCTTTGAGAGTTTTTTTAGACATAAAAATTCCGAAACCAATCAGAATTGGCGCCGATAAAATTGCTCCAAAAATCAAATCTAATCTATTAAGACTTATTCCTAAAATAAACATTATTATTCCACCAAAAAATGCCATTAAAACATAAAAACTTTTTTTATTGCGAAAAGATATCTCAAAATAACCTTTAGTTTTAATTTGAGTTTTAATTTTCTTACTGGCAACCGTTATATTTTCGTAAAAACTATTTTTTTTATCTGACAGTTTAATTTTCCCCATTTTATTAGAACTAAATAATCCATTTAATAATTCCTTTTCATGATCAGTTAAATTATTGGCTTCTTCCCAATCTTTTTTATTTTCTAGTTCGTAGTCAATTTTCTTCAACCACTTCGGAATAATTTTAATTTTTGGTTCAATTTCATAAATATCCAAATAGCCCTTCACTGCCAAATTAATAATATCAGCCGTCACAAACTTAACAGAATAGTGCTCCTTCATCAAATATCCCAGCTCTCCTGGAGTTAAATTATCCGGGGCTTCATATTGAGCAATAACTGTTTTATTTAAATCAATTTCCTGACCTCTCTTTTTCCAAACCAAGAACATTCCGACAAACACAACGATTGGCAAACCAAAACCCCAATTATCCATCAAAAATAGCATAAAATATTGACCCGATGTTGGTTCTTTAATTACTCCTTTGGGCAAGTGAACCGCTATTGTCAATCCTTCATAATTATTTAAAACTCTTGTCGCTTCAAATTCAACTTGTTTAAAAGACACTTCATTTACCAAACAATTTTTATCTTTAGATCCAAATTCTCCCGTAAAACAAACCCCACTTCCCTCAATAAAATTCGCCCCATCTTCAAACCTAACAATACTCGAAGCTTTTTGAATTTCGGTCGGCCAACCGGTACCAATCGGATTCCAAAATATTTCATCATGATCCTCAAAATAACGCACTCCCTTTTTAATCTCATACTGAACTACGTAACGCTGATTACCAATTATTTCCAAATCGGGATCACCAATTTTTAAAACCTTATCTCCGCCAGAACTACTAATTTGATATTCAATCGAATCCCCATTCTGATCTTTGACTGCTAGAACTTTTAATTTCAAATTATAATCAAAACCTCGATCATCTTTGTATTTCACCGGAATATTTCGAAAAATTCCATGTCGTTTTTCAGAAAAATTAACCTCAATAACTTCTTCAACTTCTAAAACAGCCTCTTTTTTAACTAAAATATCCACTTCAAAATTAGTAATTGTAAAAGCTCCTAGATTTTCAATCGCCTGAGATTTTGGAGCAACACCTGTCAATCCAAACGCTAAAAGTGCCCCCGCTAAATATTTTTTAAACATATTTTAATTTTATTTTTAACTCGCACTTTAATTTTAATTTATTTATCACTATTATTCAATAAAAAAGTAATTTTAGAATAACATTGCCTTAAATAATTTATTTTCTACTTTTGAAAAAATATTGTCAAATAATTCCAGACTTTCAACTTTATTTACCCCGTTAAATAATTTTAGTGAAACCAAAATTAGACAGAGTCTATTTAACGGGGTGAACTTTCTAACTTTATAAACTCAAATCACACGCTCT
>CAYWJP010000037.1:0-5071 GCA_964458715.1 uncultured Bdellovibrionales bacterium
AGGTTTTATGGAAAATAATTTTGGCCATTTTAATAATATTACTACTGATTATAGTAATGCTTTATTAGCCGTTACTTTTTTTACTATTGGTGCCATCGGTTTAATCAAGCAAGACTTGAAAAAAAACACCTGGCTTTTACTATCATTTCTAGTTCCATTTTTATCAGCTGTTTTTATTTGGGATAGATCATCCGGTGCTCAATATATTTATTTAATTCAAACTTTTCAAACTATTATAATCGCCGCTGGAATTTATTTTATCGCTAAAAAAGTCGCTGAGGTTTTCTCGATAAAAAAATGGTACCAATTTTTTGAAAAAAATAATTCCAAAAAATTCTTGATAATGGGTGGGGTTATTGTTTATCTTTTTTCAATTCTTTATAATTTTAGTTATTTTTCCAATCCAGATAGTTTTTATCAGAATAATAAAAAATGGAATCACTCTAATTATCGAGAAGTTTTTGCTTATTACTTAAAACATCGAGAAGACAATGCTCTCTTAATAACTAGAAATTTCAGAAATTACTATTACGCCGATACTAATATCCCTGTTTTTGATTTTGGTGGCGAACATCAAGCGGAAAAGGAATTAAACTTAGCAAAAATTAAACTTTTAGAGGCTCAAAATGAAGCTCTATGGATCGTTATTAATGATAATGACTTCGATTACATCAAGGGGGATGCTCGCGCTTATATTCGTGAAAATTATGAATTAATAGAAACGACTTATACGGGTGATTCAATGGAGATATGGAAATGGGTGAAAATAAATTAATTCCAAAACTCAAATTATTCAAATTGCTCCAAATCAAACCCTAATGTCAAAAAATAAAATCTAAATTAAAAACTTGCCTCTCGGCAAGTTTTTTTAATTTTGGATTTGATTTGGAATAATTTGAAATAGTTTGGATTTTGACATTCCTCTGGTCTCTCTCGCTAGAGGTACTTCTTCCCTCTTATTTCCAACTCCTCAATCACTTTTTTAATATCCTGAGCCCGAGATTTAGAACATACCAACAAAGCATCCTTGGTATCTACTATCACTACATCATCTAAGCCAACGGTGGCAATCAACTTACCTTCTTCTCCGTAAATAATTGAATTGGAAGTGTCAATATTCAAACGTTCGCCTCGAACTAAATTTCTTTTTTCGTCAGTCTTAGTCATTAAGTTTTCATGTAAAGTATCCCAAGCTCCAATATCTTTCCAATCAAAATCTCCTTTAATGATCAAAACATCTTCTGGAGACATTTTTTCCATAATAGCATAATCAATAGAAATTTTCTCCATTTGACTATAAATTTCGTCTACTTTGTCTTCATCCCCCTTCTCTATCGCTTTTTTTATTTTCATTAAATCAGCATAAATTTGAGGAGAATGTTTTTGATAGGCTTCTAGAAAAAGTTTGGGAGTCCACATATAATAATTGGCATGCCAAAGATAATTTCCTTCATCTAAATATTTTTGAGCAGTTTTAAAATCAGGTTTTTCGGTATGACCTTCGAATCGATAAAACTCTACTCCATCTTTTTCGAAAACTCTATCGCTAACTTTAGTATAACCAAGCGAAATGTTGGGACTGGTCGGGTGAATAGAAATATCCAATAATTTTCCAGTCTCATTAATAACTTCTTCGGCTTTTTGAATTGATTTAATAAATCGATTCACTTGACCGATATGATGATCGGAGGGAATAAAGGCAATTGGTTCATTCTCATCTCCCAAAGAAAGTTTTAATGCCGCATATCCCATGGCCGGTGCAGTATCTCGCTTACTAGTTTCTATAATAATATTTTTATCCGGAAAATCGGGTAAAACCTCCCTTAATGATTCCACTAAATTTTTAGTAGTGGCAATAAAAATTTTATCTTTAGGCCAATCTTTAAATCGTTCTAATGTATCTTCTAGGATAGTTTTATCTGATATGAGTTTACATAATTGTTTTGGCTTATTGTTTCGACTCATTGGCCACAATCGAGTTCCTCCTCCTCCGGCCAGAACTACTATTTTCATAAAATTAGTTCTTAAGGTTTATAAAGTTTCCGCCATAAGCAGATCTGCCTATGACGAAAAAGTCCATAAAATCAAATCTTAAAATAATTTATTAGAAGAAATTAAACCCTCGTCCATGGCTTTGTTGGCCATCTGGTCTGCTTCCTTGTTTTTTTCTCGAGGAATATGTACTATTTTAACACTTTTAAAATCAAGCATTAAATTCCAAATTTGAATAAATAATTTTTGAATGTTTTCATTGCTAATTTTATATTCATGATTTAGCTGCTTCACCATTAATTCTGAATCAGCATAACATCTTAAAATAGCATGCTTGGCTTTAACTTTCCCAATTAACGATTTAGTTTTTTTAAGAGCAAAAATCAAAGCCTGATATTCGGCTTCATTATTGGTAATATTATCTCCTAAAAATTGACTGTATTTTTTAGTTTCATCTTGGATTTTTAGCACCGCTCCCACTCCTGCAATACCAGGGTTTCCTCTTGACCCTCCATCTGTAAAAATTTCTATCATGTCTTCTAAATTATTATTGAAAATAGTCCTTGGTCAAAGACTATTTATTATTATCGGAAAACCACAAAGATTTTCCGGTACTCTAACCTTGTCAACTGACATTTTTTTAAAAGTAAGCTTAATTACAGGAATTTTTAGATTTTTTTGTAATTTATCCAATTCTATACTCATATCTACAAATCCATTTAATTCTTTAATCGTTTCTGTGTGATCTTTCAACGCCTTCTTGGCTTTTTCCATTTTTATTTCATCATTATTGGTCTGATTATAGCTGCTATTGTAAGAACAAGATTCTTTAATTTTATTCTTTCCAAAAACATTTATAAAATCGAATTGAACCGCTAAAATAAGTATTGAACCAAAAATAATTAAAACAGTTAATAATGTTATTTTTGTTTTTATGTTTTTTCTTCTGCTATTGTCAAACTGATAATCATCTTCTGGCTCAAAAAATTCAACCATCTTTAAGAAATTAATTTATTAAATAGATTACTGAATTCTTCTTCAGAATAGTAGTTTAAAATAAAGCTCCCACCTTTTCTTTTTCTTTTGATATTTACCTTAGTTCCTAGCGCTTGGCTAATTTTATCTTCAAATTCTGATATTTCAGGATCATTATTTATTAATTTTTTTATATCAGAGTTTGAGTTGTTAATTATTTTAATTTTTCTTTCCGTTTCTCGGACACTTAGTTCTTTCTTGATAATTTCTTCGGCCATTATTTCTCTTTTATTCTTATCATCCAGACTCAATAAAGCTCTGGCATGACCTTCGCTTATTTTTCCTATTTTAACTTTTTGTTTTATATCATTTGAAAGATCTAATAATCTTAGAGTATTCGAAATGGTAGAGCGACTTTTACTAACTTGCTTAGCAATTTCTTCTTGCATATAGCCAAATTTATCAATCAATCCCTGATAAGCTTCGGCTTCTTCAATTGCATTTAAATCATGTCTTTGAATATTCTCGATTAAAGCCCATTCCAGTTTTTCTTTATCACTAATTTTTTTAACAATCACCGGAACAGTAGTTAAGCCATTTTTTTGAGAAGCCTTAAAACGCCGTTCTCCGGCCACTAATTCAAAACCACCTTCTGGACATTTAGTAACAACCAAAGGCTGAATCACTCCATGCTTACGAATAGATAAAGCCAATTCTTCTAATTTAGTTTCGTCAAAATATTGTCTTGGTTGAAATGGATTGGTTTTAATTTCGTTGATACCAACACTTAAGATTGAATTTTCCGAAAGAGTCTGTTTATCCTCAGATTTTTTGTTTAAAGTTTTCATGACTACTTCACTATCCAAATCTTTGGAAACAAAATTGTTTTTCCTTTTTTCAGAATCAGTCGTAATTGAATTATTTGATGCTTTTTTTTGAGGAATTAAGGATGATAACCCTTTTCCTAAACCACCTTCTCTAGGCATTTTTATTTTTATTATTAATTATCTATTTTTCTATTACTTCTTCGGCTAACCGACGATAAGCTTGTGCTCCTTTATTGAATCTATCAAAACTCAAAATTGATTTTCCAAAACTAGGTGCTTCAGCCAAACGAACCGTTCTTGGAATTACTGAATCAAAAACATTTTCTGGAAAATATCGCTTTACTTCTTTAACAACCTGTCTAGCCAATCTATTTCTCTTATCATACATAGTTAAAACTATTCCGGTGATAGTTAAATCTGGTTGTAAATTTTCTTTAACTAAATCAATGGTATTCAATAATTGACCTAAACCTTCTAAGGCAAAATACTCAGTTTGAACCGGGATTAAAACTTCGTTTGAAGCTACTAATCCATTGATAGTCAACAGCCCCAGGCTAGGAGGTGAATCAATAATTATAAATTCATAATCATCCTTAATCTTATTTAAAACTTCTTTGAGTTGAAATTCTCGATCTTCTATTCCCACTAATTCAACCGCGGCCCCCGAAAGCTCTTGATTAGAAGGAAATAAATTAAGTTTTTCAGATTTACTTTTAACAATAACTTCTCGAGGATGGATTTTTGACACCAAGCTATGATAAAGAGTTTTTTTTAAATTTTGAGTATCCAATCCAAGCCCACTAGAAGCATTTCCCTGAGGATCCAAATCGACCAATAAGACCGACTTTCCAGCTGAAGCTAAATAAGTAGCCAAATTAACGGCCGTAGTAGTTTTTCCTACTCCTCCTTTTTGATTTACTAGTGATATTATTCTCGTCATAAAAAAATCTTTAGAAATTGTTTCCTAGAAACTGTCTAAGATCTCGCATTTTGCTAAAACGCTGAAATTATAAGCCCCGCCTACCGGCAGGCAGGGGAAAACGAGTTGGAGTTCGAAGCGTATTGGAATACGCTGAGACTGAAACGAAGTTTTGTAGCTATAATTTCAATGTTTTAGCTAATGAGCATTAAATATTTTGATTTTTTCAATTATTTTGCGCCGAGACTTTAGACAGTTTCTAACTAATTTTTAGTATATCAGAATTTCCAATTATTCAAAAGTCTGTATCAGTCCACCTCATTTTAGACAACAGATTATTATTTATTAAATAATCCAC
>CAYWJP010000038.1:0-4054 GCA_964458715.1 uncultured Bdellovibrionales bacterium
TTTATATTTAAAAACTAGTTTTAGTTTAGCATGAAAAATATATAATACCAAATGTAAATTGTGGATAAGTTTTCTGAATGAAATTCAGTCCGCCTCGGGAGGATAATTTTCTTTGTTTAACTTTTCTCCAGAGGTCAAACCTCTGGAAACCAAAGGATAAAATTCAAAATTTATTTATTATTAATTCGCTTTAGCGTTCGCCTCTGAAGAGTTCATTGCCGTGACCGCCTCTGGAGGGTTCATTGCTGATTGCTAATTCCCTCTTTTTATATTATCCTACTTAAGAACTATTAATTTAAAAAATCATAATTTTCACTAATAACTTCAAGGATTTTTAATTTGAGCATAATTCGAGGAGCGCTTGAGTAGCGAATGAAATGTACTTCACTAGTACATTGAATGAGAGACGGAAAGCTCGACAAACGATTTATTTCTATAAATCACTAACTTATTAATAACTCCGAGGTTTGTATTTTTGAGAACAGTTTGAGGAGAATCCGAGCACCGAGTGAGATGTATTAACTGGTACATCGAGCGAATGGCGCAGGAATCGACAAAAAAATGTTCCAAAAATACAAACCACGCTATACGTATGAAGATTGGTATCGTAGGATTGCCCAACGTCGGTAAATCAACCCTATTCAAAGCTCTAACCAAAATCCAAGTTGACATCAGCAACTACCCTTTCTGCACCATTGAACCCAATACGGGAATTGTTGAAGTACCTGACAATCGAATTGACCAATTAGCTAAACTTTCTAATTCTAAAAAAAAGATCTACTCCGCTATTGAGTTTGTTGATATTGCCGGATTAGTAGAAGGTGCCGCCGAAGGTCAAGGATTAGGCAATAAATTTCTTCACAATATTAGAGAAGTAGACGCCATTGTTCAAGTAGTACGTTTTTTTAAAAACAATGATATCACTCACGTTAAAGAAAGAATCAATCCCCGAGAAGATATTGAAATAATTAATACTGAACTAATTTTAGCCGATTTGGAAACTGTTAAAAAAAGACTGGAGCGGCAAAGCAAACAAACTAAAACTGGCAACAAAGAGTCCTTGAAGACATTCGAAATAACTAAAAAGCTAGAGGTTGTTTTAAATAACAACAGCCTAAATCAAATCCAAATATTTATAGCCTCACTAAAAGATGATTTCGAGTTGATAAAAGATTTACAGTTATTATCTTTCAAACCTGTTCTATATATTCTAAATACCAATCAACCAGAAAAAATTCAAACAGAATTAACTGAGTTTGAACTTTTAGAATTATTTAAAAATCCGCAAAACTACGTAGCACTGGATATTAAAATCGAGGAAGAACTTTTAGAATTAAGCAACGAAGACAAACAAGAACTAGAATTAAAATCAGAATTAGACGAATTGATTAAAAAAAGTTATGGGCTTTTAAATTTAATGACCTATCTAACAACTGGTGAAACAGAAACTAGAGCCTGGCAAACTCCGATTGATTCCACTGCCCCCGAAGCCGGACGAGCTATTCATTCCGATTTTCAAGAAAAATTCATCAAAGCTGAAATAATTCCTTACAAAGAATTAATCGAAACTGGCTCAAGAGCCAAAGCTCGAGAATTAGGTTTTCTCAAAACTGTTGGCAAAGATTACATCGTCCAAGATGGAGATGTGGTGGAATTTAAAATATAAACTTTCAGATTAATTTTGAATTTTGAATTTTGAATCAATTTTTAATTACTTAATTTATAATTCCTGCCGGCTGGTCGGCGGATTTAATAAAATTCACTTCATTTATTTTTAAATTAAACATTCAAAATTAGTCCTTGAATCGAAATTAGAAATTCGAAATTTTCAAAACCCACAATAAAAACCCTGAACAATCAGAGTTTTTATTTATATAATCTGTTTTTTCTATACACGGAGGTTCTTATTTCTGAGGACAGTTTGAGGAGAATCCGAGCACCGAGTAAGATGTACTAACTGGTACATCGAGTGAGTAGCACAGGAATCGACAAAAAAATGTCCCAGAAATAAAAGCTTATTTATTCTGCGCAGTCAGCGGCGGCGGAAGAATCAGTAGTCCCCGCACCAAATCCAGGAGCTGGCGCATCAGAAGAAAGTTCTTGACCACATTCAGCTGGAACCTCTTCAAAACTACTACAAATTAAATTAAGAAGACTTTGAGGATCTCGGGCCGAAGAAACTTCCACTCCGTTAATAACAACGGTGGGAGAACCCTGAACTCCGTATTTCACATTGTCCTCTTTTTGAATATTAAATGGAGGAAATTGACCACCCCAATTAGCTTTATCTTCATACGCTTTAGTCACTTCATATTTTGCATCAGTAACAGCAACGCATTGACTTAGTTTAGCCTGATTAACTTGGGCTGTAGTCAGACAAGTCTTAGAGTCGTCATTGACTAAAAAACATTCAAGATATTTATAATATTTAGCTTGGTCATCTTCATTAATACAGTATTGCACTAAATTTTCATCAATTTCCTTTTTATCATGCATGGCATAATCAACAAATTTGAAATCAAAATCAATTTTATTTTTTAATAAATTTATCACTGGCAACATTCCTTTTTGAACTTGAGTTCCATAAGGACAATAACTCATAACAAAAGTTTCCACTATCGGCTTAGCCTGTTTAGGAATTTCTTTTTGAGCAACTTCTTGTGCCCCCTCTACATCAACCTCATTTTGAGCTACAATCTCATCAATATTCATAGATTGTGGGAAAAAGTTCTTACCATCTTTGGTTATATATGATTCTATTTCTTGGCCTTGAACAGAAACTATAATTTTATAAAGACCTTTTTCCTCACTGGCTTCTTTGATTTCTAACTCTGTCCCTGGCTGAACTAAATTATCAACAATAAAACTTTCCACTCTTACTTGAGCCTCTTCCAGAGAAAGATACGTTTGCTTCTCTTTATTAAATAGATCTTGTTGACCAACAAAAAACCCGATTGCGAAAAAAACTCCGACGGACAAAATCAGATTAGCAATTTTATTTTTACTCATTCCGTCTTTTTTCTTTTTATCTTCTTTTTTTGTCCCCACTTTCCTTTTTTCTTTTGTCATGTTTTTTATTAATATTTATTCCCTCCGCCTTTACTAAACATTGAAACTTATTCTAGATATCTTTTCAACCTTTGTCAATAAAAATTTATAAAATTTAACTGAAATTTAGAATTTGCAGTAGAAACACAGGCTCGGGATAAGGATAAGGGAAAGAGTGTTTTTTCGTTGCGAAATTTCAAAATATTGAGGTAAATTTTATGAGAATTTTCGATACCTATATCCACAGGATGAAAAAATAAACCTCTCGAATCACTTGGAGCTTGTTCTGAGTCTGTTTTCGTTATGAAAATTCAAAATTTCAAGATAAATTTAATGAAGATTTTCCGATACTTAGTCCTCCTAAGTTGAGGAAGGATTCATTAAATTTAGCTGAAATTTAGAATTTGCAGTAGAAACACAGGCTCGGAGCAAGCTCCTCGCCGTCCCCTCGGAAGGAATCGAACCTTCGTATTCGGCTTAGAAGGCCGATGTTCTATCCATTAAACTACGAGGGGATAAAAACTAATTTCTCTAAAAACCAATAAGCATTCCTAACGAATGCCTGAAGGGACTGTTTGAATCACAGTTTTTAAACGAAATTTATTAATTTTGAGACCTGCCGACAGGCAGGCAGGTAAATTGTTTTAAAATTTTTGAAGCTTTAGCATTCGCTAAGGCAAGAAAATTTTAAAAAAATCAGAGTTTACTTTTAATTATTATTTCGTTACTAGATTTTATAATTTTTAAATAAAATTATTTAAATAATTTTTGAAGCACTAACCTTAGTTAATGTAATAAAATTTTTAAAGAATTTAATTAAAAATTTAAGATCTTAGTAGAAATAATAGTTAGAAGTAGACTCTTAAGCCAAAAATAGAAAATTGCAGTAAAAAATGTGATTAGGAATAGTCCCTATATAAAGTAACAAAAAAAATAGAATAAGTCAAAAGCTTGTATCAGTCCACCTCATTTTAGACAACAGATTATTATTTATTAAATAATCCAC
>CAYWJP010000039.1:0-3826 GCA_964458715.1 uncultured Bdellovibrionales bacterium
TGAACCAAGAGTAAATTTCCCAGAGGTCTTCCCGGAGGTCGAACCTCCGGAAAATTTCATTTTAAGCCTGCCCCGTTAAATTGCGTAGCAATATTTAACTGGGGTTTGCCCTATTTAACTGGGGTCATTCCCGCGTAGGCGGGAATCCAGTTCATTTCACTCCCCACCTTGTCATTCCCGCTCCCCACCCTATCATTCCCGCTTTTCCCTTGTCATTCCCGCGTAGGCGGGAATCCAGCCTTCAAAATTTAGCCATTTAAAATTTAGATTTTAATCATTTGACATTTGAATTTGATTCGGGCAATTTGAGATAATTTGCCTGCCTGCCGGTAGGCAGGGATTTTGACTAATTTAAGGCTAAACCTTTTTAGCTTTTATAACTTCTCTCAAAACCTCTTCCACTCCCCTAATCTTCTCATCATCAATCACCGACAAAATAGAAACCTCCAAGCCCAATTTTTTCAAATCTTTAATATTCTTTTTTATTTTCTTTTCATCTGCTAAATCACTTTGACTTAAAAAAACATATTCTTTTCTTTTTAAAAGCTCTGGATTATATTCCGTTAGTTCTTTCCGGATTACCTTATAATCTTTCACTGGATTTTTCGATTGAGCCGAAATTAAGTGAAAAAAAGTATTAGTTCGCTCCACGTGTTGTAAAAATTTTATTCCCAGTCCTTTTCCAACGGAAGCCCCCTCAATTAAACCCGGAATATCAGCTAAAATTAATTCATAATAAACTCCCAAACTTGGTTCTAAAGTTGTAAATCGATAATTAGCCACGCGACTCTTAGCATTAGTGACCGTGTTTAATAAAGTCGATTTTCCCACATTTGGTAAGCCGATCAGTCCTACATCAGCAATAAGTTTAAGCTCCAATCTTAATTCAGATTTTTTTCCATCTTCTCCTGGCTCACATTCTTTTGGAGTAGTATTGGAAGAAGACCTAAAAAAGAAATTTCCTCTTCCTCCTTTTCCTCCTTCTTCTAAAAGTAATTTTTCGCCAATTTTAGTAATCTCTTTTTTCTTATTTTTACAGAAAGCGCCTGTTCGAGGAGAGTCCGAGGAAGAATCGAGCAACGGAGCAGAATTTATTTCTCGATAAGTGGAGCAAGTAGCAGAGGTTCTGACAAAGGAATCTTCCGAACATGCGCTTTCTCTAGCGTTTAAAATATGAACGACAGTCCCGACAGGAACATCAAGAACAAGGTCTCTACCAGTTATTCCGCTCATTCTTTGTTCTCCTCCAATTCCACCATTTTCCGCCCGAAAAATCTTCTTTCCTCGAAATCTAGACAAAGCTACAATATTGGAAATTCCCCGAAGATAAGTTGCTCCACCGTTCCCACCATCACCGCCAGTCGGACCTTTACTCATTTTGTTTTTATTAAAAAGCACTCTCCCGTTTCCGCCATTTCCCGAAAATACTTCTATTTTTACGTCATCTATTAACATTTTGTTCTTAGCTAAATTCTTATTTCTTGGCTCATTATACCAGACTCTAAGCATTAAATAAAGCCTTTAATCTTTTCGACAAAAGACTTTTTGCTTTCTCACTATTAATTTTATATTAAATATCTTTTTTTAATTGAATCACTAAATTTTTCCGCTAATTTCATTTTATTAGGATCTTTTTTCCCTAACATATACAGATAAGGCCAATCGATCAAAGCCGCATAAAAAATTAAAAAATCTTCGCATTCATCATTAAAATATATCCCAGAAGATAAATACCCTTCTTTCATTTTCTGAAAAGCTTCATCTCCGGCTATCATCAACACATCCGCACCCAGCCTATAAAAATTAGTTGAAAAATCAGCTACTTTCCAAATTTCTTTAGGAGGATAAGAATCGATAATAGAAATTTTTCCATTTTCAAAAATTAAGTTTTCAAGATGAGTGTCTGGACAAACTCCTTTATCTTTCTCATTTTTAACAACTTTTTTATAATCAGCAAACTTATTATCCAGGACTTGAAAGATTTTTTCTCTCGTTTCTTTTGATATGTATTCTTTTACTGTATCTAACCAATTTTTAACGTCAACAAGCCTTAATTCCATAATCTCTGATAAATTCATTCTTGAGTTTAATTTTGACATTCCTGATATAATTTGTCCTAATTGCTTGCCAATTTCAAAAAAATTTTCTAAAGTTAGACTCTTTTCTTGTAAAAGGTTCGACAATAATGATTTTTCTTCAAATTTTTTCATAACAATCGCCAATTCATCTGCAAAATTAAAATCAACAAATTCGACCGAACCTCTATTCAAACGACAACCTTTCAATTCTAAATAAATATTTTTAGTTAAATTTCTATTCCAATCAAAATCCATTTTCGTAAAATCAAATCTTTTTTCTTTAGTAGAAATATCTCGAAAATTTTTATTATAAAAATCATTGCCATCTTTATAGATCTTATAAACCCTGTTTTCTAAAATAAAGACATTAGAAATAACCATTTTTCGATGGATAGGTAGAACCTTTTCACCTGGAACATTTCCTTTCCTAAAAGCTTCTGTCAAGTTTTTTTGAATATATTTTTTCATAAAATTACACAATAATTTTTCTCTTCTCTCTATCGAATATAACTCGTTTCTCTTGTCCCCTAAAAACAACTTTCATGGAAATTTTTTTAGAATCTTCTGTTTTGAAAAAATTAACTTTAATATCCTCAACATGACCAAACAAAATTTCTTCTTCTTCAAAAAAAATCTGACTAATGATCGGGGTAATTATCTCAAAATGGCTTGTTGCTATTATATGAGGAGGTTTTTCATTTTTTTCAAAGGATCTAATTAAATATTCCAAAGCCCTCATCGATCTTATCGCGACTTTTTCTCTAACTTCTATAATCTCAGGATTTTCTTCAAATTTTTGATCATCACGATAAAATTTTTCATTCGCTCGAGGATCATCTGGATTTTTTGCGTAAGCCTCTTCAAACCATTTATCAACTGTTTCTCTATCATAAATTTCAGCACATCGAATTTGATCTGAAATATGAGTTTTTTGATCTTTATCTCCAAATTTATCCTTTATAATATCGCTAGTTCCTTGAGCTCGTGGCTGAGGAGATGAAATGTGAAATCTCTTTTGCTTAAAGGGCTCATTTTCAGAAACAATTTCGTCCGCTCTATTATTAGTAATCTCAAGCCCCTCTGGTGTTAAGTCTGGATATTTTTCGGTATATTTAGTTTTGCTATGTCTAAGAAAAGTTAATGTTCCCAAAAATTCTCCAAGATTTTCCTTATTTGGTTCAAAGTCGAATTTAAAAAAATTTTTCTCCATATCTAAATATTAATATTTCATATAAAAACATTATACCATAATTTATTATAAAAAATTTCTACTTTGAATAATTTTTTGCCAAATAAAAAAGCCCTTGCGATATGGTTCAAAGCAAGGGACTTTTTATTTTTTAAGAAAATTTAGCGGTTAAAAATTCCGTCGCTAAATTTCTCCAGACTATCCATCCAGGAATCCAGAAAATTAAAAATTCCTGGAATTTTTATCAGAAAAAGAAGTGGAATCGTTGCGATCCACCAAAAACTATTTCTCGAAACTCCCAGCGGAAACTCTTGAAAACAAGTTCCAATTAATCCCGCCAATAAGAATATAATTTTTATCAACCCCATTGCCCCTAAAAAAAATAGAGGTGCCAAAAGAGCTTTGTTATTAAGCCATCCATTGATTAATCTTTCTCTATTATTTCTTATTCCGTCCATCATCATTTTTCTTCCTCCCAAAAGATTGTTGATAATTTCAAAAAACTACTTATTTTACTTAACACATAATTATAGCACACTTTAACCTTTTTGTAAATAGA
>CAYWJP010000040.1:0-3285 GCA_964458715.1 uncultured Bdellovibrionales bacterium
TTGTATTTATTTTTTAGAAAGTGTAAACCTTGTTGCTGCAATGATAACAAGAGTACAATTTAATATCTGAATTTCCCAAGGTTCAATTCCCGTATTCACGGGGATCGAAAACCTTGTAGAATCTCCAAAAATCCTAAATTTTTGCATTTTATTCCTTAATGTCTTAGAATGGAATTATGAATAAAAAATTAAAAACTCACACCCTAATCCTTTCTGATTTCCATTTAGGAACAAAAGTAAGTTGTAGTCAAAGAGCAACCACACTTTTGAAAAATTTTGAATTTAAAAAATTGATCCTTCTTGGTGATATTTTTGAAGACCTAAATTTTAATCGACTAAAAGAATCTGATTGGAAATTTCTTGCTCTTATTAGCAAACTCTCTAGAAAAAGTAAGGTTATTTGGATTGAAGGAAATCATGATAAAGGTTTAGTTAAAGTTTTTGCCAGTTTTATCGGCGCTAGAGTTTACAAAATCTATAAATGGCGTTATAAAAATAAAAAATATTTAGCGATGCATGGTCATCAGTTTGATAATTTTCTAGTAGAAAATGCAATCCTTAGTTTTGTAGCCAATCAAGCCTATAACTTTATTCAATTACTAGACTTCAAAGACCGCCGAATCAGTCGTTATATTAAAAGAAAAAGCAAAGGTTGGCTTCGTCTTTCAGAAAAAGTTGCCGATCGAGCAATTCTTTTTGCTAGAATTAAGAATATTGATTATATCTTTTGCGGACATACTCACAAAGCTATGAAAAAAAGAAAAGGTAAAATTAATTACTATAATTCTGGTTGCTGGACAGATACTCCCACAACTTATATCACTATCGATGAAGAAGATATTAAAATTCATGAATATATTTAATTAAACCAAATGACTAAAATTGGCGCTCATGTATCAATTGCAGGTGGAGTTGAAAATGCTCCTCAAAATGCTCACGACTTAAAATGTGATTGTTTTCAAATGTTTACCCGTTCTCCTCGAGGTGGTCAAAGAAAAAAAATTAATATTGAAAAATTTCTTACCAATTGTCAAAAATACGGTTATGAAATTGGGAAAGATTATATAGTTCATTCTCCCTACTATATTAATTTGGCTAGCCCAGACGAAAAAATTTATCAAAACTCAATTCGAATTCTCCGAGATGAACTTGAAGTTGCCAATCAAATAAAATGCCCTTTTGTTATCACCCATTTAGGAAGTGCTAAAAATTCAGATCAAAAAACAAGCCAGAAAAGAATTTTGGAAGGAATCACTGCTATTCACGAAAATTATACAGACTCATCTCTGTTGACTCTCGAAATCGCCGCTGGTAGTGGCAATATTATGGGTAATAATTTAGCTGAATTTGAATTCTATTTCAAAGAACTCAAAAAAAGAAATATTGAGGTTGGTTTTTGTTTTGATACTTGCCACGCTTTTGCAGCTGGCTATGATTTGAGAACGCCAGAAAAAGTCCAAAAAGTTTTTCGAGAAATTGATCAAAAAATTAGTTTAAAAAAATTAAAATGTTTACACTTTAACGATTCCAAAACTGAATTTAATGCCAAAAAAGATCGTCATGAACATATAGGAAAAGGCTTGATCGGTGAAACCGGGCTCAAAAGCGTCGTCCAGGAAGCCCAAAAACTTGATATCAATATTTATTTAGAAACTAATCACGACCAAATTGAAGAAGATTTGATTTTAACTAAAAACATGTTAAAAATCTAATATTTAATATGTTCTAAATTTTCACCAATGAAACTAGCAGAATTAGAAAAAAAAATTAAAAAATGCACTGCCTGTCAATTAGCAAAAACCAGAAACAACGTTGTTCCTGGAGAAGGTAATCCTCAAGCTGATATTATATTTATTGGTGAGGGTCCTGGAAAAAATGAAGATTTACAAGGAAAGCCTTTCATAGGAGCGGCTGGAAAAGTATTAGATGATTTATTGAGTCAAATTAATTTAAAAAGAGAAGATATTTATATTGCTAATATAGTTAAATGTCGACCGCCTAATAATCGAGATCCAAAACCAGAGGAAGCCAAAGCTTGCTGGCCTTGGCTTGAAAAACAGATTCAAATTATTAAACCTAAAGTTATTGTTATTTTGGGACGTCACAGTCTAAATAGATTTATTCCAGGGGTAGGAATTAGTCAGTATCATGGACGAGCTCTTAGAAAAGAATTTAAACCTTTGGGAAAATTAGTATTTTTCCCTTGTTATCATCCAGCAGCAGCGCTTTATAACGGGAGCTTGAGATCAACACTTGAAGATGATTTTAAAAAAATTCCGAAAATAATTAAAAAATTATCCAAATAAAAATAAATAAAAAATCCCTTACGGGATTTTTTAATGTGCCTAGGGCGGGACTTGAACCCGCACGAGATAAATCTCAAGGGATTTTAAGTCCCTCGTGTCTACCAGTTCCACCACCCAGGCGATTAATCAAAAAACGCTATTTCGAAAAACTTCTTTGTCGAATTCTCCGCTACTCACTCAACGTACCATTGAAGTACATTTCGTTCGTTGCTCAAACTCTCCTTGAATTTTGTCAAAATAGCAATTTCTGTCATGAATGCAAAGTATTACATTCGATTAAAAAATGAGGTCCGAAGCGGAATTGAACCGCTGTGGAGGGTTTTGCAGACCCTTGCCTAACCACTCGGCCATCGGACCGGAAAACCTCCAGATACGATAAAAATAATAACAATTAAAAGCTATTCAGTCAATAAGCTAATTAGAATCAGAGTTTTGATTTTAAAATTTTCAATGATTTAATTTTCAATTTTCAGACCCAAACAAGCAAAGTTTATTATTGTAAATTTTTAAATTGAAAATTGGTTGAAAATCGGTTTATTGTAAATCTGTCTGCCGGTAGGCAGGTTGGAAATTACCCGCAGGGTTATACTCCTTTAATCTTGACTGCTTCCAAAATCTTTTTTATTGCCAAAGAATAAGCAGCCGTTCGCATATCAACTTTGTTTTTTTCTTTAAATTGCCAAATATCTTCAGTAGCTTTATTCATTTTTGGTTTTAATTTATTTTGAACTTCTTCCTCGCTCCAATAAAAATTCTGCAAATTCTGCACCCATTCAAAATAAGAAACTACTACTCCACCTGAATTAGCTAAAACATCAGGAATGATTATTACTCCTTTTTTAAATAACTCTCCGCTAGCTTTTTTGGTAACTGGACCGTTGGCTAATTCTAAAATAATTTTCGCCTTAACATTTTTAACATTATCTTTATGAATAACGTTCTCCAAGGCAGCTGGAACTAACACATCAACTTTCAAGGC
>CAYWJP010000041.1:0-1823 GCA_964458715.1 uncultured Bdellovibrionales bacterium
AAAACTTAGTTGCATTTTTTAAATTTTGTCTAAAATGTGAGTGAACTTATTCAACTAATACCATTTTCAATTAACCAATCCTCATTAAATTACAGAAAATTTTAGACGAGATGAAAAAAAATCTTAAATTAGTATCTGTAGATACCCGCCTACCGGCAGGCAGGCATTTAATATTTTTTAACAACTATCTAATATCTCTCTTTCGTTGTGAAATTTCAATATTTTAAACGAAAATTATGAAAAACAAGAAAGAATAATGGTATTATTTTGACGAGTTTTGAATAATTTGCAGTTAAAATATTGGGATTGCAACAGAATAAGGAGATGTTGGATAGTTGCAGAAGTCGCAGTCCAAATTTTCAAGACTTGGGTGAGGAGTGGTTGATTGAAAATGGTATAACCAAATAATTCCGAACATTATAATTCAAATTTTAAAAAAGTTTTTCTAAAATTGTTACTTTTATAAATTGAATTATTATATCTAATCAAAATATCTTTTTACTTTTATTTCTCAATCAAAAACTCCACTGTCTCTTTCCGCGCTTTTTTAATATACCACCCGCCCAAAATTCCTATTTCCTCGAACATTTCAATCTCATTATTAAAAACTTTCCCATCTAATCCCTTCGGTTTATCTTCTGGCACAGTAACTCTTATTATCTCGTTATCAGAATTTAATTCATCTTTAAAAGCTCGAATTAGAACATCTGGCCCCATTATATTTTTCGGCTTTAATAAAAAATCACCACCAAAAAACAATCGCTTTAAATTTTCATTATCTTCTTTATTTCTACCTATTACTACTAAGATTGGGCTTTTCTTTTTTCTCAGTTTCAACCAATAAATTCTTCCATATTTTAATAACTCTACATCCTTTTCAGTTATTTTAGAAAACTCATTTAAAGCCCGTTCTAGTCTCTTTCCAAAGGCTGGATCAGTCAAAAGACATCCTCCTGCTGGAGCTTCAAATTTTTTTATTCCCAATGTTTTTACCAATTCCAGCTGACGATTTCTTTGTCGGCCTTGTAAATCTAAAAGCTGTTCCCTGTCTACCCATCCTTGTTTTTCCATTTCCGTTTCTGACAAAAGCTTAGCCGAAAGCGGTCGCAACAACTCTTCACCAGCAGTTTTAGCGACTTCTGCTAAAGCTAGCTTATTTTGAGAAAAAGGTCGTTGTCCCAAAACTTCCCCACTAGCTAGAAAATCATAACCATTTTTATCAGCAAATTCTCGCGCTCGTTTAAACATCGCAGCATGACAATCAATGCAAGGATTCATATTTCTCCCTAAACCATGTGGTGGATTTTTAACTAATTCTAAAATATCAGTTCCAAAATCTTCCACAAAAAGTTTGACTCCATTAGCTTCAGCAATTCTCCTTGCTTTTTCCGCCCCAAAAAAATTACTAGAAAAACAAATTCCGGCTGTTTCAATTTCTTGCTTCTCTAAAATCTTCACGGCCAAAAGCGAATCCAATCCTCCAGAAAATAATACTAATGCTTTAATTTTTTTTCTCATTTTGAATTTGCAAAAATTAACTTTACCCTCTTATAATAACTCAAATTAACTCAAATAAAAACCTATCGAATAAAAAAGGCCCCTGAAAATTAGAACAGTGACCTTTGAGATGTTACCCAGAGAAGAGCTCCACGCTTGCTCCACATCTTTGCGTGGGAGGTGCTTTCTCGCGAAAAAGCAACGCGACCGATCGAGAACCATAGCTCTCTCCTCTGAGTTAAATAAGTATAATTAAAAATAAACCTTTTGTCAATTCTTATAATATTAAAAAAATATGATTTATTCGGAATTAGTAATCTAACCAA